>JAWRJF010000080.1:0-39790 GCA_040307645.1 Anaerovoracaceae bacterium | reverse complement strand
CCAACCAACGGATTCGAAGGCCGCGACTCTATCCAATTGAGCTAATGCCCCTTATAAGGTCTAATTAAAAAGTAAATTAGACCACCTTTACATTATACATCTTTTTCAATATCTGTAAAGCCTTTTCCTAATCCCCAAACTGTTTCAACATGTAAAATTGTTACAAAAGAAGATGGATCTAGGGCAATAAGGTATTTTTTTATCAGCATACTCTCTCTAGGCGAACATAAAACAACCATCTCTTTTCTGATTGTATTTGTATATTCTCCTACTATTGTTCTGCTGGATACACCTCTTCCAATATTATTAATTACAAAGTCTGCAACTTCTTTAGGCTTAGATGTTATAATGCTAAGCTGAACTATTTTTGTCTCAAATCCATACATAATAAAATCTACCATTTTTGAAGCAATAAATTGAGTTATCAGGGCATATAGTGCAATATTTCTCCCATAGATAAAAGCACTTATTATTATTATAACTGCATCAAGACAAAGAAGTATACGACTTATATCCATCTGAGGAAGAAACTTTTTCTTAATTATCTTAGCAATCGATTCAGTTCCACAAAAAGAATAACCTCTCCAAAAAACTATACCGTTACATATTCCAGAAAAAATCCCACAGAAAATTGCTGCCAAAATAATGTCTTTCTCTTCAAGAAGTTGAAAATCAAATCTTTCGAAAACAAACAATATTGCCGGATAAACCAAAGTCACCATCAATACTTTCTTTGCTTCTCTTAACCCTATTGAAAACCAAACTATACCTAATATTATTAAGGCTCCCGCATAATATAATAAAGAAAATTCAACATTAACATAGTTCTGTATTATTCTAACTATACCTGTTAATCCCCCGCTGGTCAGACCATTGGGGATCATCACTGCTGTAGTTGTAAATGCACCTAATGCACATGCAAAAATCAAAAAAGCATAATCCTTTATCATTCCTTTAATCTTATCTTTTTTTGTCTCCATTTTTTCCCTCTTATTCATCTAAAATAATAAAATTATAGTTTCCGAATACATCAACAACTTTTATACTGATACTAGATTTTTGACCCATAATCTTCTCACAGGAAGTTTGAATTCCCGCCCTGTCCCTTAAAAAAATCATTTCAGGTCTATGTACAAAACCATCATAGTTAAAATCAACACTCCAAGACTCTACTAAATCCAAAGAACTCTTATCTATTCCTTTAGCATCAGTAATATATTTTTCTAGTTTATAGATTTTATATCCCTTTAAATCTAATGTGACTAAAAAATCATCTGAAAAGGTTATTTGGTCATATTTTATATCAAAAATAGCCCTTCCTCTAGATACTCTTTTTTTATCAAAACTAAACACCCTAAAAGACTCATTGTTTTCAGCAAGACGTTTTGCTGTACTTTCAACTGCAAGGCCACCTGCATCACATGCAATAAAACGCCTTCCCATTTTTCCTGAAACTGCTGGAAGTGTTCCTGAACCGCAGAAAAAGTCGGCGCACAGGTCTCCTTCTCTTGTGGCGCTTTCCAATATCCTCTCAACTAGAGCTTCCGGTTTTTGTGTAGCATATCCAGTACGTTCCTTAGAGGTTCTGCCAACCATATCCAGATTCCACACATCCTTCATATTGACCATAGTGTACCAGCCTATTTCGTCTCTGTATTCTTTCACACCTTTAAATCTATATGGCTTAAATTGGCGATTATACGATTTTTCTTTTAACGGCTGAAAAAAATATTTGTTTGATTTACTGTACACTAATATTGTATCATGTTTCCTTGCAAAATGTTTTCTACTAGTTCCTCCTGACTTATATGTCCATACTATTTCATTAACAAAATTTTTTTCGCCAAAAATTTCATCCATTAGGATCTTTACGTAGTGAACTACATGCCAGTCTAAGTGTACCCAAATAGTACCATCTTCGGTTAAAAGGTCTCTCATTGCCATAAGCCTTATGGCCATCATCTTCAAATAATCAAAAAGGCCTGTCCTCCAAGAATCCTCATAGGCCAAGTGTTTTACAGTTTTATTGCCCACTTTTATTACAGCATCATAATCTGACTTTGAAAAGAAAGGGGGATCAATATAAATCAAATTGATTTTTTCTTTATAGCCATTATCTAAAAGATTTTTCATAAACAAAAGGTTGTCACCATGGCATAAAATATTTCCCGAGTCCTGGGGGTTTCCCATATTTATTTCCTCGGAAATATAAATAGATTTCCCTTTTAATTTCCTGTATTCATCATTACTTTCTTCTATTATTTTTGGAAACTCTGTTATTAGACTCATATTTATTCCCTCTTCCAACTAAAAAATCAATCAAATCATGTCTATTTGCCTTTTCTAAAGCCTTGATAACCATATTTCTATTTTGCGGCTTATTATAATGAATTAAAGCTCTCTGCATACGCTTCTCATCCATATCCTTAGGGACATATACCGGTTTCATTGTAAAGGGATCTTTTTCAGTATAATACATACAGGTTGATAGTGTACCGGGAGTAGGATAAAAATCCTGCACTTGATCAGGTACAAACCCTTGATTTTTCAGAAAAACTGCTAGTTCAATAGCATCATCTAGTGTACTTCCCGGATGGGATGAAATTAAATATGGTATTAAATACTGCTTAAGGCCAAGTCTTTTATTGATTTCGTTGTACTTCTTACAGAATTCTTCGAAAACTTCCTTAGAAGGTTTTCTCATATAGTACAACACCTTTTCAGAAATATGCTCTGGTGCAACCTTTAAAGTTCCACTTACATGATTTTTGCACAGCTCCTCTAAAAATACATCTGATCTATCAGCCATAACATAGTCATACCTTATACCTGATCTTATAAATACCTTTTTCACTCCGTCTATAGTTCTAACAGCTCTCAGTACATCGAGATAATCCTGATGATCTACAACCATGTTCTTACAAGTCGTTGGGTAAAGACAATCTTTATTTTTGCATACACCATGCTCCAACTGTTTTTCACATGCAGGATGGCGGAAGTTTGCTGTAGGACCACCTATATCATGAATATATCCCTTAAAGTCCTTTTTAGCGGTTAAATTTTCTGCTTCCCTAACAATTGATTCTTTGCTTCTACTTCTAACCTGTCTTCCCTGATGATATGTCAAAGCACAGAAACTGCAACCACCAAAGCATCCTCTTGAACTTACAATACTAAACTTTATCTCCCTGAATGCTGGAATTCCTCCATCATTTTCGTATACTGGATGATACTCATTTTCAAATGGCAGTTCATAAATATCATCAAGTTCCACTCTCTCAAGGGGTGGTTGAGGTGGATTTTGTACGATATATATGGATTCAGAATATTTTTCTATAGCGGTTTTTCCATTTATATAATCATTATTTTTATATTGAAGAGCAAAACTTTTGCAGTATTGATCTTTATCCTGTATTATTTCATCAAAATCAGGGAGTCTAATTAAGTCCTCATTCTCATCGATACTTTTAGCCCTATAGCAGGTACCACGAATCCAAACAATATCCCTAGCCTCGATACCAGAATCTAAAGCTTCCGCAATTTCAATTATTGCTCTTTCTCCCATTCCATAAATAAGAAGATCTGCCTTTGAATCTAGAAGAATTGAACGCCTTACCTTATCATCCCAATAATCGTAATGTCCTAATCTTCTTAGACTTGCTTCAATTCCTCCTATTATAATCGGAACATCTTTGTATGCCTCTCTTGCTCTATTACTATATACAATAACCGCTCTATCCGGCCTCTTTCCTGACTTCCCGCCTGGGGAATACTCATCTACTTTTCTTCTATGTTTAAATACAGAGAAATTATTCACCATTGAATCTACAACACCACTATTAATTAAAAAGCCAAGCCTTGGTTTTCCAAATCTTTTAAAATCATCTGCAGACTTGTATTCAGGTTGAGCAAGTATGGCTACTTTATATCCGTATCTTTCCAGAAGTCTACCTATTATAGCCGTACCAAAAGAATGATGGTCAACATATGCATCACCCGTAACAATTACGAAGTCAACTTGGTCCCATCCTCTTTCAATCATATCTTTTTTGCATATTGGTAAAAACATATTATATCCTTTTCTAAAAAAGGGCGTCTCAAAAAAATCGAGTAGCCCTTATTATAATCATTTTTTATCTGCTTCCCTTATCATATGGTTGTGCCACAGCTCTAGGTGCTTGAGATTTTTTAGATGTAAACGCCAAAACAATTAGGGTTGCGATAAATGGTATCATTTTATAAAAATCACTTGTAAGTGGTAATTCATCTAGGAATGGAATCACTGAATATACTGCTGCAACAGTCTTCATCAATCCAAAGAATAAAGCTGCAAAGAATATACGAACAGGCTTCCATTGACCAAAAATCATTACCGCTAATGCTAAGAATCCATATCCCGCTACGGTTGCATCAAAATTAGTAGATGTAGGTATTATAAATACCAAACCACCAATTCCTCCTAATACTCCCGAAATAATTACTCCTGCATATCTCATCTTATATACATTTATTCCTACTGAATCGGCTGCCTGAGGATGCTCTCCGCAGGATCTTAATCTTAATCCAAACCTAGTCTTATACAATACTATTATTGAGATAATTAATATAATTATTCCAATTAATGTAGTAATATAACAATTCGAGAAGAACATTTTCCCTATGACAGGAATATCCCCTAAAACCGGAACCTTAGCAATTCTAAATGAATTAATAAATTGAATCTGCTGAACCCCGCTATCCTGAATAAGTCGTGCTGCATAAACAGCGAAAGCCGGTGCAAACATATTTAAAGCAGTTCCACCTATTATCTGGTCCGACTTCATGTTTATTGCTGAGTAGGCAAGTAGTAATGAGAAGACACCTCCTGTCAAGGCTGCAATTAAAAGTGCTATTAATAGTAATCCCTGTCCGCTCATATTATCCTGAACTCTACTGATAAAAAGTATACTTGTAAATGCACCCATAATCATAGTTCCATCTAGTGCTATATTAGTTACACCGCCTCTTTCAGTAAACATTCCACCTAAAGCAACAATAAGCAATGGTATGGCAAAGAACATGGTCTGTTGTATAATCATATATAATACACTCATTACTGCATACCTCCTTTAGCCGCTTTTCTTGTGCTAGTCCTTTTTATAAGGCTTGGCAAAAATCTTCTGAATATCAATGCAAACGCACTAAAATATATTATACAAGCTATAATTATATCAATTACCTCAGGCATGTAGTTTAGCATCTGAAGATAACTTCCACCCTGAGTTAAATATGCAATGAAAACAGCAGAGAAAATTATTCCTATAGGATTTGATAATCCAAGCAATGCAACAGGAATACCATTAAAGCCTTCAGCCGCCAGTTCTTCCACTATTGCCATATGTCTTCCTTTTGTGCCTGACAAGAACATCAAGGCACCGCCTAACCCAGACAGGGCTCCCGCAATTGTCATTGAAAGCACAATATTCCTTTTTTCGTTGATTCCTGCGTATTTACTAGCAGCTGGATTATGGCCACAAGCCTTTAACTCATAACCAAAAGTTGTTTTGTTTAAAATATAATAAATCAAAATTGCTACTACTATTGCAATAAATATTCCAGTATTTACCGACGCAGTCTCTTTGAATGTACCTATCTGTGTAAAGAAAATATTGTCTAATCCTCCTTTTGGGATTTCGGCAGTTGATGCTACATCCATTGAGATACTCTTTTTTGTATCAAAAACTGTAGTCTTTACCAAATAATTACTTAAGTACATACCTATATAATTCATCATTATAGTTGCTATTACTTCATGTACGTTGCAATAAGCCTTTAAGAGACCGGGAATAAATCCCCATATAGCTCCTACAATTGTTGCCATAATTAATGCAACTATCCAATGGAAAGGTGCCGGCAAAAATGTCCAATGTACTCCTATATATATAGCAGTAATACCTCCCATTATAAATTGTCCGGCTGCTCCAATATTGAAGAGTCCAGTTTTAAATGCAAATCCCACAGAAAGCCCTGTAAGTATTAATGGCGTTGCCATATAAAGGACCTGTCCAAGTCCTCTTCCTCCACCTGAAAAACCGCCCATTAGAATGGTTTTAAGGCCTTCCATTGCATTTCCTGGGTTACTTATAATCAAAATTATAAATCCAAATGCCAGACCAATTAATATAGCAATAATCGAAGCTGTAGCATTATTGAAACCATCACTTAAAGCCAGTTTGCTGATTCTGTTTTTCATTTATGCTTCACCTCTCTTTGACCCTGCCATATACAATCCCAGTTCTTGAATAGTGACTTCTTTAGGGTTTAAGTCAGCCACAATCTCTCCCTCGTACATGACTAATATTCTATCGCTTATATTCATCACTTCATCAAGTTCTAAAGAAACCAGTAATACAGCTTTCCCTTTATCCCTCTGTTCAATTAGTTGTTTGTGTATATACTCTATAGCCCCTACATCAAGACCTCTTGTAGGTTGAACAGCAATTAAAATTTCAGGATCCAAATCAATTTCTCTTGCAATAATAGCTTTTTGCTGATTTCCGCCAGACATGCTTCTAGCTATAGTTTTTGGTCCTTGACCGCTTCTTATATCAAACCTGTTTATTAAATTCTCACTGAATTTCTTTATTTCTGAGAACCTTATAAAACCATTTTTTTGGTAATCTGGTTCAAAATACTTTTTTAGTATTAGGTTTTCTCCAAGAGAATAATCTAATATTAACCCATCCTTATGTCTGTCCTCAGGAATGTGGGCCATACCAGTTATATTTCTTTTCCTAACCGAATCATGAGTAACATCCTTGCCCCTGATGTATACATTTCCCTCTGATATAGGACCTAGCCCTGTCAAAGCATATACCAGTTCAGATTGCCCGTTTCCATCAATTCCGGCTATACATACAATTTCACCTTCTCTTACGCTGAAAGATACATTATTTACTAGTTTTTTGTTTTGACCTTTAGCAAGGACAGATACGTTCTTAGCTTCAAAGGCAACTTGTCCAAGCTCTGATGGTTTTTTATCTATAACAAAATTAACTTTTCTTCCTACCATCATTTCAGACATCTGTTCTTTCGAAGTTTCTTTTACATCGACAGTCCCAATATATTTCCCTTTTCTTAAAACAGAACATCTGTCAGCTACAGTTTTAATTTCATTTAGCTTATGTGTAATAAACAAAATAGATTTACCCTCGTTGGCTAAATTTTTCATTATCTTCATAAGCTCTTCTATCTCCTGTGGTGTCAAAACAGCAGTTGGCTCGTCAAAAATAAGAATTTCATTATCTCTATAAAGCATTTTAAGAATTTCAACACGCTGCTGCATACCAACAGTAATATCCTCTGTTACAGCATCGGGATCTACTCTTAACCCATATTTATTAGAAAGTTCCACTACCCTCTTTCGTGCATCTTCCATTTTTAGTATGCCATTTTTAGTTGTCTCAACTCCAAGCACTATATTTTGAAGTACTGTGAAATTATGAACCAATTTAAAATGCTGATGAACCATACCAATGCCCAGATCATTAGCATCATTTGGATTATTAATCTTAATTTCTTTTCCATTTTTCTTAATAATCCCTTTCTCCGGTTTATACATACCGAAAAGAACACTCATCAAAGTAGACTTTCCTGCTCCATTTTCTCCAAGCAGTGCGTGTATCTCTCCCTTTCGCAATTGTAATGTAATATCATCATTGGCAATTATTCCGGGGAATTCCTTAGTGATGTTCAACATTTCTATAATATAATCCATGTTTTTCTCCTCTTTGAATTAATACATATGTCTTTCTCATTATACAATAATTTTTACAAAAAAACCATTATAAAGTATTGTCCTTTAATTCCTTTTCTGCATTATTCTTATAATGGGTATCCAAAATCTTTAGGGGGCATAAAGTTTCGGGGTTGACTTTCGGGGTTTGGCAATTTTGCCATAATCTTTCGGGGTTGACTTTCGGGGGCTAGACATTTTTAGAAAAAAATAAAGGACAATCTTTCAGGAAATTAATTCTCTAAGATTGTCCTTTTTGATTCCTCGTCTTATCATAATTTTAGGCAAATCTTTAAGAAAGGAATCTCAATGTATGACAATAATATCACAAAATTCATCAACTTAAAAGATGCAGACATCGAAATAAAAAGAATTGATACTATCGGAATGACTAAAGTGATAACTTTAGAGAAACGGCTTTTCCCTCATTACTGTCCTCTTTGCGGATTTAAAATGCATTCTAGGGGGATTTATCAACGTACTGTTAATCATCCAATCTTGCAAGATGGCTTCGCCCTTAAGCTTAAAATTAATCAACGGACATGGCGATGCATAAATGATAATTGCAGGTTCACATTAACAGATGAATTTAGCTTTGTTGAGAAATACCGTCAGAATACTAACATAACAGATCTTTTAATTGTCGAAGCATTCAGGGATTGCAACTTAACCGCATCACAAATAGCCGACAAATACAACGTATCGGATACTTATGCAATCTACACATTCGAACGGTATGTTAACATGAAGCGCAGAGGCTTTACTGAAGCTATATGCGTTGATGAAGTTCATGTCGGAATTTCTCGTGTGTGCAACTATGCACTCGTAATTCAAGACTTTGCAACCGGAGAACCCATTGATATGATAATCAATCGCAGGAAGGAAGTAACAGAACCATATTTTCTTGGAATTCCAAAGAAGGAACGCGATAGAGTTAAGTACCTTGTTTCTGATATGTACCGTCCTTACACGGATTATGTAAATAGCTACTTTCACAATGCAGTATCTGTTGTTGATTCATTCCATGTTGTAAAATTAATCAATAACTACTTGTTAATCCATCTACGTAAGCTGCAAGGAAGATACCGGGACAGGGATCAAAAAAGACATGAAGAACTGGAGCAAGAACTGGGAAGAAGAGTAGCGTTTACAGTATCAAGGGAATACTATCTCTTGAAAAACTTTAAATGGCTAATTTTAAAGAATCGTTCTGCTATTCCATATTCAGCAAAATCCCATTTGGATAGAAAATATAATTGCTACATGTCCATTTATGACTATGAACACGAGTTACACAAAATTGACTCTAACATATTAGAAATGCGTGATCTTAAAGAAAAGTATATTACTTTCAACAACAAGTATTCTGGCAATCACAAGGAGGCAAGACAAGGATTAAAGGATATTATTGAGATATATCGTAACAGCAAGTTCAAGATTTTCAACGATATTTCATATACCCTTGAACAATTTCAAGAGCAGATAGTCAACTCTTTTATCATGATTGAAAGAATCGGAGAAGGTGGTACATACTTAAGTCGTCTCTCGAATGGTCCAATGGAGTCATTAAATCGCATTCCTAAAGACATGAAAAGAAATGCCAGAGGATATCGCAACTTCTATCATCTCAGAAACAGATTCCTGTTCTCTCAGAGGCGTAATGCTGCAATGCTGGCTGTTCCTAGAACGATGGAAGAAGTATGTCCAAAGAGTAATATTACACGTGGACCATACACTAAGAAAATTAAAGCAAAACTATTTAAGAAGTAATATTAAAAAAGATTTGCCTGTATGACAAGAGGACGAAAATCAATTCGTCCTCTTAACATTTTTCATTAAATTTTCGGTAACATCCTCCCCCGAAAGTTAACCCCTAATTTTTTTGGAATAATTCCGGTTGACCCCGAAACTAAACCCTGAAAGATTTTGGAGAAACCCTGAAGGATTTTGATTACCCCTTATAATATAGGAAAAAATGGTAATAAATATAAAAAAAGGGCAGTACACTATAGTTTCATATCAAAAACAATAGCAACTGCCTTTTTTAGTTCTATCAAATCACCGAAGTGATCATATTTATTTTTATATTATTTAATTATTATTCTACAACCTTAACCTTAACAGCTGATACTTTTAAATCTTCTGCTGTTTTTGCATCTGCATCAGTAGAAATCTTAATTTTTCCATCTTTAACATTTGCATAAACTGCATCGTAGTCTTCTTTAGTGAATTTTTCGAATACTGAAGTTTCCATTGGAAGACCTACTGCATCATCTGCAGAACCTAATACTAAGTGTTTTCCACCTTCAAAAGTGCCACCATAGTAGTCGCCTAATACTTTCTGAACAGCACCGTTAAGATTCTTCATTGCAGAAGTGATTACTGCTTTAGATTCTCCACTCTGGTCTACGTCAACACCGATAACCTTAGCTTCTGCCGCTTCAGCAGCTGCTGTAATTGATGCAAATATTCCACCACCACATGAGAATATCACTTCAGTGCCACCTTTATACCATCCAGCTGCCTTTGCCTGAATATCAGGGGAAGCATTAAATGAGTTTGTATAGTTGTATTTAATTTCTACATCTTTAATTCCTAGTTCTTTTGCTGCTGCATTAGCACCTTCTACAAATCCATATCCATAACGTACTACTGCTGGAACTGGAATCCCACCCATAAATCCAAGTTTAGTGTATCCGTCTTTAACTGCTGCATATCCTGCAAGATATCCTGCATCCTGTTCAGCAAAAGAGATACCTACAGTATTTTCTGCAATAGATTCTTTATCTTTGTCTTTTGGAGCTCCATCAATAAATAAGAATGTTACTTTTGGATATTTCTGCTGAGCTTGGAAAATAACTTTTTCAAATAAGAAGCCTGGTGTTACAATTACTTTAGCACCGTTTGCTACTGCATTATCAATCTGTTCCATTCTAGCATCATCAGTATCTGCTGTTGGCTGATAATACTTATAAGTGATATCTTGTGCATCACCATAAGCCTTAACACCTTCCCAAGTACCTTGGTTAAATGATTTGTCATCGATTGTTCCTACATCAGTTACCATTCCGATTTCATAAGTCTCTGCTTCTTTCTCACCACAAGCAAAGAAACAGAAAACCATAGCTAATGTAAGTAAAATAGTTAATACTTTTTTCATTTGTTTTCTCCTCCTAAGATTATTCTAAAAATATCTTACTAACCCATTATAATCCATTATGAAAAATATTTAAAGCCTTTTTTGGCTTTTCCCTTCTCCATACCCTAGTGATTACATTTTCTGTTATTTTTGCTGTCATTCCCCAAATCGCTCTACCATCAATATTATAATAGGGTACATGCCATGTACCTTTCTTCCATGGATAATTTCTAGCAACTCCTATCTCATTATAGGGAAATCCCTCATCAATTTTTAAACTAACCTGACCTTCAAATCTCTTAGGTTCTAACTCCATAAGCTTTTTTACAGGTACAAGAAATACTTCGTCAACCTCTTCCGGCTCAGGTTCAATGTTTTTATAGGTTTCGTACTCAATAGATCCAATAAATGTATACAATGCCAAGTTTCCATAGGTATACAAAGTATCGCCCTGGCCAATTACTTTTATTTTGTCAGGATCTATAGATAGTTCTTCTGATGTTTCTCTAATTGCACTTTGCTTAGCTGTTTCACAAGCTTCCATTTTCCCTCCCGGAAAACAAATTTCCCCCGGTTGAGTTTTCATATGTTTTGCTCGTCTTTCATACAGTATAAATAGCTCTCCTTCTTTTTCTACAAAAGGTACCAGAACTGAAAACTCTTTATATATTCCTATAACCCCAGGGTTGTTATTGGAATATACCTCTTCTATTTCATCTATTCTAAAAATATTGACTACCTCCTCCCATGATTTTTTATGGCAAAATTCAAAATTCTCTACAAAAAAAAGCTGCCATACTAACAACTAGATTTAACTCTGTTAATATGACCGCCTTTTATGTATGTTTATAATTAAATTAATTTAAAATCTCATACTGACTAAAATCTACACCGATCATTTCTTCTTTTTCTGCACTTAAGCTAACTACAAAGTCCATTCCATAATTTTTAGAAATGTCTGTTAATCTTGATAAAAATTCAGGAAGATCTCCTAAAGTTACGTCTGCATGCTTTAGGATGCTATCAATAAATATAGTTTCAATATCATGATCAGAGCTAATAATTCCATAAAGGAATCCTACATATTCATCACTATTAGTAATATGTTCAAAATCCTCCATGCAAACAACTCTAATTCTATATTTCAAATCATACATTAATCTTGAATTTTTATTAATGAAGATTACACTTCCTTTGCTATTTTCTACCTGGTTGTTTGCTAAATCAATCATCTGCTTAGTTTTACCGCTTCCTTTATGTCCTACTAATAATTTAACCATCGTTATAGCCCTCCCTATTTATTTTTATTAGTGTTATTATATACTAAAATTCAGAATCATTCAACAACTATTTGTCCCATATTCCTACTATTTCTTAATGAGACGGAGCTGCCCACACGCAGCATCTATATCCGTCCCAAGCTCACGTCTTATAGTTGTTGGCACACCTCTGCTCTCTAGAATATTTTGAAATTCTAAAGCAATCTCTTTTTCAACTGTATCCATCCCTGTTTCAGTGACCTTGTTCAAAGGAATCAGATTTACATGACAAAGGATGCCTTTAAGCAAATTAGCCAGCTCAAAAGCATTTTCCTTGCCATCATTTTTACCCTTTACTAAAGTATATTCAAAGGTTATACGTCTCCCTGTTGTCTTTATATACTCTCTACATACTGACAAAAGTGACTCTATTGGATAGCTCTTATTTATCGGCATCATGGATTCTCTTAATTTGTCATTACTTCCATGAAGAGATATAGCCAGATTTACCTGAGGAAAATCATTGGCAAATTCTTTAATCTTAGGGACAATACCACAAGTTGATATAGTAATATTGCGCATGCCAAGACCAAGGCCATTTTTGTCATTGACTATTTTAATAAATTTTGATACGTTCTCGTAGTTATCGAAAGGTTCCCCCGTTCCCATAACTACAATATGGTTTATCTTCTCACCTGTATCTTTTTCTGCTTCTAATAACTGTGACACCATTTCTCCTGCAGTAAGATTTCGAGAAAGCCCCATAATTGTTGATGCACAAAACTTACATCCCATCCTGCACCCCGCCTGTGAAGATACACAAATGGAATTGCCATATTTATATTTCATAAACACACTTTCTATTAAGTTTCCGTCTTCTAGTTGAAAAAGGTATTTTCGGGTGCCATCCTTAACTGATTTTTGAACTTTTACAGCTTCGACCCCGCCAATATAACTTTCTTCCGCCAGTTTATGGCGAAAAACTTCTGGGAGATTTTTCATCTCCCAGAAGTCTGTCTTTCCTTTATAAATCCAACCGAAAACCTGTTTTGCCCTATATTTAGGTTCTCCTATTGAATTAATAAAAGTAACCATTTCCGGCAAAGTTAAGTCTCGTAGATTAACTTTCATTTGATTTATACTCTTTCTACTGTAATTCCAGTTTTATGACCATTTAAGTCATATTCTTCTAATTCAGCTTTTTCTTCAATTGAAAGAGCTAATGTCTCTTTCATAATATACTGTCTGAATTTATCAATAGCTTTTTTAACATCTTCATCAGCATTAACATATATTGTAATGTTATCCATCATCTCATAATTGTTCTGCTTTCTAAGCTGCTGTACCTTGGAGATTAATTCTCTAGCAAGTCCTTCATCGATAAGTTCTGGAGTAATTCCTGTGTCTAAAATTGTAAACACATTGTTTTCCATAGCTACTGCAAAGCCATCTTTCGCACTTATTCTAACATCTACAAAGTCTTTTTCAATATTAAACTTTTCTCCATCAAGGTCTAGTTCTACACTTCCACAAGACTCAAGCTTGCCAACGAAATCAGCAGCATCTACCTTGCTAAGTGCACTTCCAAATACTTTTATCTTTCCGCCTAGAACTGGCCCTGCAACTTTAAAGTTTGGTTTTAATGAGAAGTTCATAAATTTATCAAGATCTGTTTCAAACACTACCTTCTTAACATTTAATTCTTCCATCATTAATGGTGTTAAATCTTCTATTAGATCTTTATACTTTCCATCAACTAAGATTTCTGCAAGAGGCTGTCTAACCTTGATTCTTTCCTTTTCTCTAGTCCCTCTTCCAAGAGCAACTAAAGTTCTTACAAGGTCCATTCTCTCTTCAACTTTCTTATCAATTAGTTTCTCATTAGATGTTGGGAAATCAGAAATATGAACCGTTTCCTGTCCTGTAAGCTTTGTATAAATCTCATCAGAAATAAATGGAGCAATTGGTGCAATAAGCTGTGAAAGTCCTACTAAAACTTCATAAGTAGTAGTATATACACTCTTCTTATCAAGATCTAATTCCTCAGAATAAAACCTTCTTCTTGCTCTTCTGATATACCAGTTTGATAAATCTTCAGAAACAAAATCAGTTATAGCTCTCACGGTTTTCATATGATCATATGAATCCATATATCCATTTACGTCTTTTATAAGTTGATTATATTTTGATAAAATCCATCTGTCTAATTCAGGTCTCTGATTGTAATCTACAAAAATGTCGTCCGGATTAATATCGTCTTGATTTGAATAAAGAACAAAGAAGTTATATACGTTCTTTAAAGTCCCGAAAAATTTACTTACAACATCAACTAAACCATCTTCGTCAAATTTAGTTGGTGACCATGCCGGTGATACGCTTAAAAGGTACCATCTTGTTGCATCAGCACCATATTTATCAAATAATTCAAATGGTGAAACTGTATTTCCTCTTGACTTTGACATTTTCTTGCCTTCTTTATCAAGGATAAGGTCATTTACCAATACATTTCTATACGGTGCCTGTCCTTTGATAAATGTTGAAATTGCCATTAATGAATAGAACCATCCTCTAGTCTGGTCAATGCCCTCACAGATAAAGTCCGCTGGGAACAATTTTTCGTCAAATATTTCCTTATTTTCAAACGGATAATGCCATTGTGCAAAAGGCATAGCTCCTGAGTCAAACCAGCAGTCCATAACTTCGGGTATTCTACTCATATTCTTTCCGCAATGTGGGCATTTTATGTGAACGTCATCCACATATGGTCTATGAAGTTCAATTGATTCATCAATATTTTCTATTGACTTTTCTACTAATTCTTCACGACTTCCAACACACTCTAGATGACCGCACTCACACCTCCAAATTGGAATTGGTGTACCCCAATATCTTGATCTTGATATAGCCCAGTCTTTTACCTCTGCTAACCAATTTCCAAATCTTTTTTCACCTACAAATTCCGGATACCAGTTAACTGTATTGTTGTTTGCCACAAGTTGTTCTTTTAATTTGCTCATCTCTATATACCAGCTTGGTTTAGCGTAGTAAACAAGCGGTGTTCCACATCTCCAGCAGTGTGGATAATTGTGTTCTAATTTTGCTTTACCAAATATTTTATTTTCTTGAGCAAGCCATTTTATTATTTCTACGTCAAGGCCGTCTTCCATTACGAAATGACCTTTCCACGGCGTCTCTGTATAACATCCATCTTCATCTACTGGTTGTATCATCGGAAGATTATATTTTCTTCCACACTGATAGTCATCTTCACCAAAGGCAGGTGCAGTATGAACAATACCTGTTCCATCTTCAACGGATACATAATCCATACATGTCACAAAAAATGCCTTTTTATCAGGTTTAATGAATGGCATTAACTGTTCATATTCAACATATTCAAGGTCTTTACCCTTCATCTCTTCAAGAATTTCAAATTTTCCCTCACCTAAAACTTTATTAGCAAGAGCTTTAGCCACATAGAAGATATTCCCTTCTTCATCCCCTTCTGTCATCTTAGCCTTAACATAGTCAATTTCAGGTCCAACTGTTAAAACCGTATTTGAAGCTAAAGTCCAAGGAGTTGTAGTCCATGCCAAGAAATATTCATCTGCATCTACTCTCTTGAATTTTGCAGTAATAGTATTTACCTTAACTTCTTTATATCCTTGAGCTACTTCGTGGGATGCTAATCCTGTTCCACATCTTGGACAGTATGGAAGAATTTTATGACCTTCATAAATAAACCCTTCTTTGAAGAATTCTTTTAAAATCCACCAGCATGTTTCAATATAATTATTATCTAAAGTTATATACGGATCATCAAGATCTACTAGATAACCCATTCTTTCTGTCATTTCTCTCCACATTCCAGTATATGTGAAAACTGACTCTTTACATTTCTGGTTAAACTCTTTTATTCCATATTTTTCAATGTCTTGTTTACCACTCATATTAAGCTGCTTTTCAACTTCTATTTCTACTGGAAGGCCGTGAGTATCCCATCCAGCCTTTCTGTTTACTTGGAAACCTTTCATAGTCTTATAACGGCAAATTGAATCCTTTAAAGTTCTTGCCATTACATGATGTATTCCTGGTTTTCCATTAGCTGTTGGAGGTCCTTCATAAAATACAAACGGTGTTTTGCCTTCTCTGGCCGTTACACATTTGTGTAATAAATCTTCTTTTTTCCACTGCTCAACTTGTTCATTTTGAACTTCGGCAATTGGTTTTTCCGATAAATTTTTAAACATATATTTTTCCTTTCTCTCTGGTTAGACTTCTTTTGTTTTTATATAACAAAAATCCCTAACCGAATTATATTTTTCGATTAGGGACGATTATTTCAAAACCGCGGTACCACCCTAGTTGCAAACCTCCATCAAGGCGCCTCTCATTAAAGTGTCAGACTCCGGAGTGATATTCATCTTAGGCTTCACCAATAGCATCTCACCAAACTGCTATCTCTCTGTAAGGTTATTAGACCGGATTACTAGTTCCTTCACTGTCTGTAGTATTTAATTATCACATGCTATTCATTTTAATAATTATTGTGCCAAAAGTCAAGTTTATTATTGAAAATTTATTGAATTATGGTAAAATAACTTCTATAGGGAGGAAATGATGATATGCCACTAATTATTTTGGGTCTCGTATTAGTCATTGGACTATTTATTTTTTATTTAATAAGTACAAATTCAGATAGTTTTACTACTAAAAAAGAAAATAATAAAAAGAAATCCAGTAATGTGATTTTTCTCCCCAGCAACCTTGAAGAAGAGAAAGAAAAACGAAAGAAAAAATAATATACAAGTTTCCTATACCAGCCTCTCTGAGTAATATACTCTGAGAGGTGTTTTTTATGTCACAAGTTAACAGGCGTATTTCAAAAGCTTTTAAAGGAGCTAAAACAATATCACTTAAAGATTACCCTAAAATTGTAATTATGAGCGATTGCCATCGTGGTAACGGCTCTTGGGCAGATAATTTTATTAACAATAAACCTTTATATATCGCGGCCTTAAAATATTATTATATCAACAATTTTGCATATATTGAGCTTGGAGATGGTGATGAGCTTTGGGAAAATCGAAGCTTTAAAGACATTTATCAAATTCATAAAGAAATATACAATATTTTCCTTGATTATTATAAAAAAGATAAATTATTTATGGTTTTTGGAAATCACGATCGAATAAAAGAAAACAGCAAGTATATGATGTCTTCTTTAAATATTTCCATTCCATTTTTTGAGTCCATAATCATTGAAAATGGCTTAAAAAAACCCCTATTTCTTTTTCATGGATATCAAGGCGATGTTCTTAATGACTATCTTTGGAAAATCACGCGATGGATGGTTAGATACCTTTGGAGACCACTTGAATTAAACGGCGTCAAAGATCCTACTAGTGCAGCAAAAAACTACACTAAAATCAGACACATAGAAGATAGGTTTATAAAATGGGCAGAGCTTTATGACTGCATAGTTATCGCCGGTCACACACATCGCCCTGCCCTTCCTCCTAAGGAAAAAATGTCATATTGTAATTGCGGCAGTTGTATTCACCCAAATACCGTTACAGCCCTAGAAATAGAATATGGTAAAATTTCATTGGTAAAGTGGTCTACCTGTGCAAACAATGACATGAGTCTATATGTTTGTAAGGAAATCCTTGCAGGACCATACGAACTACCTTAAATTTCTTATCAGGTTTTGGGCTATTTAACCTGAATAAAGTTTGAAGCTTTATTATCTAGATTATCACAATTATAAAAGCATCTGCCACCTATATATTTTATGTTTTCAAGATTAATAACCTGTGATAAATTCCTTGAGTTTGCAAAAGTCTCTTTTTGCAATCTAGTCATTTTTTTGGATAGTGTAACCGTCTTAAGATTATTACATCTTTTTTGTAATAAAAAACCCCAAATCATTTGGGGTTTTTGAAGTTATTAATCTAATAATTCTTTTCTTGATAAGTTTATTCTGTTCTGATTATCAATTTCTGTAACCTTAACTTTTACTACATCACCGATATTCATTACATCTTCAACTTTTTCTACTCTTTCCTTTGCCATCTTGGAAATATGAAGAAGACCTTCTTTCCCTGGTAATATTTCAATGAAAGCACCAACTGAACCTTTAGCTGTACTTAAAATTCTAGTCACTGTTCCTTCATATATTTCACCAACTTCTACTTCTTTAGTAAGAAGTTCAATCTGCTTCTTAGCTGCTTCTGCACCTTCCATATCAGAACTGTAAATACTTATTAAACCTGGTGTGTCTTCTGAAATATCAATTTTTACTCCAGTTTCATCAATAATTCTATTTATGGTTTTTCCTCCAGGTCCTATTACTATTCTTGTCTTATCAGGATCAATATTCATAGTAATACTTCTTGGTGCATATTGTGACATTTCCTCCCTTGGTGCCGGGATTTCTTCTAACATCTGTTCCATTATATACATTCTACCATCATGAGCCTGTTTTAATGCATCTGCTAAAATCTGTCTTGAAAGGCCATGAACTTTAATATCCATCTGTATTGCTGTAACACCTACTTCTGTACCTGTTACCTTAAAGTCCATATCACCCAAGAAATCTTCCATCCCTTGAATGTCACTTAAAATAGCAAATTTACTTGTTCCATCTTCTTCGACTCTTTCAATAAGTCCCATGGCTATACCAGATACAGGTCTTTTGATTGGTACACCTGCGTCCATAAGTGCTAGACAAGATCCGCAAGTCGAACCCATTGAAGTTGAACCGTTTGATGATAATACTTCAGATACAACCCTAATTGCATATGGAAACTCTTCAACAGAAGGAAGCACTGGAATCAATGCTCTTTCAGCTAATGCTCCATGTCCAATTTCTCTTCTACCTGGGCTACGGCTTGTTTTAGCCTCACCTACTGAAAAACCTGGGAAGTTATAGTGATGCATATATCTTTTTTCAACTTCTTCGCCAATCCCATCTATTGTCTGAGATTCGCTGGCAGGTGCTAAAGTACATACTGATAGAACCTGAGTCTGCCCTCTCTTAAATAGTCCTGTACCGTGAGTTCTTGGTAAAATTCCAGTTTCACACCAAATAGGTCTAATTTCGTTAGTTTTTCTATTATCTGGTCTAATTCCTTCATCTAAGATCATGCTTCTAACATTTTCTTTAGTAATATTATATAGAACCTGTGCAATATCCTTTTCATTATCAGGATAAATTTCAGCAAAGTGTTCTTTTGTTTCTACTTCAACTGCATCCATGTTGTCAAGTCTCTCTAGTTTATCTACAGTTTTAATAGCATCTTTCATTTTTCCTTGAGCATATTCCCTAACAGCCTGATCTATTTCTTCAGGAACTTTATATAGCTCAACTTCTTTTTTAGCCTTTCCAACTTCAGCTACTACCTCTTCAATGAAAGCTACAATTTTTTTAATCTCTTCATGAGCGAACATAATTGCATCTAGCATAGTTTCTTCCGGAACTTCTTTTGCTCCAGCTTCAACCATCATAATTGCATCTTTAGTTCCTGATACGACTAAATGCATATCAGATTTTTCTCTCTGAGCTAAAGTAGGATTGATAATAAACTCGCCATCAATCATTCCAATTAAAACAGATCCTGTAGGACCATCCCAAGGAATGTCTGATACTGCTAAAGCAACTGAAGAACCGATCATACCAACTATCTCAGGTGAACAATCGGGATCCACACTCATTACTGTAGCAACAACTACTACATCATTAAAATATCCTTTTGGGAATAATGGTCTAATAGGTCTATCTATAAGTCTTGAGCTTAGAATAGCCTTTTCACTAGGTCTACCCTCTCTCTTTATAAATCCACCTGGAATCTTTCCAGCAGCATACATTCTTTCTTCATAATCTACACTTAACGGAAAAAAGTCAATGTCAGGTTTTGGTTCTTTAGATGCACAAGCAGTAACATTTACAACTGTATCACCATACCTTAACATAACTTGTCCATTAGCCTGCTCGCAGACCTTTCCAATTTCTAGTTGAAGTAATCTTCCTCCAACTGCTGTTTTAAAAACTCGATAATCTTCATATCTTGCCATTTTCAATAAACAACTCCTTCCTGTTTATTCTCATCTCATTTATAATTTGATAAAAATAAAAGCGGGGTTTTAACTGCCCCGCCTAAATTTCGTAACTTAATTACTTTCTTAATCCTAAACGAGCGATTAATGTTCTATATCTTTCAACGTCAACGTCCTTTAGGTAGTTAAGAAGGTTTCTTCTCTGACCAACCATCTTTAAAAGACCTCTTCTTGAATGGTGGTCCTTTTTATGAATCTTCAAGTGTTCATTTAAATCATTAATTCTGTAAGTAAGTATAGCAACTTGAACCTCTGGAGAACCAGTATCTCCTTCTTTAAGCTGATAGTCCTTAACAATCTGTTGTTTCTGTTCTTTTGTAATCATTTTTATTTCTCCTTTATTTTTATTCACCTTAGCTAAGTTAAACGTCGGAGTGTCGCCAAACTGAGCCAAAGGTATCATTCAACAATTAATGTTAACATATTCAATATGTTTTGTCTATACTATTTTATGAAATTCTCTCGCATTTATACAGTCTTTTACAACCTGTTCAGAAAGCTGCTCTACTCCTTGGAATTTCTTTTCATCTCTAGTCTTCTTAATAAATTCTACTATTATTTTTTTACCATATAGCTCTTTATTAAAATTAAAAATATGAGTTTCTATATTTTTCTTATACTTTCCAATTGTTGGCTTTATTCCTACATTTGTGATGCTTGGATATCTTATTCCATTATAAGTGCAGTAAGTTATATAAACACCATTAGGCGGCGTTACCATAGATTCATCTATCATTAAATTAGATGTAGGAAATCCTAAGGTTCTTCCTAACTTATTGCCTACAACAACTTCACCTACTATCTCATAGTTTCTACCCATGTATTTTGCACATTTTTCCATTTGGCCCGTGTCAATAAAATTTCTGATCAAAGTGGAGCTTACTACTTCACCGTCTAAAATAAAAGCATCCATTTCATTGACATTAAAACCTTTTTTTGCTCCTTCGAGTCTTAAAACCTCAGGATTGCCTAGTGCTTTGTGTCCAAACCTATAATTAAATCCGCAAAATGCTTCTTTTACGTTAAGCTTGTCTACAAGCAGTTTATCTATAAAATCTATAGCATCCATTGTCAAAATGTCATTATTGAATTCTATGTTGAAGAGATAATCAACCCCTAGACTTTCTATTATTTCCGCTTTTTCACCATTGTAAAGTATATTCTTTACTTTTTTCCCAGGCAAAAAATTTTTAGGGTGATTTGAAAATGTGAAAACACCACTTTTATATTCTTTCTCATGTGCTTTTTTTACTGCATCAGAAATCAATTTCTGATGGCCTAAATGAACCCCATCAAAATTGCCTAGAGCAATAGCTGTAGGTTCTATATTCTTTATTTCATCTAAAGATTCAAATATCTGCATTATTCTCTCCTCTGAAAAAAACTTTATCTGCTACTAATTTTTTGTATTTGAAGTTAAAAAATGCGACACCGAGAAACTCTTCATTACCATTATTATCTGCATAAATATTATATGCATTCTTATATTCCTCTCTAATTGGAATATAAAATTCCTTTTCTTTGAATTCAGGTTCTTTTATAATTTCGCATAGTTCCAAAGGAATATGCCAACCATCTACAAACTTTTTCCCCATATCACTGTTTAAAACGATCTTACCAAAGTGAGTAAGTGGGTATTCAGTCTTATATACTACTTTTTTCAGTGATTCTTTGTCCATTTCTTTAAAGCATTCCAAATCAATAGCATCTTCTATTAAAAATCTTCCACTAGCAATTCTCACCAAGCTCCCCATAGTCGCTCCACATCCTAAACTACTTCCAACATCTTGACAAATAGTTCTAATATAGGTGCCTTTTGTACACTCTACAGTAAAAACAACAAAACTCTCCTCCATATCTATTTCTTCGATTTGAAGGTCTTTAATGTATATTTTTCTTGACTTTACATCAACTGTTTCACCTTTTCTAGCGTACTCATATAGTCTTTTCCCATTTACCTTTATGGCTGAATACATTGGTGGTTTCTGATCTATAAGCCCTTTAAATGGCTCAAATGCTTTTAAAATTTCTTCTTTTTTTAATGACTTGGTATCTAAAGTTTTGATCACATTTCCCCAAATATCCTGAGTGTCAGTTTCAATACCCAGCATCAGCTTGCACCTATATTTCTTCATATCCAAGTCTAAATATTCAATAACTCTAGTACTTCTTCCAATAGCAATAGGCAAAACCCCTGTTGCCATAGGATCCAAGGTACCAGTATGTCCTACTCTTTTAATTCCTAAAGTACGTCTAACAATACTGACCACATCATGTGATGTCATGTTTTGAGGTTTGTTAATATTGATTATTCCATCAGTTATCATAAATTACCTAAATTCTTTAAAATTTCTTTTTTTATTTCCTGGCAGCTGTCAGAGATATTCTTGCAAATTGTAAATCCAGAAGCCTTAGAATGCCCTCCGCCTCCGAATATTTTTGCAATTACAGACACATCTGCATTATATTTCGATCTCAGACTAACTTTAACTTTTTCTCCACTAACTTCTTTTAAAAATACAGCAATCTCAACGCCTTTTATGCTTCTCAAATCCTCGACTACGCCATCGGTTTCTTCCATTAAAGCTGAAGATTCATCAAGCATTTTCTGGGTTACGTATGCCATTGCCACTTTACCATCCGCAAAAATTTCCATAGTTGAAAGCGCAAGATTTTTGATTTTAAGCTTCTCAAATCTTACATTTTCGTACAGATATCTACTAACTTTATTCGCATCAATATTCCAGTCATAAAGAGCACCTGCTATTTCATGAGTGACTTTAGTGGTATTGGAATACTGAAAATTACCAGTGTCAGTAGTAATAGCAGCAAAAAGTGCTTCGCCGATTTCACTGTCGCCACTTATTTTTAGTTCTTTAATTAAGTGAAAAATAATTTCACCTGTGGCAGCAGCCCTACTATCAATAAAATTCAGATCACAAAAAGGTTCCGAAGTGCTATGATGATCTATGCACATAGTGCTTGCTCCAGAAATAAATTTCTGTTTCCTTTTTTCAAGTCTGGTCAAATCTCCACAATCTACGCAAATAGACAAATCTACATTTTGTAAAACATTTTCGTCTTCTGTACAATATCCTTTATCTAAGAAACTTAGATTACTGGGTATTTTTTCTTCTAATAAAACAAAGCATTCTTTTCCAAGCTTTCTTAATGCTATGCAAAGCGCAACAGAAGAACCCAGTGTATCCCCATCTCCATTGATATGAGGATATACCAGGATATTCTTTACAGATTTTAATTTATCACTTAGTTCCCTTAGAGAGTTATTCTTCTTCATCATTTATCCCTAAATCTTCAATTATTTCAGTAATGTGTCGCCCATATTCCATTGAATTATCCATCTTAAAAATAAGTTCAGGAATATGCCTTAATTTTATTTGTCGTCCTATTTCTTTTTTTATTAAGCCCTTAGCACTTCTAAGACCTGCAAGAAGTTCGTCTTCCTCTTGTTTTTTTGCTTCTTCGTCCTTATTCAAGTTCAAAAGCGTTATATAACATGTAGCGTAACTGCCATCATTGGTAACTTCAACTGCAGATACACTAAACATTTTGGAGAGCCTTGGATCCTTAAATCCACTAACTAGCAATTCACTAATTACTTTTCTAATCTCTTCTCCAAGACGCCCCTGTCTGTATCCTTTTCCCATACAATGTTCCTTTCCGTCTTATCATTCTTTTCCTTTTAATACCCCATAAAAATCTCTACTTATCCTAGTAGTAACCCTTATTAAATAAATTATTTATATCATCTACAAGATTTACTACTTACGTTGAATTTCCACCATATGGAAGCATTCAATAATGTCGCCTTCTTTTATGTCATTGTAGTTTTCAATGCCAATTCCACATTCATAATTGGTTGCTACTTCTTTAGCATCATCCTTAAATCTCTTTAATGAAGAAATTTTTCCCTCATGAATAACTATACCGTCTCTAACAAGTCTGACTTCGGCGTTTCTAACAACTTTACCCTCTGTAACATATGCACCACCGATAATACCAACTCCAGGCACTTTAAATGTATTTCTTATTTCAACTTTTCCAAGAATCTCTTCTTTATATTCCGGATCAAGCATTCCCTTCATTGCATTTTCAATATCATCAATTACATCATAAATAACTCTGTAAGTTCTTATTTGAATTTTTTCTCTATCTGCCATAGTGGAAACTGCTGTGCTAGGTCTAACATTAAATCCTATTATTATAGCTCCTGATGTTCCTGCAAGCATTACATCAGATTCTGTCACAGTTCCTACTCCTGTATGGATAATCTTAACTCTTACATTTTCGTTGTTTAATTTTTCTA
Organism: Anaerovoracaceae bacterium; assembly: GCA_040307645.1. GTDB lineage: Bacteria > Bacillota > Clostridia > Peptostreptococcales > Anaerovoracaceae > JAVXAG01. Next base: position 15,173 of record JAWRJF010000080.1, on the reverse strand, counting down.
GTGATGCAACTAGTGCTCCTACAGAACCTTGAACGTCACCTTTGATAATTAAGTTTAGTTCTTTTGTTTCCCCTTCTTGAATTTGGGTAAACAACTGTTCTAATGTTGTACTTGAATTTCTTGAAAGAACTTCTTCCCTTAATCTTTCTTTTCTATGTTCAGCAATTTCTCTTGCTTGCTTATCTTCCTTTACAGCATTAAACTCATCACCAGCTTGTGGAACATCAGTAAGACCTAAAATTTCAACTGCAGTAGCTGGGCCAGCCTTTTTAATTGTTTTGCCCATAAAATCTGTCATTAATCTTATTCTACCTGAACAAGTACCTGCAACTACACTTGTTCCAGAATGAAGGGTTCCATTAGTAACAAGTAATGTTGCTACCGGTCCTTTATTCTTGTCTAATCTAGCCTCTATTACTGATCCCATAGCTAGTCTATTTGGGTTAGCCTTAAGTTCAAGCATTTCCGCCTGTAATAAAACCATTTCAAGTAGGTTTACAATGCCATCCCCGGTTTTAGCAGACACAGGAACACAAATAATGTCTCCACCCCAGTCTTCAACTAATAATCCATGTTCAGTCAAATCTTGTTTTACCTTGTCTGGATTTGCTGCTGGTTTATCCATTTTGTTCATAGCAACTATAATTGGAACGCCTGCTGCCTTTGCATGGCTTATAGATTCAACCGTCTGTGGTTTTACACTGTCATCAGCTGCTACTACAAGAACTGCAATATCTGTTATGTGTGCACCTCTTGCTCTCATTGCTGTGAAAGCTTCATGTCCAGGGGTATCTAAAAATACAATTTTCTGTCCATTAACCTTTACTTCTGAAGCACCTATATGCTGAGTAATACCACCTGACTCTGTAGATGTAACATTTGTTTTCCTTATTGCATCTAGTAATGATGTCTTACCATGGTCAACATGGCCCATTACCGTGATAATTGGCGGTCTGGACTTCAAATCTTTTTCATCATCTTCAAATGTTTCTAAGCCTTCGTCATAGGTTTCTTCTTCAACCTTTCCGATTACTACATTAATACCCAATTCTTCAGCAAGAATATTTACCGTATCCTCATCAACATTTTGGTTAATATTGGCCATAATCCCTAATTTCATAAGTGCCATTATTACTTTTGATGTTGACACCTCTGTCTGTTCACAAAAACCTGCTACTGTAATAGGTACATTTACTACTACTGTACCTACTGGTAATTCTTCTATCACTATTTCTGGTTCCTCCACTACTGGCTTTGGTTTGTTGTGTTTCTTAGATCTTACTTTTTTCTCTAAAGATTTTACTTCAACAAACTTTTTACTTTTGCTATTGCCATTTTCTAATTTAGCAAATTTATTTCTTTCTTTATCATGGACTTTTTTATCTTCTTTGCGCTGATTTGGCTTTACCTCTAGCTTATCAAGCTGAGGTTTTACCGGTCTATCGTTATTAGGTTTTTGACCATGATTTCTTCCTCTATTGTCATGACTGTCTTTATGATCTTTATGATCTCTGTTACCTCGGTTATCTCTGTTAACGCGATTGTCTTTATTATCTCTATTAACTCGATTATCCTTATTATCTCTATTGTTTCTGTTTTCCTTGTTGTCTCTGTTGTTTCTATTGTCCCTGTTATTTCTATTATCTTTGTCTCTACCTTCGTGTTTTTTAACATCCGGACGATTCTTATTATCTCTATTTGATTCTGATTTTTTTTCTGTGTTTCTATTTTCCACTTTTGCCTCTACCTTAACTTCTGCCTTAGTTATTACTTCTTCAGTCTTTAATTCTTTATTTTCAATATTAGAATTCTGTCGAACTTCCTCTTTCGACTCCACTGTTTCTCTTTCAGTAAAATCTTTTGGAATCACAGGTTTCCCTATTGGTGGTTTAGGTCTATTCTCTAAATCTTTACTAATCACGGGTCTCCCAACAGGAGGTTTAGGTTTATTTACCCTTTCCTGTCCAGACTGCGTTCTTGGTTGTCTGTTAATATTGTTATTATTTGGTCTAATGGTTGCTTTCACAGTTACCCTTGGTTCCTCTTCTATAGATGAACCTGTTTTTTTAGGGGCAGCCTTCACAATCTTTGTTTCTTTTTTATTACTTTTCAGGACAACGTTCCTTACTGCCAATACATCGTTGTCAGATAGTACGCTCATATGGCTAGTCGCTTCAATACCCATAGACGTTACTTTTTCTAAAAGTTCCTTACTCTGCATATTTAACTCTTTTGCTAACTCATATATTTTAATTGCCATTAGAACACCTCCTTCTTTTTAGATTGAATTTTGTCAATCTCACTACATATAACACTTGCAAAATTGCTGTCTGTAATTCCATAGATTCCTTTATTACTATTACCAGTGACTTTAGAAAATTCTTCACTAGTTCCAAAAAGTCTATAGTTTACATTATGCTTTTTGCATTTTCTTAACATTTTTTCTATTGTATTTTCAGATAAATCGCAGGCGATGATTAATAATTTAATTTTGTTTTTTTCCATCATCAAGATACATGTATTATAACCGGTGACTAGATTCCTAGATTTTGCTGCAAATCCTAAATAACTATCTAATTTACTTTTGACCATTTTCTAGCTCACTAAATACTTTATCTATTTCTTCTGCAGCAATAGGGACTCCAAAAGATCTCTGTAAAGCTTTTCTTTTTTTTGCCTTCTCTATACACTCTGGGTTTTTGCAAAGGTATACACCTCTTCCGTTAGCTTTCCCCGTAGGATCAATAGTTAACTTCTCTTCGTAATATGCAATTCTTTGCAAATCTTGTTTGGGCTTTGAATCCATACAAGCCACACATCTTCTCATAGGAATTTTTTTTATCTTCAATTCTTCCTCCTGCTAATACAATTTATTCTACTATTTCAAAGTCTTCCTCTTCTACGAAAAATTGGGAATGGCTTTTTATATCTATTTTCCAACCAGAAACTTTAGCTGCCAGTCTTACATTTTGTCCTTCCTTACCAATTGCAAGTGACAATTGATAATCTGGTACAACTACTGTAGCTGACTTTTCTTCTAAATCTGCAACGACTTTTTCAACCTTAGCTGGGCTTAGTACACTACTTATTAGTTCTTCCGGATCCTCACTCCATGTGATTATATCTATCTTCTCACCATTTAGTTCGTCTACAATGCTCTGTACTCTAGCTCCTCTTGTTCCAACACATGAACCAACAGGATCAATATTTTCATCTACAGAGTACACAGCAAGTTTTGTTCTAGATCCAGCTTCTCTTGCAATCCCTTTTATTTCAACACTTCCATCTTGAATTTCAGGAACTTCAAGTTCAAATAATCTTTTTACTAAACCAGGGTGTGATCTTGATAAAAACACCTGAGGTCCCTTAGTTGTCTTCTTGACGTCCATAATATATACTTTTAATCTATCATTTACACCGAAGTGCTCTCCAGGAACCTGCTCTGTTGTAGCAAGAATTCCTTCAGCATTCCCAATATTTATGAATAAAGTTCCATTGCTGTCTCTCTGAACAACTCCTGTAACTATTTCACCTTGTCTTGTTATATAGTCATCAAAAATCATTCCGCGTTCTGCTTCTCTAATTCTTTGTACTACAACCTGCTTAGCTGTCTGAGCTGCAATTCTTCCAAAATCTTTTGGCGTAACCTGATACTCAATAATGTCTCCGATTTCATATCGTAAATCTAGCGCCTGTGCTTCTTCTAAAGAAATCTCTACCATGTCATCATAGACTTCTTCCACAATATCTTTTCTCATAAATACATTGATATCCCCAGATTCTCTGTCTATATCAACTCTGACATTTTGTGATGTTCCATAATTCTTTTTATATGCGGACACAAGGGCTGATTCTATTGCTTCAATTAATACATCCTTAGAAATTCTTCTTTCTTTTTCTAAGTCTTCAATAGCTTCGATAAACTCTCTGTTCATTTTTTAAATTATACCTCCTTAGAAAACCACAGCAAGTCTTGTCTTTGAAACTTGCTCTTGTGGGAACCTTCTTTCGTTATCATTTTCGTCTTTTATTACTATGTCACCATCGATTAGACCGACTAAGATACCTTCGTATTTTTTTGCCCCATCAATAGCTTTATATAAGCTAATTTCTACAAGTTTACCCGAGAATCTCTTATAATGTTTTTCTTCAATTAATGTTCTATCCATTCCAGGAGATGAAACCTCCAAATAGTAGTTCTGATCTATAGGATCTATTTCATCTAACTTTACACTCAAAAATCTACTTACTTTTTCACAGTCATCTGTGCTTACATATTCTTCATCCTGGTTTTCCTGTTTATCAATATAAACTCGTAAAAACCAGTCCTTACCCTCTTTAATGAATTCAACGTTGTATAATTCAAGTCTATTTTCATTAAGAAAATCATTAAGCACTTCAGACACAATATCTGTTATTTTTTTCTTTGCCATAGAATCACCTTCCAATGTATTTTTTATCTATTTCCCAAGATAAAATTTAAAGAGTGGGTATTGCCCACTCTTCTGCTTCTTAAAGTCTAAAATTCGTACTTAATTATAATAACATATATGATTTGTTCTGTCAAATAATTCTGCCAGAAAGATACTTCGCACTAAAACCTTTTACCAAATACCCATAAGGTGCTGCATCAGAAGGCTTACACCTGTAATGGATACCCAACAACAAAATCCCATTATAAGTGGCTTTCCGCCGGTTTTTACTAGCTTAACAAGATTGGTATTAAGACCAATAGCTGCCATAGCAAGTATGATAAAGAATTTTGATAACTCTTTTATTGGCGTAAAAAACTGTGGGGAAACGCCCATATCAGTTGCTACAGTTGTAATAATTGAAGCCGCGATAAAATACAAAATAAAGAAAGGGAAAATTTGTTTCATGCTGACCTTTTTTCCTTCTAAACCTTCAACGCTTTCTTTTTTCTTTGTCCTCATAAACGCTAGCGCCAAAGTTATTGGTATAATAGCTAGGGTTCTAGTCAACTTAACTGTAACCGCTTTGTCTAAAGTTGCCGCACCTAAATTCCACATACTATCCCATGTGGCTGCACAAGCAGTAACAGAAGATGTATCATTAACAGCAGTCCCAGCAAAAATACCAAAGGCTTCACCAGAACTTGTATCAAAGCCTATCAAGTTTCCTAGAGTCGGAAATACAATAGCTGCAAGAACATTAAAGAAAAATATTATGGAAATAGCTTGTGCAACTTCTTCATCATCAGCTTCAATTACAGGTGCAGTAGCCGCAATTGCAGACCCACCACAAATTGAAGACCCTACACCTACTAATGTAGAAATATTTGATGGTATACTCATTGCCTTGTGAAGTAAAAATGCAACTATTAATGAAGTACCTATAGTGCAGACTATAATTGGGAGAGACTGTTTTCCTGTGTCCACAATTACATTAAGATTTAACCCAAAGCCTAGTAATATTACGGCCCACTGTAATATTTTTTTGGATGTGAATTTAATCCCAGCTTCATAGCTATCTTTATTTTTTATTATTAAAGCTATGATCATCCCCGCCAATATAGCTATAACTGCGCCTCCAATTATAGGAAATATTTTACCTAAAACCCATGACGGTATGGCTATAAATATACATAGTAAAATACCTTTACCATTTTGTTTAAAAAAGTTCATTTGTTTCAGCTCCTTCTACGTAGTATTTTAGTAAATCCTTTTTATATACTAACACTTGATATATATATGGTAAAATAGTATTATTCAAACTATAATATAGTATTATACCTATATATTAAGTATATTAAGGGAAAGGGGTATTATATGGCTACCTTCAAACAGTTAAAAACATTTATTACAGTTGCAGAATATAAAAAAATGAGTGCTGCAGCAAAAAAATTATATATTTCACAACCTACAGTAAGTCAAATTATTTCTGATTTAGAAAAAGAATATGATGAAATATTTTTTCAAAGGCTGCCAAGAGAATTAAAGCTGACTCCTTCAGGAAAGATTTTTTTGTCAAAGGCAAGAGAAGTCGTTGCCAGCTATGATAATTTAGAACAATCTATGAAGAGAATAAATTCAATAAGATTGTTGAAAGTAGGTGCAACGTTAACTATAGGAAGCACTATAATGGCCCCGTTAATCGGAAAACTAAACAGGAATTATCCAGATATAGAAACTACAGTATGCATTGATAATACTGAGAAAATAGAGAACATGCTACTTCATGGTGAATTAGACATCGCATTAGTTGAAGGAATTATTATAAGAGAAGAAATCCAAACCCTTCCTATTATAGAGGATAACTTGCAGCTGTTTTGTAGTAACAGTCACCCTTTTGCATATAAAGCTTCTGTTTCTATAGAAGAATTGCGAAACGAAAACTTTATAATGCGTGAAAAAGGTAGTGGCACACGATCAATCTTTGACAACATAATGCTGACTCACCATATCCCATATAATATAAAATGGGAATCTAGCAGCAGCGTTGCAATCATTGATGCTGTATGCCACAATCTTGGTCTTGGAATATTGTCAGAACGTTGTCTGACCCAACATATTGAAAATAAACAAATACACTTATGCAATATAGATGATGTTTCTATGAACAGATATTTCTACATTTGTTACAATCAGGAGCATAGAATAACATCTCAAATGCAAGATTTTATTGAAATTACTAAAATAAGCAAAGCTGATCTGTCTCTGGCAGCCCTTTAAAAACTCCATGATTTCTTAAGCCTTCAACTGCAGTTTTGTTTAGTTTTGCACGCTTGACGGCTTCTTCAATTGTATCAAAAGGCTTTTTGTCATATTCAGATGCAAAAGCTTTTGCCGCAGTATCTCCCACCCCTTCGATAGCAACAAAAGGCAATAGTACTTTACCTTCATCACTCCAAAACTTTAGTGCCTGAGATTTTCCGAGCCTAGCAGGAGAAAACTCATACCCTCTTGCATACATTTCATATGCCACTTCAAGGACGAGAACTTCGTCTTTTTCTTTTGGGGTTGCGTTATTTCCCTTGGCATTTATCATTTCGATTTTATCCATTACAGCCTTAGGTCCTTTAAGAATCGTCTCCGCATCAAAATTGGCAACGGTACTTGTAAAATGGGTTGCATAAAACTCTACTGGATAGTAGACCTTATACCATGCCATTCTAAAAGACATCATTACGTAAGCAACCGCGTGGGCTCTTGGGAACATATATTGAATTTTTATACACGAGTCAATATACCAATCCGGAACACCGTGTTCCTTCATTATTGAAAGCTGTTCTTCTTTTAATGGCCTGTTTTTTCTTACATCCTCCATTATTTTAAAAGATGTCTTGTTTTCGATTCCCTTTAATATTAAATAGTTCATAATGTCATCACGAGTAGAAATAACTTCCCTCATTGTAGCCGTTCCATTACGAATATAATCTTGGGCATTATTCAGCCATACATCAGTACCATGGGAAAAACCCGAAATTCTTACTAAATCAGCAAATTTATCTGGCTTAGTATCATCTAACATCTGCCTTACAAAAGGTGTTCCAAACTCTGGAATAGCATAGCTACCATGAGTAAATTCATATTCTGGATCTTTAATTTCCAGCGCTGAAGTTCCATTAAATATACTTAGAACTTTTCTGTCAGTAAGCGATACCTTAAGAGGATCTACACCTGTCATATCTTGAAGCTGCCTTATCATAGACGGCACATTATGGCCTAAAATATCAAGCTTAAGTAAGTTTTCGTCAATTTTATGGTAGTCAAAATGAGTTGTCACAATGTCTGTGCTTGTGTCATTGGCAGGATGTTGGACGGGACAAAACTCATAAATTTCATGATCATCGGGTACAATAATTATGCCACCTGGATGCTGACCTGTAGTACGTTTTACTCCTGTGCAACACTGTGTTAATCTGTCCGCCTCAAATTTGTTTATAGGCCTTTGTCTCTCGTCAAAGAATTTCATCACATATCCATAGGCTGTTTTATCTGCTACGGTTCCAACAGTTCCTGCTTTATATACATTCTCTTCTCCAAAAATTTTGCCAACATATCTATGAGCTGTGGCCTGATATTCCCCCGCAAAATTAAGGTCTATATCGGGCTCTTTATCTCCATCAAATCCGAGGAAAGTAGCAAAAGGTATAGTAAACCCGTCTTGGTCCATCTTAGTTCCACATTCAGGACAGTTTTTTTCCGGCATATCTATTCCACAGTCATATAGATTCATATCTCCCCATTCTAAATATTTACAATTTGGGCAAATATAATGGGGTTCTAGGGGGTTTACCTCCGTTATCCCCGCCATTGTAGCAGCAAATGAAGATCCAACGGAACCTCTAGATCCTACAAGGTATCCGTCTTCAAGAGATTTATGTACTAACATTTGTGCCGATACATACATGACTGCATATCCATTGTTGATAATGGAGCTTAGTTCTTTTTCTAACCGCTCACCAATTCTATCAGGCAATGGATTTCCATAAATTCCATAAGCCTTTTCCATGCAGGTTTCTCTTAATGTTTCCTCTGCACCAGGAATTCTTGGTGGGAATTTTCCCTTTGGTACAGGCAGGATATCCTCTATAGTATCAGCAATTTTATTTGTGTTTTCAACTACAACTTGATAAGCTCGTTCTTCACCTAAATAGCTGAATTCGTCTAGCATTTCCTCAGTAGTCCTCATATAAAGGCCCTGACCATTTTCCGCATCTTTATATCCTTGACCTGCCATTAAAATATTTCGGTATATCGCAGATTCAGGCTCATCATAATGAGCATCTGTAGTAGCAACAACTGGTTTATTAAGTTTATCAGCAAGCGAAACAATCTTACGATTTATTTCTTTCAAGCCTTCTTTGTCCTCAATTCTCCCTTGATCAATTAAAAACTGATTATTTATTAATGGTTGAATTTCTAAATAGTCATAAAATGACGCTATTTTTTCAACCTCTTCATCAGGTTTTCCATCAAGTATAGCTCTATAAACTTCTCCGGCTTCACATGCTGAACCAATAATTAGTCCCTCCCTGTGTTCCGAAATAATCGACTTAGGCAGTCTTGGCCTCTTGTAAAAATAATTTAAATGGGAGTATGAAACCAGTTTATATATATTTTTTAAGCCAGCCTGTGTTCTAGCCAAAATAATAATATGATTGGTCTTCTTTTTCTTATAATCTATGGTGCCATCAGGGTTTTTACAATCACAATCATCGAAAACATATCCTTCCAGTCCATATATTATCTTTATATCTATATTATCGCCTTTTAATTTTTTTGCTTTCTTAGCAGCATCAGGGAAACTTTGTACAACTCCATGGTCAGTAACAGCAACTGCAGGTTGACCCCAAAAAGCAGCAGTACCAACTAAAGTCTCAACTTCGTTTAAGCCATCCATAGCACTCATCTTTGTATGAGCATGAAGTTCCACCCTCTTTTTACCCCGGTAATTGTCTTCTCTGTTTTTAATTTCGCCTTTTTCTATATCCTTTGCCATTACTACAAGACAATTATCGTAGGTATCCCACTGAGCTTCTCCTCTTACTTTAATATAGTCACCTTTTTTTAGAAGAGTATCTATTTCGTTCCATTTATTATCTGAAGTAAAAGCTTTTATGCAAACACTGGTCTTTTTATCTGTTATTAAAAGTGTAACAAGTTTTTTTTCATTTCTTATAGTCCTTGAATCCTTTTTAAACAATACACCTTCGATGATAACAGTACCTAATTCCGGGGATAAGCTTTCTAAAGTAGTTACTCGTCCAACAATATCTTTCCCCATAATTCGATTACCCTCAGCTGGAGTTTCTTTCTCTCTTCTTCTCCATTTTTGGTTTTCAGATCCGCCAAATCCAGACTGTGCCGGCTGTGTTTCTTTTGGTTTATTGTTTCTAATCTTTTCAGAATAGAGCTTCATAGCTTCTTTTATTTCATTTTCTTCATTTTTCTTTATTTCATCAAAAGTTTCCTCATAAATCTTAGAATTATTTTTGAAAAGGACTTTCGCTTCAATAGAAAAATTATCTTTAAGCAAATGCTTAAATTTATCTGCAACATTTTTATTTAATTGTTCAGTAGCTGTAATCCCAATAGCAAATATTTCCAATTTACCATCTTCATAGATAAAATTATTGGTATCTATTGTCCGGGTAATTGGAGCATACTTTCCATTCACTATATGTATCATATGTGGAATAAAAAGATTAACGATTTCCTTTTCTTCTAAAATTACATCTTCATATATAAAATGGAACTCCACATCACTTAGTTGTGTAATCTTATTTAGAATTAATCCTTTAATTCGCTCAACATCTAAAAAAGGAATTACAAAATTCAGCCTTAAACATATATTTAAGGCTGAGCTTTCTTTAGATATCACAGCTTTTTCAACTGAATATTTGTATTCACTTTTTTTATGGGTGCTAATTTTATCCCAATTTATCGTGCTATCAATTAATTCTCTCATGATTCTTCTATTATCTTAACTAACTCTTCAACAATATCTTTTTCATCAACAGTCTTTATTATTTTTCCCTTGGCAAAAATAAGACCTTTACCGTCTCCACCTGCAATTCCATAGTCTGCTTCTTTAGCTTCACCTGGTCCATTAACCGCGCAGCCCATCACTGCAACCTTTATATTTCTATCGATATCGATGTTTTGCAATCTCATTTCTACTTGTTCAGCAAGACCCTGTAAATCTACTTTTGTTCGACCACACGTAGGACATGATACTAAATCTACTTTTGTTTTACGGATACCTATGGCCTCAAGAATTTCTTTTGCATAGGCGACCTCTAAAACAGGATCTGCAGTTAATGATACCCTCATTGTATCCCCTATGCCTTCTAACAAAAGACTTCCTATTCCTATGGCCGACTTTACCTTGCCTCTTTTTAAAGTCCCGGCCTCCGTGATTCCAATATGTATCGGATGATCAGTTTTTTTTGATACGATTTTATGGGCAATATAATTAGTTAATACATCAGAAGACTTTAGGGAAACTACTAGATTATCATATCCCATGTCTTCTATTATTTGTATATTCCGTAAAGCACTTTCCGCAAGGCCCTCTGCAGTGACGCCTCCTGATTTTTCCAAAATATCTTTTTCTAGGGAACCTGAATTAACTCCTATTCTAATTGGTATATTTCTTTCTCTAGCAGCCTCTACAACAGCCTTTACCCTAGTTCTTTCACCAATATTTCCAGGATTAATTCTAATTTTATCTGCACCTGATTCTATAGCAGCTATCGCGAGTCTATAATCAAAATGAATATCCGCTACTATAGGAACATTAGCTTGAAGTTTTATTTTTTTTAAAGTTTCAGATGATTCAATATCAGGGATGGCTATTCTAACAATATCACACCCTGCTTTTTCTAAAGCTTTTATCTGGTTAATCAGTGCAATTTCATCTCGAGAATCTACATTTGTCATAGATTGAATAGAAATTGGGGCACCACCACCAATTAAAACGCCCCCACATTTTACCTGTTTACTCATCCTACTAACCTCGTTATATCGTTCCATGTTGCAAATATCATAAGTCCAAACAACAATATTATACCTGCCATATGGATTTTTCCTTCAAGATCATCACTGATCATTTTACCAGTAACTTTTCTAATAAATACAAAGACAATCCTTCCACCATCTAAGGCCGGAAATGGTAACATGTTTACTATGGCAAGGTTTATACTAATCAAAGCAGTAAGGTAACCTAAGTACCATAATCCATATTTATTCGTATCGCTAACAAGCGAAATCATTCCAACGGGCCCTGCAAGTTCCGTCGCAGAAACCTGACCTGTTATCAGCTGTTTTAATGCAACAAACATAGTTTTAGTCATGCTCCAGGTAGCTTTAACTCCATTTTCTACTGCGATTATAGGGTTGTGCTTAACTTCAGGTATTATACCGATAATATATCTACCATCTTCTGATTTCTTAGGAAATGCAGTTATTGAAATATCTTTATTTCCTCTTTTTAGATTAATATTAACATCTTTATCATTTAGAGATATTAAACCTGTAATATCATTCCAGTCTTCTATTCTCGACCCGTTTATTGATAGGATTTTATCTCCCTTCATTATACCTGCCTCATATGCCGGACTGTTTTTTTCCACTTTAGCTATTGTTGTTGTAGCATTACCAGTAACTCCAAGTATTATTGATAATACTAAAATCGCAATAACGATATTCATAATCGAACCTGCTGCCAATACTGATATCTTAGCCCAAACAGGCTTATTATTGAAGGCTCTGTTATCTTCTGATTCCTCATTCTCACCTTCCATTGCACAATACCCACCTATAGGTATTAGCCTTATAGCATATAAGGTTTCCCCTTTTTGTTTTTTATAAAGTGCGGGTCCCATACCCATTGCAAACTCATTTACCTTTACTCCTACAGCTTTTGCCACAATGAAATGTCCCAACTCATGTGGAAATATCAAAAGACAAAATAAAATTACTGCGTAAATAAATGTCATCTTATGCCCCCTTTTATTATTACCTTACTATTTTAGTAGTATATTCTCTTATTTCCCTATCTACTTCTAATATTCCTTCTAAATCTAAATTATATGTAGCATTATGGCTATCTAGAATTTTTTCCAGATATTCTTGTATTTCAATAAACTTAATTTTACCCTCTAAAAACATCTCTACCAGTACTTCGTTAGCACCATTTAATGCAACAGGATAGCTTCCACCTGCTCTGGATGCCTCATAAGCCATTTCGATACATTTAAAGACCTTCATGTCCGGTTTTTCAAATGTTAAATTTCTACCCTCTTCAAAAAAGTTGAGACTTTTCCCATCATATGGTAACCTATCGGGATAAGCAAAGGCTAAACTTATAGGTATTCTCATATCTGGTATACCCATTTGGGCTAATACTGAAGTATCTTCAAATTCCACCATTGAATGTACAATACTCTGAGGGTGTACCAAAACTTCTATATTGTCAATGTCAACATCAAAAAGCCATTTTGCCTCTATTACTTCAAGACCTTTATTCATCATTGTAGCAGAATCGATAGTGATTTTCTTTCCCATCGACCACTTAGGATGATTTAATGCCTGTTTCAAAGATACACATTGTAATTCATCAAGGCTTTTGCCTCTGAATGGTCCTCCAGAAGCCGTCAAAAGTATTTTTTTTATCTTTTTATCTTTATTTCCCATTAGACATTGAAAAATTGCACTATGCTCACTATCTACAGGCAATAGCTTTACTCCTGACTGGGATACAGCTTTCATTACAATTTCACCACCTGCAACTAAAGTTTCTTTATTTGCTAAAGCAATATCTTTTCCAGCTTTAATTGCATGATAGGTAGGTACAAGTCCCATTATTCCAATCAGTGAATTCAAAATCATATCGGAATCTGAAGCTTTTGCTGCTGAAATTAATCCGTTAATACCATAGAGGATTTCTGTGTTTGCGTGTTTTTTTGATAAAGCTATAGCGTCTTCCTCTCTAGCAGTAACCGCAAGCTCTGGACTAAATCTTTCAATCTGATCTGATAATAATTCTATATTTGAACCACAAGAAAGAACCGAAACAGAAAATTTGTCACGGTTTTTCTCAATTATATCAAGGCTTTGGGTTCCTATTGACCCAGTGCTTCCTAATATACCTATTTTTTTCATTTTTCTCCTTTTATAATAAAACTAAAACAATGTAATAATACACAAGTGGCGCTGTAAATAATACACTATCAAATCTATCCATAATACCACCGTGTCCAGGAATCAAGTTTCCATAATCTTTTATACCCATTTTTCTCTTATATGCAGAGGCTGTAAGGTCACCACACTGTGATAATATTCCTCCTAATAGTCCAATAATTAAGCAGTGTACAAGTAGTCTTGGTACAAAAAAATACCCAAAAAGGCCACAGAATAATATGCTGCCAATCGCTCCGCCTATTGCTCCTTCAATAGTTTTTTTAGGGCTTAAGTTAGGACACAATTTATGTTTTCCAAATAAGTATCCTGAAAAGTATGCCATTATATCAGTACAAAACGCTGATAATATCACTAGCCAGATTAATATCTTATATTCTCCGGTTTGATCCACTAAAACTACATGGAATGAAAAAAATATCACATAGATAATTCCAAGCATTGTAGCCATGGAATCTTCTATTTTTCTTGTATTTATTCTAAACATATATAATGAGCATGCAACTATGCTTGCTGCAAACCATGCAATTATATATTCATGTTGGTCAGGCCAGATAAAATTTATTGCGTTTAAAGAAAATAGTGAAACATATGCAATGGTATCAGAAGGATGAATTCCCATTGCCCTAAATCCGTTAAAGAATTCCTTAATACCGATTAACGCAATAATAAATGCAGCCCCTTTTAGCCAGTATCCGCCAAAGTAAATTATAAAAAGCAGTGGTACCATTGCTAAACCTGATAATACTCTTGTTTTCATTATTTCTTCCTCCCACCAAAACGTCTGTCTCTATTTTGATAATCTTCTATTATTCTTTCGAATTCTAAAGGTTTAAAGTCTGGCCATAGTACATCTGTAAAGGAAAACTCGCTATAAGCGCTCTGCCATAACATGAAATTAGAAAGTCTCTTCTCACCACTAGTTCTTATAATAAGGTCCGGGTCTGGAATATTTTTATTTCCAGTATAAAGATATCTACTAACTATATCTTCCGTTAATTCTTCACATAGTATCCCTTTTTTTATGTCTTCATATATATTTTTCATTGCTCTTACTATTTCCGCTCTACTTCCATAGTTTAAAGCAATATTAAACTGAAGACCAGTATTATTTTTAGTGGTCTCCAAGGATTTTTCTAATTTTTCTACAGCTAAAGCCGGAATAGCTGAATAGTCTCCCATAACATGGACTTTTACGTTATTCTCATGAAGCTCATTTAATTCATTGTCTATATATTTTACCATTAATTTAAAAATGCCACTAACTTCTTCCGCCGATCTTTTCCAATTCTCTGTAGAAAAGGCGTATACGGTCAAGTATTTAATTCCTATTGTTGAGGCTTTTTTTACAATCTCCTTCATTGCCTGCATTCCTGCATTATGACCGGCAATTTTAGGTAGAAATCTTTTTTCTGCCCATCTGCCATTGCCATCCATTATTATGGCAACGTGTACTGGGATTTTTGTTTTATCTAACATAATATAATATATTATCTCCTATAAATC
>JAWRJF010000079.1:0-17073 GCA_040307645.1 Anaerovoracaceae bacterium | reverse complement strand
TTTCAAGAACTTGTTTTTTCACCTTCTCCATGTCTACTGTGGAAGGCACAACTCCCAAACTGACTATAGTAGATTTAGTTTCTGTAACTTCTAAAGGAAGGTCATATGCTTCCCACGGAAGTACTGATGTCAAATCTGCATTCAGCTTGTTTATCTGATCATTATAATGATGAATCTTCTCGTTTAATTCTAACACATGTTCAATATCGCCGTAGATTTTCTTGTCATCTGCTAATTCTCTTTTGAATTCTTCATTGTCAACTACTCTTCTTGTTGAAAACAATGGATTTTTTTCTACGCTATACTTTTCCAATGTGTCAAGAGCTAAAGAAATTCTGTTAATCTTAGCATCCAATTCTGCAACTTTATCTTCATTGCCATCTTTTACTGCCAAGCTCTTCCAGCTGTCCTCCTCAAACCTTTGGGTTTGATCAGTTATCTCTACAACTCCAAGCTCCATCAGATCAGATATGAGTTTTTCTTTTATAGTGTCAAGTCCTATAACAGCAACTTTTTTCATTTTAACTATTGACACTACTGCTCACGATCCTTTCTGCAATCATCTCGACAACTGACTCTTGTTTTGATTTTGCATTGTCAATCATCTGCTTACATTGAATTTTTGTCTGCTCAATATATTCATCATATTGAGTATTGGACAATTCCTGTCCCATTTTTATTAGGGAATCAAAATCCGCCTTGGCCAGGTTTTCTGCTTGTGTAACAATCTCGTCAGCTTTATTATTGGCATCCTCTAGTATTTTCCTACTATCAGTTTTGGCTTTTGCCTTAAGCTGATCTGCCTTGTCTTCACTTTCTTTAATCTGTGCAAGTTCATTTACAAACACCGTAAATCACCCCCAATCGTATTTTTTCAGAAAAATCAAATTTTTCCCTAGTTTAATTATACCCATTTTTTTTAAAAAAGGCAACTATATTCAAAAATTTTAAATGTACTATTTTTTTTGTTAATATACAATTCTCTTAAATATATACAAATGCAGTGTGTGTATACACTCACTGCATTGTATATTTTTCATTATAAAGACATTTTTTATTCACCTATAGCTTCTGCTCTATAAATAAATTTTACACTGTCATAGTTTTTGTTTCCGCCAAAGCCTTTATAATTTTTAGCTGCAGTACTCATATCATTAATTCGATTTAATACTTTTTCCAAATCAGAATCCTTTAATTTACTAATCTTTTTGATTGCTTCTTTTTCCATGGATTCAACGCCTTCGTTTAAAGCTTTAGCTCCTTCATTTAATTGGTCTATACCTTTAACTAGTTTCAATTCACCCTCTGCAAGAGTCTTAATACCAGTATTTAATTCTTTTGCACCGCTGTTTAACTGTCCTGCTCCCTTTTCCAGAGCAGAGCTTCCCGCATACACGGAATCTACACCGGCAGTATATTGTACAACCCCTTTATAAAACTCATTTATACTGTCAAGCTGCTTTTTTGCCCCTTCTAAGCTAGTTACAACAGCTTTATAATTGTTTGTTCCCTTCTGTGCATCTATAGCTTTTAGGGTATTTATAACTTCTGTTAATACAACATTATAGTTTTCACCTGTCAAAGTAGGGATAGTTTTTCCCATTTGTGAGAAAGCTTTTCTTAAGTCAGTAAGACTTCCATCAACTGTAGCTACCATAGCATCCATTATTTGTTTTGCTCCTCCATTTAGGCTGGCGCTGTTTGCATTTAACTGCTTTAGCCCTTGGGTTAGCTGTGTTGCACCATTTTGAAGATCAGTAGTCCCCGCATACAATGAGTTACTTCCTTCGGCTAGTTTGTTAGTTCCATCTACAAGGTCTTTGGACTTGTCTTTTAACTGTTTTGTTCCCTCATAAAGCTTAGATGTTCCTTCTACTAATTCCTCAACACCGTTACTTAATTTCTTTATTGTTTTCTTTAAATCAGAGACATCTTTTACCTGGTCAAAATCCATCTCGGAGAATACCTGATTTGTTGCCAGAGTCATTATTGCTTCTAACGAAAAATCCTTTACATCAGCTGTTATTGTAACTGTATCGGGCAGGTCCACTTTACTTCTGCTAACTCCAATGCTCTCCTGCATTCCTGGAATCCCATAGCCAATTATTGTAGTTCTATTTCCATCATCTATAGCCTTTCCATTTATTACGTCTATATTGCTACAATTTTCGTTGTCAAATATCATTCCAGATACCGCCATGAAAGGAACGTATACGTTGCCTCTCTTCTCATTATTTATATAGTTTATTTTCATTACTAAATGGCCGCTTTTACCGGCTAATTCCTTAGGGGTTACATTAACACCATCTAATTTATATGAGATTTTCATTTCAACAGGTAATTTATAATTATCATATTCGCCATAATGTAACTGTTCGCTCTCGCTTACTATAGTTTGTTTAACTTTTCCATTTGGCTGTGTTATTACATATACAGTCTCATCATCTGTCTTAACGGAGGTTTTATCCTTCCCAACTGTTTGTGTTGATTCTTTTTCTTTGTTTTCTTTAGCCTTTTCGCTCCCTTGTGCACCAAATACAAAGGTACCCAGTCCACTGCCTACAACGAGACCTATTATTAAAGTAAGAGCTATGACTTTATATGTTTTCTTTTTCATATTTTCCATTTTTTCTTAACCCTCCTGTTGTTTTTACAATTACTTTATCGAACAATTTTAGTAAAGATGGCAATACAAAGATAACTGCAATCATACTTACTACGGCTCCACGGGCCATCAAGCTGCACATTGAGCTTATTATATCTAAATCAGAATATACGGCTACTCCAAAGGTTGCTGCGAAGAAACCCATTGCACTTACAATTATCGAAGGAATCGATGCTGCTAGCGCTGTAGTAACAGCTTCTGTTTTTTCTGTTCCAAGCTGTCTTTCTCTCTTATATCTTGTAGTCATAAGAATTGCATAGTCAACAGTTGCTCCTAGCTGAATTGTACTTAAGCATATTGGCGCAATAAACGGTAGCCACGTCCCTGCATAATACGGTATTCCAAGGTTAATAAATATGGCAAATTCTATGACGGCCACCAAGATGAATGGAAGTGAAATAGATTTTAATACAAAGGCAATTATAATGAATATTGCCAGTATTGATATTGCACTTACTACCTTAAAGTCTCTATCGGTTATCTTAATCATGTCTTTTGTGCAAGCTGCTTCACCGATTAGCATTCCGTCTTTATCGTAATCTTTTATAATTTTATTAATTTCTGTAATCTGATGATTAACCTCTTTGCTGGCAACTTTGTATTCAGAGCTAACAAGTATCATCTGATAATTATCACTCTTCATTACACTTCTAACAGAATCAGGGATTATTTCCTCTGGTATGGCAAATCCTAGAATAGAGTCCATTCCGAAAGCCATTTTAACGCCATCAACTTTTTCAATTTCCGATAGCATTCCTTGTGCCTTTAACGCCGGCATATCATCGTCAACCAAAACCATATGCGTGGTTGCCATGCCATAATCTTCTTGTAATTTATCTTTAGCAATTACATAGTCCATATTTTTAGGAAGTGCATCTCCTAAATCATAATAAATATTTGTACTATTATATCCGTACACTGCAGGCCCTAGTATCATAAGGAAAATCACAATAAACACCCAACTTTTTTTAGTAATAAAAGTTGCAAATTTTCTCATATCCGGTATCAATGATCTGTGTTTTGTCTTTTCAATTATTTTGTCGAATACGAGAATAAGTGCTGGTAATGTGGTAACGCATCCAACAACACCGAAAACTACTCCTTTTGCCATAACGATACCAATATCCTTACCTAGAGTAAAACTCATGAAGCAAAGAGCTATAAAACCGGCCACAGTAGTAATGGAGCTACCTACAACTGCCGTAATAGTATTTTTTATAGCCTCTGCCATGGCAGGTTCTTTTTGGCCTCCATGCAATTCCTTTTCCTCAGTATAACTATGCCACAAGAAAATAGAATAATCCATTGTCACCCCAAGCTGCAGTACCGCTGACAATGCTTTTGTAATATATGATATCTCTCCAGTGAATATATTGGTGCCCAAGTTAAAGACTATAGCCATTCCTATACTAATCAAAAAAATAATTGGTATGATGTATGAATCTAACAGTAGCATCATAGCAATTGTTGCCATTAGCACGGCAAGACCTACATATACCGGTTCTTCCTTTTCGCACAGCGCTTTTAGATCTGTAACTAAAGCTGACATTCCTGTAACAAAACAATCTTTTCCTGCAATCTGTCTTATTTCTGAAATTGCATTTATAGTTTCATCTGCAGATGTTGATGTATCGAAGAAAACTGCCAGCAACGTAGAATCCCCTTCATTAAATTCATCATAATACTTTTCAGGCAGTATTTCCATTGGTACGTCTGGTCCGAATAAACTGTTATAACCAAGAACAGTATCTACATTGTCTACCTCCTCTAAGTCTTTCCTCAGATCGGCTACTTCTGCCTCTGACATTCCATCTACTATTATTACAGAAAATGCTCCTTTTCCAAAATCGTCCATCATAATATCCTGACCCTTTACCGTATCCATTTCTTTAGGTAAATAAGTTAGCATATCATAATTTATTCTGGTATTTGCTATTCCAATAAAAGATGGGATTAATAATAATAGGCAAAGTACTAGAATAGGTATTCTAAACTTGACAATTGCCTTACTAAACCTTTCCATTTTACGTCTCCCCTTCCTACGCGAATTCTTATCTATTGAAAATCATTTTACCCCATGGAAAATTTAAATAAAATAATCAAAAAAAGCTCAATGCATAAAAATTATGCACTGAGCTCACATTGTATAAAGAGTCAAAATTTTCTATATTCTATCTGCAACTTCTTCAATTTTTCTAATTCTATTGTTTATTCCCGATTTTTTAAGTGGGGGATCCATCATTTCGCCTAATTGAGTTAGACTAGCTTCCGGATACTCAAGTCTTAGCATGGCTACTTCTCGCAGTTTATCAGGAAGGCGCCTAAGCCCTATCTCTCTATCTATCTTTTTTATCTTTGCAATTTGGCGTTCTGCAGCATCTAAAACCCTATCTGTGTTGGCATTGTCACAATTGGTAATTCTAACTGTCTCATTCATCAATTCCCGCTTTATTTTTACATTCTCAAACTCCAAAACCTGGGAGTGGGCACCCATTAAAGCCAAGGTATCCCTTATGTATCCATAGTTTTTCATATAGACAATATAATTATTCTTACGTTTCACTATTTTAGAGTTTAGATCAACAAAGGAATTAATCATTTTCTTCAAATCATTAGCCAGGTTCAGGCTTGCACACACAAACTCTAAATGATAACCTTTCTCCGGATCATTTACCGTTCCTGCTCCCATGAAAACACCTCTTAAGTAAGACTTTTTGCAGCATTTCGTTCTTATCAAGCCTCCATATATACCATCACTTATGTAGTTATTCCCTTCTTTTATAAGCAAAATGCCTGTTTCTCTCAAAATCTGCTCACTTAAATTTTCGGGTCCTATGGTAAGCAAAAACGCATGACCCTTTCCTGGCGAGAGACCTTCTCCTATTTCCAATTCAGTATCTATTTTAAAATAATCTTTAATCAATTTTTTATAATGTCTTGCTACTGCTGGATTTTCTGTAGTTATGACTATTTTAAACTTACCTCCCCCAGCCAGACGAAGGCTGCCGGATACACGAATAAAACCTGCAATCTCTGCCAACTGGCAACATTTCTTTTCAGGCTCAACCCTAGCTAATTCATTTTTTGTTTCTGTTGCAAAAGACATTTTTAATACCATCTCCATAAAAAAATCTCCAAGGAATATTCCTTAGAGATTTATTCTATCATATTTATATGTAGCTAGTCTATTATTTTAAAGGAGCAAGTCCTAAAATTTCTCTAGCTTCTGCTGGTGTAGCAACTGGTCTTCCTAATAATTTAGCAAGTTCAACAGCCTTAGCTACCATCTGTCCATTGCTTTCTGCAAGAACACCTTTTTCCATGTAAATATTGTCTTCAAAACCTACTCTTACATGTCCGCCTAGAGCAATTGTAGCTGCTGCAATATGCCATGCATTTTTACCAATTCCTGTTGCAGTCCAAGTTGATCCTGCTGGAATTGATTCAACCATAAATACTAAGTCTCTGATTGTAGCTGTCATCTGAACACCTAATACGAAGTCGAAGTGAAGAGGATGTACTAATAATCCTTTTCTATCAGCAACTTTAATTGCTGTATCAATCATTCCCTTGTCGAAAACTTCAAGTTCAGGCTTGATTCCTCTTTCTTTCATTATCTTTGCAAAGTTTGCAATAGTGTTGTCTGAGTTAACAAAGATTTCATCTCCACCAAAGTTACAAGTTCCGCAATCTAATGTTGCCATTTCTGGAGTTGGTGTGATTTCTGTTGACTGTAATCTTTCAAGGTCAGTCATACCAACTGCTCCTCCTGTTGAAGGCTGAATGATAGCATCTGGGCATTCTTTTCTGATTGCATCTACACATTCCTGGAATCTTTCTTTACTCTGAGTTGGGGTTCCGTCATCCCATCTTACGTGAAGATGAATAAGTGCTGCTCCTGCATCATAAGCAGATTTTGCTTCTCTTACAATTTCTTCTACAGTGTACGGAATGTTTGGGTTCTGTTCTTTAGTTACTTCTGCACCACAAATACACGCACTGATAATTAGTTTTTCCATTTTTTATCTCCTTTTTATACATAATTTTAAACAAAATTAAATAGTTGTTTTTTTACATACTTTGCTATTATATCACTAAACGTCTCTATGTTCAATAGTAACTCTCTTACCTTCTTCTTCAAAAATTTTTGCCATCTTATTAGCCATGGCTACAGATCTATGCTGTCCGCCTGTACAACCAAAAGCAATATTTAAGTGATACTTACCTTCTCTCATATATGCCGGAATTATGGTATTAATAAGCTGGTCAACTTGATTTATAAATTTCTGAGCGATACTGTGTTTTAAAACATATTGTGATACCTTTTTATTATTACCGGTTAACTTTTTCAGACTGGGTACATAGTAAGGATTAGGTATGAATCTCATATCGAATATTAAATCCGTCTCAATAGGTAGTCCGTATTTATAGCCAAAAGAAATCACATTAATGGCAAAGGAACTCTTCTCTTCCTTCTCCACAAATATTCTTTCCATTTCACCCTTAAAATCAGCCACTTTCATGTTGGTAGTGTCTATGATGTAATCTGACTTTTCTCTGATTTCTTTTAGTTTACTTCTCTCCTCTTCAATAACCGATCTTGTTGTAGCCGCTGCTGTCAGAGGGTGATTTCTTCTAGTCTCATTGTAACGTCTTATCAAAGTTTCATCTGACGCTTCAACAAATAATATCTTAAACTCTACACCTTCCGCTTTTTCTAGATATGCAAGGCATTGATTTAAGTCTATAAAAAACTCTCCTCCCCTTACATCTACAACAAAAGCTGCTTTTGTAATTTGTTTATTTGAGAATACGGTTAAATCTATGAAATTTTTTATTAAGGCAGGGGGCATATTATCTACACAATAATACCCTTGATCCTCGAACCAATCTGCGGCCTTGGTTTTCCCCGCTCCAGATAGCCCTGTTACAATTACAACTTTCATAATCCTTTACCTCTCAATGTTTTCTTCTATATTAACTATTCTGTCCATGTCAATACCAGCCTGAATGGCTCTCTTTACTCCGCCCAAAAAACTACCAACCCTATTAGGAGTATGGGCATCACTGCTTATTATATACTTTACATCATATAATGATGAAAGCTTTATCTCATCTACCGTCAAATGTGTATGCCATGTGCTTATTTCCATAAGAGTATTAGTCTCCTCACAGGCTTTTGCGATGGCTCCAATATCAAAACGCCCTTTATCTCCAGGGTGCGTCAATATCTTAATATCATTTTCATGGAGGGCACTTATTGTCATGTCAGTATTTTTTATCAAAAGTTTTTTTCCAATTAGATCCAATCCATCTACATGATTTTCTAGCCAGTTTCCAATGCAATACCCATGAGTGATACCATAGTGATACCCGGCTATAACGAAATCAAATTGATTGAATTCGTTTTTTGTTACATCCAGGTAATTATATCTGTTTGTTATATTTGCCTCAACCGAAAGAAAAATATTTATATCTTTATATTTATCATTTAATCTTTGGATTTCTTCTCTCATTACAGGAAAATCCCTTCGTTTTACCCCATAAGTCAAGTGTCCAGGCCCATGATCTGAAATAGCAATTGCCTTTAATCCCTTTTTCATCGCCTCTTTTACGTTATCCTCAATAGTACCTTTACCGTGAGAAAAAACGGTATGGGTATGATAATCAAAAGTCATTCTATACTTTTTAAGATAATCAGTCTCCAATAATCCTTACCTCCGGCTCTAACTTAACACCAAATTTATCATATACCGTATTCTGAATAAGATGCATAAGATCCACAATATCGGTAGCTGTTGCTCCACCTGCATTAATTACAAAGCCACTATGAAGTGTAGAAACTTGTGCGCCCCCTACAGTAAGACCTTTTAGACCTGCATCTTCAATTAATTTTCCTGCAAAATACCCCTCCGGTCTCTTAAAGAAACTCCCTGCACTAGGATAATTTACCGGTTGCTTGTCATTTCGTCTCTTCATAAAATCCTTCATTTTTTCTTCAATGCTCTCTATATTTCCTTTTTTTAGGTTTAATCTCACAGATAAAACCATATCCCCTGTCTCCTGCAAAACACTTTGGCGATATCCAAGGTTTAACTGGTCTACATCCAAATCTTTTATTTCTGAGCCATCTGCTTTTATGATTGTAATCTTATCAATTATATCCTTCATTTCACCACCATAAGCACCTGCATTCATAAACGCAGCCCCGCCTATTGTTCCTGGAATACCACTAGCAAATTCCATTCCGGTAAGACCCTCTCTCAAAGCAAATTTTGATACCGTAGACAAAAGTGCACTTGCACCAGCTATTACGCTTTCTCCTTCGGTGTATATCTCCCCAAACTCATTACCAAGCTTAACTACTACCCCATCGTATCCCTTATCTGTAAACAAAATATTTGATCCATTTCCCAGTACCATATGTTTAATCTTCTCAGCCTCTAGTGTCTTTAACACATATTGAAGCTGATCTACAGATTTAGGTATAACTAACACAGCAGCCTTTCCGCCTGTTTTAAAAGAAGTAAAATCCTTCATTTCTGCATCTATAAGCACATTTTCTTCATCTATATATTCATGTCTAAAAAGACCTTTATAATCCATTAGATTAAATCCTCCTTGTTAATATTGTATTTTTTAAACTCTTCATATTCTATTGTCTCCGTAGGTAAAGACTTCTTTGCTAAACGTTTCTTTATATATCTGCTAAAATAATAGTAGAATACTGCAAATAAGGGAACTCCAAGAATCATCCCTACAAAACCGAAAATTCCTCCTCCAACGATTATTGCAAACATTACCCAAAAGCTTGCTAATCCAGTACTCTCTCCAAGAATCCTCGGTCCAATAATGTTTCCGTCAATCTGTTGTAATACAAACACCATTATTAAGAAATATATAGCTTTTATTGGATCTATTAAAAATATAATAAGCGTTGACGGTATTGCACCAATAAATGGCCCAAAGAAAGGAATTATGTTGGTAAAACCAATTATAACACTAATTAAAGTAGGCAATGGTAATTTCATAGCAGTCATTGCTATAAAACACAATATACCAATTATTATAGAGTCAATTATTTTACCATTAATAAATCCGCCAAAGGTCTTATTAGTAAAGTTACCAAAATCAAAAATTTCTTCCGCACTCTCTTTATTAACTGTAGCCAATATTATTTTTTTGCTCTGGGCCTTAAATTTTTCCTTGCTATTTAAAAAGTAGACGCAGATTATTACACCAATAAAAACATTGATCATAGTCGTAACAGTGCCTATAATTCCTTGAGAAACTCCCGACATAAACACACCGGCTCCGGGAAGGAATTCGTTTTGGGCCCAGGTTATAACCTTGTCTGTGACCTCCGTAACCGCGCCTTCAAAAGTCTTTACTATTTGGGGATATTTGTTTATACTCTGTTCTGCCCAATCTACAACTTCTTTCATTCTATCAGGGAGAACTTGGACGATTCCCAAAATGCTTTCGATTAGCTCAGGAATTACTAACCATAAAAATCCGCCAACTACACCAATCATAAACACCAGGGCAACAAAAGTTGCTATTACTCTAGAAAACTTTAATGCCGAATCCTTTTTCTTAAATATTGTGGAAAATATGCTATATGCGTTTTTTACACCCCAATTATAAATGGGACATAACAAATATGCCATTACCATACCTATTATAAATGGTGATAATATTTTGCTTATCAAACTCACAGCATGTGTAACACCATCAAAATTAGTTATAAACCTAAAAAACAGAATTAATGCTGCACCAGTTAAAAATAGGGTAATCCCTTCTTTTATGTATTTACTTCCCAATTTATGTTTCATATAGCTCTTTCCTTTTCCAAATAATACAATATAACACTTAAGATTAATGGCTTTTATACTATTATAATACCTCATTTCACCCTATAAATATAGATGAAAATTTTATTTTCTCTGCATATTTATAAAAAATTTAGAATTTTTATATTTTCTTATTGACAAACTTTTTTTAGTATGTATAATTATCGTATAGTTTAAATATTTATTCTTAACGGGAATAAATTCTACATATATTTTTTTAGGAGGAAAAAAGAAAATGTTAAGTAAAACTCATTCAGATTACCCAACTTATCTAGAAATTGGCTTCAAAAATGGAGAAGCAACTTCAGTTAATGGCAAGGAGCTCAACCAAGATGGAATTTCCACGGTTTTATCATATATTTGCAGAGAAACAAACCTACGAGCAGAAGAAGTGCTTAATAAGGCAAAGAACTTTGCGAAATCTGATGATGCGGTTAAGCTAAAACTTTTCAATGGTGCAATTTCACAGTTTTAATCACACCAATCTTTCAAACACACAAACATAAAAAGGAGGCTTTCTATTAAGTCTCTTTTTTATTTTTATTAAATCTCTGTTAGTCTCTCCATTATTTCCAGCCTGTTATACTGGCACCTTACTAAATTACTATACAGTTCTTCAGGTTTTCCACCATTATATTCGGCCTCACTAAGAGTTAAATTACAAATAGGCAGTCCTTTTTGAATAATATAAAAAAACATAGCAGCCCTTGCCAACAGATGCTTTTCATCTAATCTATCAAATATCCTAAGTATTTTATAATGTAAAACCGTAGCTCTTTTCAATACATCCATAATTTTATCATCATGATATAACCATCTGAACATAGCTCTCAGTTCTTTATTTTCTTTTTCTGTGAATATGATTTCTTTTAGATCCGTTCTACTTATTATACTATACATTCTCTCTAAGGATTCTCTGCTTAACTCTTCTTGCAAATCTTGACTTCTATGTATGTTTTTCCTCAATTCTTCAAGTATGCTAATCATAAGATGGTCATGAATCGTCATGGTCAATATGCAATCGCCATTTAAAATAGTAGATACATCCTCTCTAGAAAGGTCTGAGCCGTCAAGTCTCATATTCATATAAATCCAATCTATCTGTTCTGTCTTATCAAGATATAATCTTACTTTTTCTTTAAAGGGTTTCCGGCCCTCTAAAACAACAAGTTTTTTTCTTATTTCCCTCAGCATACCTTTTCCTCCCTGTTTTCTTGATTTTATCACACTATCAACCTATTTTCTATGATATAATATACGACAATTAAAAGTTCAGCTTTTAATCTGATGTAAAAGGAGAAAAAAAGATGAAAATAATGGTTTTCAGCGATACCCACGGCCAACTTGATAAGGCCATTAATATACTAAAAGAAATTAAAGACATAGATTTAATTATTCACTGTGGTGACCATAAAAGTGATGGTGACACCCTTGGAGAAATGTTTTCAACTAAGGTCTTATCTGTTAAAGGAAATTGTGACGGCTCATCTCGTCAGGATGACTCAACTATTTTCCAATCGCCTTTTGGTAATATCCTTGTTTGCCACGGCCATTTTGATAATGCTAATCTAGGATACCAAAACCTCTACTACAAAGCCTTAGAAAGACAATGTAAAGCAGTGATTTTCGGTCATACTCATAAAGCCCTTTATAAAGAAATCGATGGATTTTATTTAATAAACCCCGGAAGCATTTCAGAGCCCAGAGACGGTTCAAACGGAACTTGTGGTATGATACAGCTTAATCAGGACAATTTCAAATATACTATAATAGATTATGATTCATTTATGAATAATTTAAACGCAAATAAACCTACACACAATAAAAAAGTCCAGGGAGGATTCCTCCGAGGACTATTAAACTATAGCGATAGGTTTTAAATCTTTTAAAGCCATAGAATTTTATTATTTACCCATATTATAATATGCTTCCATTTCATCTTTAGGCACCATGTTACCACCTGTTGCCCACAGAATATGTGTAGCATTTTTTAATTTATCCTTTAAATCATTTTTAATTAAATAGCCTTCAGCACTAACTACATGATTAGGTCCCGAAAATGACGCACAAGCTGATGGTTCTATAAATAAGTCTTCCAAATCAGCTAGTTTAGCTAAATACGGATACAATTTTTCATCATCTATAGTAAAACATCCGTCAAGCAGCGTTGTCATTATATTTCCAACTAAATTGGATGGCCTGCTAACCGCCAAACCATCTGCTGCAGTTTTTCCATCAATTCCAAGTTCAGTTACAGCTATTTGGCTGTTCAAACCAGTTATTAGCCCGACTGTCATACAAGGCGCATGGGTAGGTTCTGCAAAAAAACAATGTACATTCTTTCCAAAATATTGTTTTAATCCAAAAGCAACTCCTCCCGGTGCTCCTCCCACGCCACAAGGTAAATATACAAACAAAGGATGATTTTCATCAACCAAAACATTATTTTCCTTTAATTGGTTTTTTAATCTCTTAGCTGCAACTGCATACCCCAAAAATAAATCTTTTGAGTTTTCATCATCAACAAAATGACACATCTGATCCATTGACGCTTCTCGTCTTCCTTCTGCCACTGCTTTTTGGTAATCATCGGGATACTCAATTACAACAACACCCTTCTGACGTAGCAAGTCTTTCTTCCACTGACGTGCATCTGCAGACATATGGACCGTAACTCTAAAGCCTAATTTTGCGCTAATAATTCCTATGCTTAACCCAAGATTCCCTGTGGATCCTACAGCAACGCTATATTGAGAAAAAAGTTTTCTAAAACGCTCTTCTGTTAAAATACTATAGTCATCATCATAAGATAGCTGTCCTCTTTCAATTGCAACTTTTTCAGCAAATTTAAGAACTTCATAGATACCACCTCTTGCTTTTATTGATCCTGAAACCGGCAGATGGCTATCGCATTTTATAAATAATCTGCCTGGTATTTTTTTCTCTACAAGCTCTCCTAAGTATTCTTTCATTTTATCTATCTCCAATAATGGTGATTCAATAATACCATGGCTTTTTTCTGTTTCAGGGAAAGCTTTAGCTATATAAGGTGCGAACCTTAAAAGCCGTTCCTCTGCATCATCAATATCTTCCGTGCTAAATGGGGCCTCTGCCTCGTCTCCACTTTTATCGTTAAGCCAAAAAATTTCATCGCAGTTTGCCATATTCTGTAATATCGGATACTCAACTAAAAGTTTATCTATATCCATAGACGTACCTCCTTCTCAATTAATTAATTATACACTAAAATCTTTCCTTTTTAAAGTTCATTTGTGGTGCATTTTTTTATGTTTTGCACCATTTTTGGGTCAACAAAATGCCTTTTTAATAATATTTTTTTCTTCCTTTGTATATCGATATCTAAATTCCGTTGAAAAATAAGGTTTTCAATATTTTTCTATATTTTTCAAAATCTTGGCATAGGTTTTGCTTTATACTGTACCAACATTAAGAGTACGAAAAAAATATGGAGGTAAAAATGAACACAGAATTATTAAAAAAAGCCTTTGATGCGGCTAACAGTAATGATCTAATTCGTCAATGTGATGAAAAAACAAGATTCACAGTTCTTTCTGACATGATGATGCAGTACGGTTTGAAAAACGATGTAAACTTCAGCAGACAAGATGTTGATACTTACATCAAAGACCAGTATGAAATATTAGAAGACGCTATTTCCGACTTCAAATATTCAGAAAAGATGATGTACTAAACTCATCAAAATCCTAAATAAGCCTATACCTATAATAAGTGAAATAAAATAATTAAAGTCCGTTGCATGTCACCACATTTTGCAGCGGACTTTAACTTTGTTTTTAAAACTGATTGACAGTGTGCCCTACAGATTATATTTAATTTTTTTCCTAGCAAAGGTAGTCTGAGGTAATCCTAAAAGTTCCGCAGCTTTACGTGTAGTCCCTTCTTTTTTTAGAGCGTATTCAATAATCTGTTTTTCCTGTTGCTCCATTAATTGATGAAAATCCAAACTTTCTACTCTTTGGATGCTTTTCTTCACACTTATTACCATATCCTCATAGGCATTTTCATTAAGCATTTCATCTACATCCTCTTGATTTATAACAATATTCTTCGAACTTATTACTAATCTATGGATTATATTCTCTAACTCTCGCACATTCCCAGGCCAGTAATAATTATACAGAGAATTCATAGCTCCAGGGGATATCTCCCTCTCAACCTTATATTTCTTTTTCCAATTATTTAAAAATGCTTCAGCTAGACAAATTACATCTTCTCTTCTATCTCTTAATGGCGGTACATCAATTTTACAAATATTTAATCTATAGTATAGGTCTTCTCTGAATTGTCCTTCATCTACCAATTTTTTTAGAGGAACATTATTAGCGCAGATTACTCTGACGTTAACTGATTGTTGTGCTACGCCACCAACCCTGAAAAACTGATTTTCTTGAATCACTCTAAGAAGTTTTGATTGCATGTTAAGAGAAAGTGCACCAATTTCATCTAAGAATAGGATACCATTATTAGCAAGTTCAAAATAACCTTTTTTTCCAGAAGATTGCGCACCAGTAAACGCTCCACCTTCATATCCAAAAAACTCCGACTCAGCCAGGTTTTCTTGAATGGTTGCACAATTGATTTTTATACATGGATTTCCACATCTTTCGCTGTTTTGGTGTATTAATGCCAGAACTTTTTCTTTACCTACACCAGTTTCCCCTTGGATTATTACGTTGCAGTCATATTTAGCAATATTTAGCACGTCTTCCACCATACTTCTTGTGACCATACTTTGGAAAACAAACTCATCTATTTTCCCGGCATTAATAGTTTTATAACTTTTTTTCTGATTTTTTGTAAGTTTCTTAGAGGTTTTCTTGCTATCATATAATGTATTAATATCCTCTAGCTTCGGCATAAGGTTCTTTACAATCTGCATTGTAAATTCCGGGTGACCTGTTGAAAACTGCTGAAAAGCATAGATGTTAATATTCTTATCCATAGTTTCTGCCGTAAGGGAAGCTGTAGAATAATGATTATCAAGGGAAGTAAAATATATATCTCCCTGTTTTTTAACTAATAAAATCGCCAGTGTTTCTGCCCCAAAAATATCTTCAGCTACAATTATATGATCAAAAAGGTGCGAATTCTCTTGGTCATTCAAAATTCCCTTGTAGCTTTTTAGAGGTTGGCTCAGATCTACAAAATACGTCTTCTTTATTAAGGGAAACATGATTTCTTCAATTTCTTCCTCTGTTAAACTACCTTTAGCATACTTATCCATAATTGCTATTACATTATAAGTAGGTCCTATTGCTTCACGAATTGCTGCAGCATACATTACAGTTGTATATACATTCCTGCCAATTATAGCCACTCTTTTATTGTTATGTTCAACTGCAAGCCTATAATTTTCATAAAGATTCCCAGCCTCATCGATAGCTGCAAGAGTATAGTTAGGGTTCATCCTTTCGTCAAGCTTATATATTGGTGTAGCTTCGAAAAGTATTGCATATCCTTTACACCTTATCTGTCCGTAATTATAATCAATATTTATAATATCTTCTATATATAGAGGTATCCCACACAATGATGAAATACAGTAGATTTTATCACCGGGTTTTATTCCCTCCAAAGATACAATATCATCGCTCAACTCATCTACTGTTCCTAGTAATACACCACTAGTGCCTGTAAAAGGATTGTGCAATTTACCTCTTTTCTCTATTAAGTCATATATTTTTATCTTTATTCTTTCTTCATCAAATCCGCAGCTACTACAAATTTGTTGGAAATTATCCCACTCAAAATGTATCAGCTCCAAATTTATCCTGGCTTCTTTATTTCCCAGTTCTGGCCGATTATCCAGTTTCCATGCGGCGACTGGAACCACATCCTTAGGTTCCAGAACCCTATTTACTCCAAAATTACTATTCATTGATTTCCTTCCACTATAATACATACTACTTTATATTCTGCTTACATAGTAAGCTTAATTCTCTCCCCTGTCAATCCTTTGACCCAATTTTGGAGTTGATTTTTTTGACAAATTCCATTTTTGGGTCAAGCTTTATGTAAGACTTTAGGCTTACTCCATCTTAAAACATCAAAATTCAACGTTTTGCGTAATACAACTAAAGGTTTAGTTATGGCACAATTCTTGCTATTTATTAACTCGGAATTTATTTCTATCATTTTATACTTAATTAAGAAAAGGAGAACTTAAAAATGAGTACTTTAAAAGCTATCGTCAAGTTCCTTCCAATCGCAGTATTGGCTGGATTGATGATGAGCGGTCAAGATGCTTTAATCGCCGCTCCAATCGCTGCTATCGTAGCTATCGCTATAGCTATGATTACTGAAAAGTTAAAGTTCAAGGATTGTCTTGACGCTGCTATCGGCAGTGTAAGCAACATTATCGTGGCATTATTTATTCTAATGTTTGCATACGCTATGGCAAGTGCATTTATGTCAACAGGCGTAGGCGCTTCCGTTGTAAACATTGCTTTATCCCTTGGTGTAACTGCTAGAACAGTTGCAGTAGTAGGTATCTTAGTAACAGCTGTTCTTTCA
>JAWRJF010000078.1:0-8174 GCA_040307645.1 Anaerovoracaceae bacterium | reverse complement strand
TCTATCTTTTTTACCACCACAGAACAAAAACAGTGAATTCTCAAATGGATCTAGTTTGAAATTCTGTACAACAATTGCAGCTAATCCATCTATGGATTTTCTCATATCCGTCTTGCCACAAGCAATATATATCTTTAAATCATCAGGCAATTTAATTCTCATAGACTATTTACCGATTAAATTCAGTACTAAAGCCAATGTATTTGGATCTGCTCCATTAAAAATTTCAATCTCAGTTCCATTTGAGCGTAGAATTGCACAAGTCCCATGATTGTTAGATTCAATATCAGTAATACTTGGTTTTAATTCAACGAACTGGGTCTGCCCTGTAACAGCTAATGTTCCAGCTTTAATTAAGGCTTCTTCCCTAATTATTCTTTGCCAGTAGTAGAATTTACCGTGAGAAAGATTGTTTTGTCTACACCATTCCCTAATTGACAAATCGCTTTCGCTTTGCTCTTTAATCAATTTTTTCCATTGTGCCTTAAGCATTTCATGTTTTGACTCTTTCATAGTTGCCAAAATATCATCTCCCTACAGTTTTAAAGTTGCCAAAGCGTTTTGTTAACTTTAAAAGTGCTTTGTAGGGATATTATCTCATGTCGTGTAACATTTTTAAATCCATGCGATTATTGTACGCTTACTTTTTAAATTATAACCCATCCTATTTATTTCACAAAGCTTGATTACAACAAGATTGGTTTGAGTATTTAATATACTGGCTATTTAAGCTGGAGGTAATCCTTCTCCAGGTATTCATAAGTTTCAATTCTATCTAAAATTTAATAATAATAAAACACCTATAATATTTAGAACCCCAAAAATATTTTATTGACAAAAGAAATTCTTATGATAATATATGTAAGTAAGTACTAACATAAGGAGGGATGATAGATGGAAAAAACTAATAAAAGAATGACAAGGGAAGAAAGAAGAAAGCAAATATTAGAATCAGCCTTAAAGGTATTTATAGAAAAAGGATACAATGGCTCAACTACTTTAGATATAGCAAAAAAAGCAGACATATCTGAAGTTACTTTATTTAGATACTTTGACTCTAAAAAACAAATGTTTATGGAAGCAATAGAGCCAATTTTAATAACTAGCTTAAAAGAATCCTTGGTAGAGTCCCAGGGCTTAGAGCCTATGGAAAAGTTAGAATATATTCTAAAGAATAGAATTAAATTTATTTCTGAGCATAGTGAAGTGATTAAATTAATCTTAATGGAAAGCCAAATAAATCCTGAAGTAGCTGATTTTGATTTTGTTAGGCAAATAACGTCAATATTAAAAGACTCCATAAAGGACACAGGCATTGGCTTAGAAGATGAAGATTTCTCCATAAGACTAATGATGGGAAGTATTTTATCTTTCTTGTATTTACCTAAAATAAAAGATAATGAAATTGATTCTTACGTAGAAAAGTTAGTAGATACAATTAGCAAATAAAGATAAAGGAAGGATTGGTTAGATGAATAAGATATTTTCAAAAATAGGAAGTAGAATAGAAAAAACACCTTTTAAAACCTTATTTATAACTATAATAATATTCGCACTTATGATAGTTGGTGCTATAAAGGTAAATATGGCCACTGGTAGTGAAACCTTAGTCAAGACCAGCAATGAGGCCTATATTTCTAATTATGCTATGGAGGAAGAATTTGGTGGAGATGCTATCATGGTCCTACTTGAAGGGGATCAAGAGGATTTACTAGACCTAGATAATATGAAAAAGATGTTGAATGTGGAAGAAAGGCTTAAATATACTGAGGGAATTTTTACTATTATGAGTCCAGCTAGCATTGTACATCAAATAACAGATAAACAAGGAACAGAAATAAAGAAACAAGTACTAAATATTAGCCATGGACTTGGTGAATTGGGAGATAAACTTACTGAAATAGGCCAAGAATTAGGAAGTAAAGAATTACCAGATCCTCAGGCAGTAGAAGAAAAGCTTGATAATTTAATGAAATCTATGGATCCAAGTAAGCTTATGGATGATATGGCTGGAGAACAAGAAAAAGAATTAAAAGATAAGTTTATGACCATGGCTAATGGGTTGGGAGAGATGGGGCAAAAACTAAGTAATATAGGCAGTGAGTTAGCCAGTAAAGATATACCTAATCCAAAGATGATAGAAGAAAAGTTAGAGGAATTATCAGGAATTTCAAAGGTATTTGATGAACTTAGCAGTGGTCTAGATGATTTAGCAAAAGGTGTAACAGAACTGGGAGGTGGATTGGATACTTCTTCAGCAGGCTTAAAGGAAGTATCAAGACAGCTAGGACAAATGGCAGAAGAGATGAAAGGCAATCCTGAGCTTTATAAAAAACTAAATATGTTTGCAGAAAACATAGGAAAAAGTTCTGAAGGTTTATCTATGATGTCAGAGAATACAGGAAAACTTTCACAAGGCAATATAAACACTTCTCAGGCACTTAATAATATTGGTCAAAAACTAAATCAAGAGTTGGAAGAAATGAAAAAAGCTTTATCTGGCGATGGGATATCCTCAGAAGAACTAAAGCAAATGTCAAATGGTTTTATTACTATGGGAGAAAATTTAGGTGATTTAAGTAAGGGCCTCTCTCAAATGGCAGCAGGTGGAAGCATATTTCCAGATAGCTCAGATGTTTTTTCTTCTTTGAAAGGAAATATAGAGAAAGAAGTTTCAGCTATGAAAGATAATCTATCTGGTGGTATCTCACCAGATGAGTTAAAAACAATGTCAGATGGTTTTATTACTATGGGTGAAAACCTTAGTAAAATAAGTGATGGACTTAAGACCTTCCATGAAAAGTCTGAAATGATGATTCCATATTTTCCACACAATCAAAAAGAATTAGATAATATTTTGTATGAAGATGGAAATTTAAGAGATATATTTTCAGATACCATCATCGATGAAAATCATATGATGATAATGATTAAGTTAAAAGGAAACCTAGAAGATAGTGAGATTGACTCTATTATTAATGAAGTCTCCCATGCTATGGAAGCAGAAGACTTTGATGTGAACTTCATAGTTTCAGGAAAACCAGTACTAGATTCTTCCCTAAGGGCAGAGATGAAATCTAATATGATAATAATGGTTGCTTCAGCTGTAGTTTTAATGCTTATAATACTCAACCTGGTCTTTAGGATTAGATGGAGGGCTCTAAGTCTTGGAATAATATTTGTATCTGTAATAGCTACCTTGGGACTTATGGGGCATTTAAATGTTTCCATGACCATGGTTTCCATGGCAGTCTTTCCCATCTTAATTGGGCTAGGTATAGACTATTCTATACAATTTCAAAATAGATACGAAGAAGAGCATTCCGTAAAAACAACCCTTGTACAAATTGGTAAGGCTGTGGGTCTAGCTGTACTAGCTACAGTACTAGGATTTGTATCCCTTTTTGCATCCCCAGTACCTATGATACAAGATTTTGGAAAGATGCTTACCATAGGAGTTATAGTTTCCTTTATAGGAAGTATCTTTTTACTAATGCCAGTTCTTAGTGCTAGGGATACAGTGGCATCAAAGGCTAGGGACTTTAGAATTAAAGACTATGAAAAGGCAGGCCCAATAGATAAGTTTTTAAGATTTACAGTAAACTCAGTTATAAAACTAGCACCTCTAATAATAATAATTGCCATAGGTCTGGCTACCTTCGGGTTTATAGCTGATACGAAGGTAGGTGTAGAAACAGATATAGAAACCTTTATGCCCCAAGATATGGATGCCCTTCATGATATTCACTATATTAGGGATATTGTAGGATCTACAAATCAAATGGTTATATTTATGGAAGACGAAGAACTTCTTACTGAAGACAATCTCAGCTGGATGAGAGACATAAGCAAGCAAGCAAGAGCTGAATTTTCAAATAAAATTGTAGATATCAAATATATAGATAATCTTGTAGAAAACTTCTCTGATATAGAAGAAATAAGCTTTGATGAATATCTGGAGATTATAGATAATGACATACCAGAAAGCCAAAGAAGGATGTTTATTAGCGATGAGAAGGATAAGGCTGTTATTCTTATGAATGTAGAACATATGGCAACAGCAGAGTTACAAGAGTTTGTTGAAGATATGAAGATTATGCTAGAAGATGCCCCTATAAAGACATCAATTACAGGGAAATCTGTTTTAGATGTGGAAATGGTCAAGGGGCTAACAGATGGTAGGTTAAGAATGACCATTATAGGTTTGGGATTAGTATTTTTATCCCTGTTAATACTTTATAGATCCTTCTTCAAGGCTCTTGTAGCAGTACTTCCAGTTGTCCTAATAGTAGGTATGTCTGGTGGCATTATGAACCTACTAGGCTTAAAATATACTCCCATAACAGCAACCCTTGGAGCCTTGGTTTTAGGGATGGGAACTGAAATGACTATAATGTTACTTGAAAGGTATTTGGAAGAAAGAAATGAAGGGAAAGATAAAAGAAAGGCTCTCTTTACTACTATAAAGTTTATAGGTAAGGCAACACTAGCATCAGGACTTACCACAGTTGGTGGATTTAGTGTTCTAATGACTTCAAAGTTTGTAATACTTAAGGATTTTGGTCTGATGACAGTAATAAATATATCCTTGGCCCTGATGGCAACCTTTATAATCCTACCAGCCTTGATATGGATTTTGGATAGGTTCATTGTAAGTGACAAGGTGAAGAAAGAAGCATATAAGGAGGTACCACAAGAATAAGGAAAGAAGGGGGAATATATCTTGAAAAAAGGAAGATAGTTCAAGGGGTTAGCCTAGTATTATTTATAAGTCTAATAATTCTTGGGAAAGTACAAGTTTGGATGGCCATCTTTGGTGGTAGTTTACTATTATCAACCTATTTTGGAAGATTTTATTGTGGCTATATTTGTCCCATAAACACTGGTATGGAGATAATAGATGGTAAAGCAAATAAAAAGAAAAGAAAAAGAAAATCTGTTCCAGATCTATTTAAAAAAGCAATTGTTAGGTATGGTATTTTAGCCTTATTTCTAGGAACTATGGTTATAGTTTTCAAAACAGGTAAGAAGTTGCCAGTATTGCCAATCCTATTTTCTTTAGGGCTAATAATAACCTACTTTTACAGGCCAGAATTTTGGCATAGGTATCTTTGTCCCTATGGTAGTTTACTATCTATTTTTTCTAAGTTTAATAAGAAAGCATATAGGGTCTATAATGGTGGTTGTATAAAGTGTGGTAAATGTGTAAGAGTTTGTCCAGCAGATGCTTTTATTTGGGAAGATAAAAAAGACTATCCTCTTATAATAAATAATGAATGTCTTCAATGTGGAAAGTGTGTTGAAGCATGTCCTACTGATTCTATAAAATAGAAATAGATGGTAGTGTAAAGTGAACTATGAAAACCCTGAGTCAAAAAATTGGTTCTTTTAGAACCTTGAAAATTGCAAAATATAGTTTACTGGAAGCTGACGCCACCCTTGACAGCATGA
Source organism: Anaerovoracaceae bacterium (assembly GCA_040307645.1). GTDB lineage: Bacteria > Bacillota > Clostridia > Peptostreptococcales > Anaerovoracaceae > JAVXAG01. Next base: position 2,723 of record JAWRJF010000078.1, on the reverse strand, counting down.
CAAAGCAATGCTCTGAAGGAATTACCGACGGCGAAGAAACTCAAGAACAGATAGTTTTTACCGTCTGCTTCACAGCATTTTAGCATTGCCTTGACATGCTATCAAGGGCATAGCCGAAATCAAGATTTCGGTGGCTGGTATATTACCTCTGACTCCTAAATCTAAGAACAGATAGTATCTTTGGCTTGTTGCTTTTGCATGTTAAGAATGGTTTGCTGGCCAAGTAAGATTAAGAGTTGCCATTTACCTGGCATGTTGTCAGCACCTACTAGCATATCAACCTCATTTAGTGGCTTTTTATAAGCAGTGATCTTATGTGGTCTTAGGAAATTATAGTAGGCTACCCAGAGTGATACGTTATAGTTGGCACCATCATAATTATCATAGCCACATCTGACACGGTATGAAGCTTTGAATGTTCGGTTTAGTCTCTCTATCATTTGTTTAAAAGGTCTATATTCCTTAGAAACCTCATCATCATTGGTAAGGCCGATAACCTGAGTAATATCGAATTTAAAAGCATTACCGAAGTGATGGAAGAATTGCTGAGCTGCAAGAGGATATGCACTATATCCATCTGCAATGAAACGAAAGCTCTTAGGTAGTTCTTTTAGATGACGAAAAGCCATTCTCATTGCCATTATACAAGGACCAACACCTCGGTTGTCTGATACTTGATAACCAATAATAGAACGTGAAACCGCATCCATGATGAACCAGATATATCCCTTGATACCACGGACTTTTATATATGTCTCATCGGCTATCATGGTATGAGATGGCTTGTAGTCATAATGATCAACAAATGGCTTAATAACAGTTGCGGCAGTTCTTGCATAGTTGGCAACCATCGTATGAGATATATCGATGTTATATAAATCCTTAAGTGCTCTAGAAGTTTTTCTTAGAGAAAGTCCAAGGTTTACATGCAAGGTAAGACATAAGGACATAATGTAGGCATTGTTTTTAGTAAATCGAAGAGAAGATGCATTTTTAGGTAGTGAATCTAAATCCATTTTAAAGAAATCTACAGTGAATTCACGATAGATGTAATGGAGTTTATACTTATTCTTTCCATGGTTTTTAAGATCCTCTTTATCAACCTTTTTAAGATTGTTAAGGTAGTAGGAACACTTAGTATTTGTACATTTATGCACGATAAAGTGCTTACGATTCTTCTTTGGAGTAAGAGTATGTGAGCAGTAAGGACACTTAAATTTAATAGGAGTAGTAAGGGTTTTTCCATTAGAAAAAGATGCATTACAAACCTTACAGAGATACTGTCCATTTCCACCATTATTGTCGTAAATGTAATGGTGAGGAGCGTTACAAATAGGGCATATGGTATCTTCAGGAATTGACTTGCCATTACGACGCTGAACAGGTTTTATGGGCTTGCCATAACGCCACATATAGTAATGGAGAAGGAAGTTCCAGTCTTGTTTCTGATATTTTAATATAAGAGGAAGTTTATCAGTCTTAAATTTTTGGTACTTTGGAGAATGGGAATCGTCAAAAGCCCATTGCTTAAGAGGGATATATTTTGCGATAAAATTTAATAACCAGCAGATTTGTCTGTATTGGTATTGAATAATAGTGAGTAAATGGAGTATAATTGAGTTCATAACAATGACCGTCCTTTTCGGAATATTTGGTTGTGTGATAACTCCAATTATACTCGAAAACAGGGGGTCATTGTTATTTTTATTAAAAAACTATGTAACCCCAGATAAATAAAGGTTTTGAAGGAAAAAAGGGGTGTCAGACTTGACACTACCAAATAGGAGCAGGAGGTATTAATATGGTATAATTTGTTTGATTTATATCTTTGAAAGGATGTGCCGAAGTTGGATAATAATAAAATTAAACAGTTTCCAATAACATATTCACAACGCCGAAAAAACTCCCTTGGACCATTGCATGTAGAATGTCAAATCTCTGGGAGGTATTTAAAGTTTTACAAAAACTCATCGATGTTACAAGGTGGCGAATTCATTACTCTGGATGTAATGGCGACGCCTACTGAAGATGGGAAAGCATCAAAAAAGATATGTCAAATGATTGTAACGAGAGAAGATTTAATAGAAGCTTTAAATAATATAACTCCTAAAGAATAAGGCATTGTAAAAAATTAATCCAGTTTTGTTATAAGAGATCGCATCAGCGGTCTTTTTTATTTTATCTGGAGTGTTGACGATGGCAAAAAACAGCTTTATCAGGTTCGCAGAAACGTTAATGATTAAGAAAGAAATGCGCGTGGTCAGTATCACAGTTCGTCTGATGATCACAGATTGTACCGGAACTATATATTTCACCGACCTGCAGCTTCAGGATGGAGATCAGTTGACAGGCTATACCGTCCACACGAGCAAAATGCTAACGAAAATGCAGGAAAACGGGCAGCCAGTTCCGCCCCGGTATTATAACGGTGTGGTGCGAACAGCGGAGACTGTAATTTTATTCAACCTGGGTAAAACTTCTGCTGGTCTTGACTGCTATATCTATCCTATACAGGATATGGCCGCAGGAAGTATTGAAATATCCCAAGGTATGGGCGCGCATAAGGTAAGGTTTCTTGACTCGGTTAACGCAGGCGATGAGCTGACACTCAAGGCTTCCACCCGCCAATGCCTAAAAAACGGAAGTCAGACTCCTAAGGATGGGTTTTATCAATATTCTGCGGCATGGGACAGCAAACATACAGTGAAACTGGAAGAGAGAAA
>JAWRJF010000077.1:0-8303 GCA_040307645.1 Anaerovoracaceae bacterium | reverse complement strand
ATGGTAACATCCTCTTTTTTAATGAGGCTGAAGCCATCAGCAACATGGCCATTCCGGAACCGGAAGACCTGGAGGTCAAACCAACCCGCGGTGTAAAACCGGCTGGAAGGAAAGAGGGACACATATCCGGTCTGCCTGTTAACAGGATTGATCATTATCTGAGCGCCGGACAGCTTACGCTGGAATTCGGAGAGAAGGGCTGGAAACAGCTTCCGGACGCTGTGATGAAACATTACCGTTTTGTCCCTGCTAAGGTTGAAGTGGACGAACACCATATCGGAGTTTATTCAAGCAAAAAAAACAACCGCGTGGTAAAAGCACCGCATCCGTCCAGCCTTCTCAGAGGGAGCCTGGTATCCGCAGGCCTTGGCACAGCCATCATGAACGCCAAATATGTGAATGGAATCCCCCTGCACCGTATGGAAAAAGGAGTTCGAGCGGTATGGCCTGACCATTGACCGGAGGAACATGGCTAACTGGATGATCCGTCTATCGGAAGAATATCTGGGAGTCTTATATGACCGGCTTCACGAGAAGCTATACGACTTCCATGTCATCCAGGCAGACGAAACACCGGTTCTTGTAAAACGGGATGGACGTGATGCCGGAGCCAAAAGCTACATGTGGGTCTACCGCTCAGGTTTTATGAATAAAGAGCAGCAGATTATCTTGTATGATTATCAGAAGACCCGTTCAGGAGAACATCCCAGAAAGTTCATAAAGGATTACAAAGGGATCTGTGTCACAGACGGATATCAGGTGTATCATACCGTGGAAAAACGAATGGATGATCTTACAATAGCCGGCTACTGGGTCCATTGCAGACGTGGATTTGATGATGCCATGCAGACCATTGCAAAAGAGCATCAAAAAGAATCCATATCGTACCTGATCATGAAGCAGATCCAGGCTACCTACCGCGAAGAAGGAAAACTGAAAGACCTGAGTGCCCGGGAACGGCGTATGCAGCGACAAGTGGTAGTAAAACCATTGGTGGATGCATTGTTTGCGTATCTGAAACAGAATGAGCCTTTGATTGAGCGAAAGGGTACACTCAGAGCAGCCTTTACCTATGCCCTGAATCAGGAAAAATATCTCAGGGTATTTCTGTCGGATGGAGAAGTGCCCATTGACAACAATGCCAGTGAACGTGCAATCCGTGGATTCTGCATCGGCCGTAAGAACTGGCAGATGAACTTCCATATAGAAGCTTTCGGCCCTTTTTATAAATCTTCAGTTCTTACATATGTATATACTGCGTGCCTGTCATCGTGGACAGGACTTTCTCTATGCTTAAAGGAGAGCCTATATGTTCTTAATTGGAAAAGCTTAATATCGTTCCCATCAGTAGGCTATTAGATGATGTTACATTTTTCCCCAGTTATTTATATTTTATATACATGTTTCTTTTTTGCCACAATCAAAGATCTATGAAATAAATTTTATATATTATGAATATTAATTTGTTGACTATATTAAAACATGCAGAATAATTTTTTGATTAGTATTAGGTTATACCGTAAGTTATACAAAATAGCTAAAATAAGACAGATCACAGTTGACCATATTGATTGGTAATAAAGCATCATACTTGACACTATGAAGAATAGCAAACCAATTGTAATATCTTTTATATTATACTTTATATTTATAACCTTATTCAAGTCATAGGCTCTGTATAGAACAATAACTGCAAATGACAAAGCCGTTGATATAGAGGCGGCGTATAATCCTATTTCTTTAATTAGTATAATGTTTATAATAATATTTAGGAGAGCTCCTGCAATTGAGGATTCGCCTACCTCCTTTGTTCTCTTCATAGCTATATAAATTCCACTGTAATAGCTGACAAAACTATTAAAGAAAATACCAACATAAAGTATTGGTACCTGAAAAAAAGCACCTCCATAACTACCTTTTACCAATAGCCTAAAAATGAAGGGTGTACATGTAATCATAGCAAGCATTATACCAATCAAAAAATGAAACAAAATTCTAAACATTCTACTATAGTAATCCGCAGGATTCCCATCGTCAGAAACTTTTGATGCTGTCTCAGTCCAAGCTAAATTAAATATATTATATGCTGAATTATATAACGCAGGAATTTTGTTTGCAACAGCGTATATACCATTGGAAGATGCACCCAAAAAATATATTATAACTAACCGATCAGACAGATTGACAACCCAAAGAGCTATAGAACTGGGAACGATAGGGATTGAAAAATCTAGTAATTCTTTTAGCTTGTATTTTGAAAAGGCATCTCGATGAATATGCTTAAACATATCACTACCATATATATAATATAGATTTGTAAGAATATACGATAAAACAAGGGATATTACCACACCAAAAAGGCCCTGTTTCCATATGGTAACAAATAAAATTGTTAAAAGCATGTTGACAAAGGCATAGATAATGACACCTATCGAAAATTTAGTGTTCTGTCCTAACCCCCTTACAATTTGTCCTAATAATGTATACATAGTTTCTGAGAAAAATAATATACAAAAAGATAAGGACATGGCTATCCTAACCCTCACTACGCATAAGATAGCAAATATAATAGGTAATAAAATAACTGATGAAGCAGTAACATAATATAGTGCACTTGTGACATACTTATCTTTATTATCATTTTCCAAAGTGGATAATAAATATCTTAAAACAGCTTGTTGTATTTGAAGTGTTAAAATCGGTATTAGAAAGCTCGCAAGACTTAAAACCAAATCATAATTACCATACTCATTTGTTGTTAAATACATTGTTAATATAGGTAAAATGATTAACGTCATCAACTTAGGTATAAATTGTCCAATACCTAAAATCAAAGTATTAACTACAAGCTCCTTATTTCGGTTGTTCATAATCAGTCCCTTATTAAAACACTATTAATATTTTTTCGTTTAGAAACAGCATAATTAAATTCTTCTTTATACATACCAATGGCAATAAATATGGCTATTTTTTCGTTTTTAGGAATATTTTTGCATATTGTCTTAAATCTCTGATTTTTTTTATAATATTCCCCATTTTGAAGAGCACAACTTGCAATACCATAAAAATGTAAGGCTTGCATTAGAGCCATTGAAAAAATACCTGCTTCAATATAAAGTTGATTTCTTTCAAAGGTATTATAAAATGCAGAGATATCTGCTGTAATTACAAGATAATGCTTCACTTCATTTTCAAATCCATTGTTACCAGCAATAAGTTCTCCAAGCTTCCTATTTATTACAGGATCATTGTAAAAGTAAACTTTACAGGCCTGGCGATTACATGCTGTAGGTGCCTTTTGAGCTAATTGCACTGCTTTTCTTAGCTTTTCAGGATCAATACTCTCATCAGAGAACTGCCTAATAGAATGCCTGCTATGAAAAAAAACCGGAAAATAACCATGTGCTTTATTATACATTTCTTCACGAGTAGCATGAAGAATGCCAGCAGTGAATTGATAATTTCTGTATTTATTTAGACTATCTAATTTAATACTTAAGTCTGTATTCTCATAATTCAAACTTTTTTGAAAAGAAGAATACTGGTTTAATATGCATATAGCATTTTGAAATGCAAAATCATCAGTACAAAATCCCTCTTTAATATACTCATCAAGCATGAATAGAAGTTCCTTTATTTTTTCTTTCCCAAATCCCATTCTTGGATTACTTAATGATAACCCTTTCTCTAATATATGTGTTTGACGTAATATTCTGGCATCTTGAGCATTTTGTGTTCGTGCATGAGGACTGTTATAATTCCACTTTTTATAATCTTTATAATCATGATAAAATTCATTGATCATCGTGATACGATCTAATTTAATTTTTATCTTTTCTTTAAAATATGATAACATTAGCCTTCCCCGTATTCTAAAATAATCAAAATCCTATAATAAATCCTTATATCAATTTTCAAGAATATCAATTACAGCTTGTGTTGACTTGTAAGCATCTTCCTTCATTTTGGGATGCAGGTTGTTAAGCGTTCTTTTATAATCTTCATAATTAGATTCTAACACCATATACTTTTCATCTAATAATTGGAGGGAAATATCATCTAACTCAATACAATAATCCTCCATATTAATAGATTGCATAAATCCTTTCATTTTCTGCTCATATGAAATAGATATAAAAGGCGTGCCCATTTTTGCCGAAAAAATATTACTATGGTAACGCATACCCACAACAGCATGGAGGATACTAATTAAATACTGTTGGAAATATGCATCATATTCATCTAAAAAAGCATCAACCATAAATGTATGTTTTTCTTTCATATATGTTTTCATGACAATTGTATCATTTCCAGCTCCATATAACTGGGGAATGAAAATAATACCATAACCTTCTTTTATTTTACTTTCAATAAATTCATTAAAAATAATGGGAATATTCTTTACAATAGCTTTATTTTTGTACAATGGGTGCCATTGCAAATCAGTGATTGTAATTCCGATACACATATTATGTGATTCAACAAAGTTCCGTAAGCCATGATATTGTAAATACTTATTCTTATTTGTAACAATATCAATATCATGTTGGAGGGCAGAGTCTAATGTCTGAATTACATTAATATCAGGAATAAGTTCTTTTATGTATTGTAACGAAATAGGATCCCTCACAATTATTTTTTGAGCTCCAAGAAGAATCTTCTTGCGTAAATTATTTCGTTTTGTGATCTTAAATGGCCCCATGGATGGCGCATAGAACATATATCGTTTCCCTTTTTTTCTTATAAAATCAAGACACAATAAATATAAAATCTCCACTTTATAGTATATATCACCGATAGATGGCCCACCAGGGGCATGTATCACTAAATCAGCATTTTCTACCGCATTCAGAAACTCCTTTCCTGATTTTGTAAAAACAAAATTTCCCTTTGTAAATATTGCAATGAAAAACTCAAATTGTTCCAGTCTTGCTCGAACCTTTGGAAAACGATCTATAAGCATGACTTGACTTGGTAAATTAGGATAGGGCGTAATTCCAGTCAAAGAAATGGTTATATTTGCTCTTGGATATTTCAACAGAAGCTCATCTACCATGGATTTTACTGCTGCTTCATCTCCCCTATTAGATGTATGTGCGTGTATAATAAGTATATTCATGAAATGATTTCCCTCACATCTTGCTTTTATTATTAAAGTTTCGCATCATCTTTTTGACAATATGATATATATGAAACTGAACACCATAAGATAATTGTATATTCAAGCTCTGTGTATCTTTGTAAAATTAAATCCTCGACTAAAAAACAGAGAATAACTGTCAAAAAAAATATAACCATAGGATTTTTCTTTATTGCTTTATTATATTCTTTTAGTCCTTTAATAAGTGGATGAAAAAAAGTATAATATTGCATTACAGTCCCTACTAATCCCAATTCAACAAGTCTTTTAAGGAGTCCGCTTTCAGTAACTGATATAAAGCCTGAATAACGTGTATCTGTACTACAAGCACCATATCCAAACCAAAAACTAGTTTTCCACTGTTGACTTGACCATTGCCATTTAATTAATCTTGCTTCATTGGCATCTTCTCCTGTCCATGCAAATATTTGTCTCATTCTTGTAAGAATTGTATCTATACTTGGTATTCCTAACATATAATTCGTACCTAACAAAAACCATAATGCCAGCAAAGCTATTAAGATTATAAATACTACTTTAAATAATTGTGATTGACTAATATAATGATATTTTGCTTCGCTAATATATAATACTAATAGCCCAACCATATAAGCCACATAATACCCTCGGGATCCAGTAGTTAACACTCCAATTGATATAATTACTAAAGCAAATAAAGCACTTCTTTTTTTTTCAAACTTATATAAATAATAAGCAGCAAAACCACATACACACAAGATTTCTGCCAATAAAAAGTAATTACCATTCAATCCATATGTCCGTATAATTTTATAGTTTGACATTTGTATGGATATATCTTCCGAAATATTAGCGAGTGGAAATACAGCATTGTATGTTATAAATTCATATATAGATATTAATGAATCAATTATCCCAAAAGCAGTTAAGCACTTCAGCACATATAGCCAATTTATTCTTGTATTTATTAAAGGAATAATAAAAATTGGAAGCGTTAGGAAAATATATCTTTCTAATCCGTAATAAAGCAATTCTGAATCGCCAAAATACCAGCTATTGACCACGACATATACATAAAATAGTGTCAAGCAAATGATTTCTTTAAAACCGATTAAGGTTATAATTTTTTTATGTGATATTGCTATCATAAAGGTTATAATTATTGTTAAAATAAATAAATATTTGAAAACAGGGGTTATATAAGTAATCAGTACAGGCCTCATTAGTATATATAGTAGACAGATAAAAAAAATACAATTAAATCCTGCTTTTTTGTAATTAAAGTTGATCTTCAGCATAATAATTTGGTCACCTCATATATCTAAAGGCATACTTATAAAATACTAGTAGCGGCCTGATAAAATTGCACATTTTAGTAAAAGACTTGCCGCCTTTGATGGGCGTTTAAATTTACAATCCAAAAACAAAATTACTCTGTACTTATAATTGACTTTATAATTAGCTAATATAGAACAAAATTTGTAATCCTCTTCTGTTAAATAATCATGATACCCTCTCAACAAATCTTTGGCTGGATTCATATAAGGATTGGACTTACTTATAAAGAGTTTTATACGTTGGATTCTTCCACGTAACACATTGCCGTCTTCTGATGAATTGTTATCGTATCTTATATGAAAAAATTGAGGAGACTCTAAAAAATAAACCTTACCAAAAAGATAGCAAACTAATCCTACCCAATAATCATGGGCCAAGGATAAATTCTGAGGATGATACAATTTAATTAATTTCATAGCATCCTTATTCCACAACATTCCGCATCCTTGAAAATACTCTGTTGCAATCGCGGCTTTATGACACGATGGATAAGGCCTTCTTGGCTCTTGTTCCTTCCTTCGTTCCAACATTTCATTTACTGACAAACAATTACAATGAGATAGCTTGACACCATCATAGTTGTCATCATTCATCTTATGGATGCAGAAGGATATTTTATTTTCAAACCATAGATCATCCTGATCAGAAAAACCATAATAATCGAAATTATCATTCGATAGAAATAGTAATTCCATGAAACTCCTTTTCCATCCAATATTTGTCCCATAAATACATGTGATTCTTTCATTCCAAATATTACTAACATGCTGTAATAACCTCTCTGTTTCTGAATCAGAGCCATCATCCCTAATTAGTAAGTGGGTTTCTATTCCTTTTTGATTTATAATACTTTGAATCTGACGCCTTATTCTTTCTCCGCCATTATATGTAGACATCAAGATCAATACTTTTGGGGCCATATCTCAAACTCTTTCTTAATAAGATTCTATTTCTTTATGATTTTAACAAAGTTATAGTAGTAAGATTTAAGATTCAAATCCTGACGTAGTTTTTTTCCTTCAGCAGCTAATTTATAACGCAGTCTTTCGTCATCCATTAATTTGCATATTGATTTCGCAATATTGGAAATTAAATGCTCATCTCTATTAAGGATTATTGCAGCATTTCGAGGAATATACTCTGGAATGCCTCCGGAATTAGTAGTAATTAAAGGAGTGCCGCTTATAGCAGCCTCTATCATTGTCATTCCTGCTGGTTCATCCCATATGGAGGGTAGGACAGCCACATCACTTATTGCATATATTGATGGCATATCATTGTAATCAATATAATTTGTAAATATAATCCTGTCAGAATTTTTTTCTGCCTCTTTTCTTAGTTTAAGTGAATATTTATCCACAACATCACTACTGTAAAATCCTCCTCCTACAATTATTAATTTTATATTACTTCTTCTACATTCTTTTACTGCCTTTACTACCTCCAAAGCGCCCTTCTCTTTTACTATTCTCCCAGCAAATACTACTATAAAATCATCTTCCACGATGTGAAACCTCTTTTTTAATTCAGCTTCCTTCTGTATATCGGAAATGCCAAATATGTTAGTATCAATACAATTCTTCAAGATAAAACAATTGTTAAAACTAATAGCATTGATCTCTCTCCTGAATGAATTGATAACAAATTCGCTGATGCCAATTAAGCTGTGTATGGACGCCGCTTCTCGCTGACATCGAAATAAAGATCTTACTTCATTATGTAAATAGTAAACAACCTTATCTTTGTATTTATTAAATACTTTTTTATTTTTCAAAACAAAAAATAAAGTGGAATTTGTCACTAATATAACCCTATCGTAATTTTGTTTTAAAAGTAGTTTAGGATA
>JAWRJF010000076.1:0-4144 GCA_040307645.1 Anaerovoracaceae bacterium | reverse complement strand
CTCTAGAAAATTATAATTCCTTTATATATTCTTCTACAGAAATAAGAATGCTTATGAATATAGCCTTTGTGTTAAATAGGTTAGGCTATAAAGATAAGTATCAAGAAATAATGGAATTTTGTATAAATTCAGTAGAACCTAATGATGAATTATATCCTAAACTATGTCACAATTTAGCTGGAGTTTATAGAAGAAATAAGGAATTTGAAAAAGCATTAAAATTTTCTAATACAGGTATTGATGCTTGCCAAAAAATAGGAATTTTTAACAGATTAAGTACTCTATATTACGGAAAGGGAATTGCTGAATATAAATTAAATAAGGACGAGTATATGAAATCACTTAAAATGTCTATAATTTTATGTGAAGCTTTTGGACAGAAAGAATTAAAAGATAAAATTATAAGTAATTGTAGAGAAGTTTTTAACATTGAATTATAAAAGGCGACACACAGTCGCCCTTATTTTTTCTGTTCTCAATTGCTCAAAATAGAATGGACTATATTGATAATCCCCATTGAACAGCTAATAAAAATTTAATGTTCCTTTAATTTTTGCCTTATTTAAACACTTTTCAAAAACAATTAAACCTATTGTTAAAAAAATTATAGCATTCAAATTCAACAATAAATGATCATGAATCGTAAAATTTTTAAATGTCAGGTTTTTTATAAATGACTCTTGAAGTAATTTATTAGCATGATAAAAAGGCAGAAACAGCCTAGATATTATAGTATCTTTTAAAAATAGTATCCCCAGCAATAAAAATTGCACTATATTCATGAAGCTATTGATTTGTTTGTATATTAAAGATATTCCTGCCATTATAAGGCTTATTCCTAATATTGAAATTAAACCTATTACTATTATATACATAACTGTAAAAAAATTTATATAGAAACTTATTTTAGATATTTTTGAAAACACAAATATATTTATCCACGAGAAAGCAAAATAAAACAACATATTTACAAGGTTTTCTGATACCAATAAAAAAGAAAGATTCTTTGAATGTACTATTAAGTTTTCTAATGTTCCAAACTGTTGATTTTGTTGAACTATATATGCTGTAGAGGTATATATTGATAAAATCATGGTCCAAGCATAATATGAAACAACAATTCCTGATAAAGATGCTCCCAAGTTTAGTGGTGACAATTGACTTTTATTTGCTATTAGTGAATATCCACTAAAAATCAAGAAAAAAATTATATAAAACATTATCATTGAAAACAATGTGTTAAAAAAATAGCGTTTTTTATAAATAAGTTCTTTATACGCTGATGCAAAAGCTGTATACAAATAAACCATCATTTTACAACACCTACATTTTCATTATTATTTAACAAATTTATAATCGAACTCTTCAAATTATTTTCTCTTTTTATCTCTTTAATAAAAATATTTTGGTTATGGAGGTAATTCATCATATCGGTTAAACTCTCTTCATTAGGCCATAAAACTTCTATCACCTTATTAGTTTCATTTATCTTTACATGTTTTAAATCCCTCTTTATTTCTAAAACATTTTCTGAATTCAGTTCTCCATCGTAAAATAAAATATAATGACTATTACCAAATATATTTACAAACACACTAACTGATCCGCTCTTTACTACATTACCACTATCTAATAGTGTGCAATAATCACATATATGACTAATAAAATTCATGTCATGGGAACTTACTATAATACTAATATTAAAATCTTTTCTGAGTTTAGACAAAAGTTTAGTTAATTCTTCCTGATAATATATATCTAATCCTGTTGTTGGCTCATCTAAAATCATTAGTTTAAAATCGCAAGCTAGTGCTACAGCAAGAGAAGCCCTTTGTCTCATTCCAAATGATAGATTACTAACTTTTATATCTAATATATTATAAATATCTAGATATTCTACTATCATTTTAAATCTATCTGTATTTTGGTAATTAGTTATACCATGAAGCATTGTAAAATATTTTATGTTTTCCTTTACTGTCATATATAAATATAAATTACGTCCACCATCTAAAAGGACCGAGATATTATCTATTCTGGTATCTTTGTCTTTTAATATGTCAACATTTTCATAATAAATATCACCAGAATCTGGTTTCAATAAACCCACTATACATTTTATTAATGTTGTTTTGCCTGCCCCATTATTACCCAATAATCCGTGTATAGTTCCTTGTTCTACATTGAATGAAATATTATTTAAAACAGTGGTTTTATCTTTTTTATTTCCAAATGTTTTATATAAATTTTGAATTTTCATAATACTTAAACTCATACTTAAACTCCTTCAAGTTGATTAATTATCTGTTCTTTATTCAATGTTGACAATAGAGTATCCATAACCAATTCATTAAATAATTCATATTGACATAACCTTTGTTTATAGTCTGATGATGCATTTCTATTTAGCCACATGCATCCACCACCACACAATGGTACAAACTTGCAATTTTTACATTCATGCCATGGGTCAAGACCAACCATATCAATGTATACGTCATTCATTTCAGAGTCATATATACTTCCAACAACAAATTCCTTTTCCCCAGCGAAAGCAGCACATTTATATAAATCTCCTATAGGATCTATTACAAATTGTCTAGGAACAATAGCTAAGCAAGGTGAGTTATTTGAATATCGTCTAGAATGTGAAAAAGATATATCTTTTGTTTTCTTAAAATATTCTTTTATGGTAGCAGCAAATTCTTTAGAATCTAAAACATTTTCGTTAGTTCCATAGACATCATGGAAGGTCTCAAACCTGTTAGCAAAATCAAATGTTATTTTTTTTATATTTAATTTTTGTACATCACTAAGTAATTCATCTATTGCATCTTTGTTTTCTTTATCAACGTTAACTCTAATTATTGTTTCCATATTCATAAGTTCATAATTATTTTTTATATTGTTCAATATTTTATTATAGCTTCCACCTTTCATGTATCTTCTTTTTTCGTGTAATGTTTTATTCCCATCTATGGTATATTGTATAAATGAAAGTCCATTGTTACAAAATAAAGAAGCTTCCTCTTTATCAATTGGAATCGTCCCGTTTGTTAAAAAACCAAAAGAAAAGTTCATATTATTCACATCACAAAATTGTTTAAGTTCTATTATAATTAACTCAATTACCTCTTTATTTATAAGTGGTTCTCCACCGCTAAAAGCTATACCAACATTTTTAGGTTGATATCTAAGTAATTCTTCTTTAAGCCAGGCCACAGTTGATTTTGCTGTATCCAAACTCATGCTTTCTTGGCGGTCCTTAATACCATTTTCAAAACAGTAGGAACATCTCATATTGCAATCATATGAGGTTAATATCATTGTTGCATACGCATAATACGAACTCTTTAATGTTGTGAAATACATATTTAATTTTGAAATTTCATCATCATTTTTATTTACTATAAATCCTTCTTCCATTAAGTTTTCAATGATGCTAGACTCAATAGAATCAACGCTCCCATTAGTTATTTTGAATAAATTATTTTCATCTATAATGGATATTCCTTTCCTAAGAGTATTGTAGAGCAATGCAAAGCCATCTTTTGGATAACCCTCTTTTACCAAAGTATATTTTGATAATTTCATATTTACCTCTCCTTCGTACAATATGTTTAGAACTATTTTTAAGGATCATAAGCATAATTTATCCTATTTGATTAAGAATTTCCCTAAAACTAAAACCAACTTACAAGATAATTAGTATACGTTTTAGGCATAGAAATTGTTTTACTAAATATATATATAGCTTGGCATCAAAAAACATATGCCAAGCTATATATATATTTTTTATTTAATTTACTCTCTGGCTTCCAACGGGTGAAATAAAGCAGCCACAAAAGCTAGGTTCATTTGCTACAACATTTTTAGTTGCTTTTTCAACAATAAGAAACATCTTCATACCCCTTCCATATATTTTTAGATATAGGACTTACTATCTCCCAATACCCCTTACTTGTCCTATTAATTAATATATTCTATAATATATGTAAATAATTCAACCTACTTTAAAGTAGGTTTTTATCTCCTGTTTTTATAGGTTTTGGCATGTTATTTGCTTATCTTTATTCGTAAGGAGTGATTGTATGTATTTTAATCTTATTTCTTTTGGTAAATCATTGCGAAAAAAAAGGTATGA
>JAWRJF010000075.1:0-15111 GCA_040307645.1 Anaerovoracaceae bacterium | reverse complement strand
TCCGTGGGAAGCATATGACCTTCCTTTAGAAGTTACAGAGACTAAATCCACCATAGTCAGTTTGGGGGTTGTGCCTTCCACAGTAGACATAGAGAAGGTTAAAAATCAAGTTTTTGAAAACACAGCAGAAACTCTAATTCGGGAAGTCAATAGCGATAAGGACCTAATTTACTTAGCGGTTATTATGCTAAAAGAGAATGAAGATGAAACCATGAATATCTTAAAGCAAAATGGTTTTACGCCGGCTGTATTTAAAGGCATAACTGGAACGCCTATAGAAAATAAGGGCAGATTCTTATCAGAAATTAAAGAATTAGAAAATGACCGTAACAAAGTACAGAAGGAAATAAGTACTTTGGGTCACATGAAACAGGGTATTGAATGTGTTCACGATGAAGTGACAATAGAGAGAGATAAAGAAAAAATAAAAGAAAAACTTATTAAAACCAAGAGAACCTTTAACTTAGAAGGCTGGGTTCCAATAAGATGCGAAGAACCGGTAAAAAATGTTTTGATTGAACATGAGTGTTGCTTTGCTTTTAGAGAACCGCTTGAGGAAGAGGAAGTACCTATTCTGATTTCCAATAATAGTTTTGTTCAGCCTTTTGAAGCTATTACAGACATGTATTCCTTGCCGGATTACAGAGGAATAGACCCGACGAAATACTTTTCATTATTCTATATAATGTTCTTTGGGATAATGCTTAGTGATGCAGGGTATGGTCTAGTTATAGCGATAGCCAGCGCCATAGTCTTGAAAAAGTTTAGACTAGAAGGAATGACATATAAGATGATAAAGAGTTTCTTCTTCTGTGGACTTTCGACAGTTTTCTGGGGAGCTATGTTTGGAAGCTGGTTCGGAGATTTATTCCAAGTAACTGCAAAGACTTTCTTTAATAAAGAAATCGTAATAGAGCCACTATGGTTTAACCCTCTTGATGATCCAACTAGATTGTTAATCTGGTCCCTGATATTTGGTGTAATTCATCTTTTCTTAGGAATGGGTTTAAATGCGGCAATGCTAATAAAAGAGGGGAAATGGATAGACGCAATTTGCGATGTAGGATCTTGGTACTTGGTAATATTAGGAGCGGCTATGTGGCTAGCTGGAGGAAGTGTTTCCCAAGCCATTGTAAAGCCGGGAATGTATATGTTAATTGCAGGTGCTGCCATGTTGTTATTGACTGGAGGCAGAAAGAACAAGGGCTTCGGGAAAATAACCGGAGGACTAAGCTCATTATATGATAGTACAGGATATTTATCAGACATTTTGTCTTATGCTAGACTTTTAGCATTAGGACTTGCCACAGCAGTAATTGCCCAGGTAGTTAATATGATGGGTACTCTCGCTGGAGGAGGTATCTTAGGAGCTATAGTATTGTTAATTGCATTTGCAGTAGGGCATACATTTAACCTAGCAATTAATGCATTGGGTGCTTTCGTGCATTCAAGCAGATTACAATATATAGAGTTTTTCTCCAAATTCTACAGGGATGGTGGAGAGGAATTCCAACCTTTTAGAAAAAATACAAAATATGTGAGATTAGTAAATGACACAGACGGAGGTAAAAAATGATTAGTGGAAACGTAATGGCATTAATAGGTGCAGCAATTGCCAGCTTAGCTGGAATCGGAAGTGCAATGGGTGTTGGTATTGCAGGTCAGGCAGCAGCAGGAGTTCTTGCTGAAGATCCTAAGAAGTTTGCTAAAACTTTAGTTTTACAAGCGCTTCCTGGAACACAGGGTATTTATGGACTTCTAATGTCCTTCTTAATCTTTGTAAAAATTGGTTTGTTAGGTGGCGGAATGATTGACCTTACTTTATCACAAGGTTTATATATTTTAGCTTCTGCACTTCCAATTGGACTTGTAGGAATTTGGTCAGGTATTGCTCAAGGTAAAACTGCAGCTTCTGGAATTATGCTTCTTGGAAAAAGATCAGATCAGATGGCAAAAGGTATTATCTATGCCGCAATGGTAGAAACTTATGCAATTTTCGCATTGTTGATTTCAATATTAATGTTATTCAACCTTGGATTATAAACTAAAGGATGTGTAAAAAATGAGCATAGAAAAGATTACATCAAAAATTATAAGCGATGCTAAAGAATTAGCTGATGCTAAAATAAAAGAGGCTAATAATAAGAGTGATGCAATCATAAAAGAAGCTACCCGAAAGGCTGAAAAAATATCAAAGGAGAGCAGTGAAAAAGGTCTCCTTGAAAAAGAAAAAATAATAAGTCGAAAAAAATCGGTAGCAGAGATAGACGGCAGAAAACTAGTCTTAGAAGAAAAACAAATCTTAATCAGTCAGTGTTTTGAAAAAGCTGTAGATAAAATTGTTACTATGGAAAGAGATCAGTATGTTGACTTCCTTGCAAAGGTTGCTATAAAAACTGGAGAAAAAACTGGAGAATTGATTTTAAATAAAGATCAATCAGAAACAATTGGAAATGATTTAGTTGCTAAGATAAAAGAATTGATGCCTGAAAGCAAGATTGTATTAGCTAAAGAAACGAGAGATATAAAAGGCGGATTTCTGTTAAGAAATGGGTCTGTGTATATTAATGGAACAATCGAGGCTCTTGTTGAGGACGCCAAAGAAGAATTAATAGGAGATGTTGCTAAAAAGCTGTTCCAGTAAGGAGAGAGATTCTATGACAAAGAATGCAAAAGAATATACCTTTGCAAATGCATATTTAGGTAGCCATGTAAAGAATCTTATGTCAAGACAGGATCTGATGAGAGTCGCCTCCAGTAGAGACCTTGCAGCGGCGGAAGCTGTTTTGCAGGAGTTTGGATATGGTGAAGGGAAAGATATTTTTGGTGATGATTTAGAGTATTTTATGAGAGAAGAGCAGAAGAAACTTTTTGATTTAGTATTCAACACTCTCTCTGATAGAAAAGCATTAGGGATGTTTTTATTTCCATATGATTATCACAACATAAAGGTATTTCTTAAAGCTGAATTTTTAGGAATTACTGTAGATGATACTTATTTAGTATCTACTAGCTTTATCGATCCAAAGAAGCTGGAAGTTATGATAAGAGACAGAAATCTAGTATTTTTATCATCAAACATGAGGGCGGCAATAACTGAGGCGGTGGACTTAGTAGGACGAAGCGGTGATCCACAACAGATTGACATAATAATGGATAGAGCATGTTATAACGATATGCTAAAAGGTGCTATGAGAACAGAAGATGAATTCCTCATAGGTTATGTAAAATTACAGATAGATATTTTAAATCTTACTACTTTTGTAAGACTTAGACAAATCAATAAACCATGGTCGTTTTTCCAGAAGGTATTTTTAGAAGGTGGAAACATTTCTGAAAAGTTTTTCATTACTTCTTATGAAGAACCTTATGCCCAGCTGGCAGATAAGCTAGCACCATACGGGTTAAAAGAACTAATGGCCGAGGGTGGACGTGAAGTGAAAGAGACAGGTGATTTTGGCCTATTTGAAAAAATGGGTACAGATAAAATGATGGATTATACAAAAAAAGCCAAATACCAATCCTTTGGTATTGCATCGATTGCAGCATATTGGATTGCAAAGGAAACTGAGATTGATAATCTGAGAATAGTTCTGGCAGGAAAGCTAGCAGGCCTTTCTGCTGAAGTTATTGGAGAAAGATTGAGGGAACCATATGTATAAAATAGGTGTAATAGGAGATAGGGAAAGTGTTTTAGGTTTTAAAGCTGTTGGACTTGACGTCTTTCCTTGTAATAAAAGCGATCAGGCAAAAGATATTCTCCATGATATTGCAAAAGAGAATTATGCTATTATATATATCACAGAGAAACTTGCAAAAGAAATTGAAGAAGAAATTGATAAATATAAGGACTCACGACTTCCAGCAATTATCCCAATACCAAACAAAGATGGTCCACTTGGGACAGGAATGGACAGTGTAAGAAAGTCCGTTGAGCGTGCTGTAGGAGCAGACATACTATTTGGAGGTGAAAAATAAATGAGTCAGGGAAAAATCGTAAAAGTTTCTGGACCACTGGTTATTGCATCAGGCATGGAAGATGCAGATATGTTTGACGTAGTTCGTGTAAGTGATCTAGGACTTATCGGTGAAATAATAGAAATGAGAGGCGATATGGCCTCAATTCAGGTATATGAGGATACAGCTGGAATTGGACCCGGTGCACCGGTGGTTTCAACAGGGGCTCCTCTTTCTGTAGAACTTGGACCAGGATTAATTGAAACTATGTATGATGGTATTCAAAGACCCCTGGAGGAAATGAGAGAAAAGGTTGGTTCAAATATTACAAGAGGTATAAATGTTCCTGCATTATCAAGGACAAAAAAATGGGAATTTGTACCTACCATAAAAGTTGGAGATGAAGTAGAAGCAGGGGACGTAATCGGAACAGTCCAGGAAACAATGGTAGTTGAGCAGAAGATTATGGTACCTTACGGAATTAAAGGCGTTGTAGAATCAATCGAAGCTGGAGAATTTACAGTAGAAGAAACTGTATGTAAAATTAAAAAAGCAGATGGAACCATTGCAGAACTTACAATGATGCAAAAATGGCCTGTTAGAAAAGGCAGACCTTATAAAGAAAAACTAGTTCCTGAGATGCCTCTTGTTACAGGACAGCGTGTTATAGACACTCTTTTCCCAATAGCAAAAGGTGGTGTAGCGGCTGTACCGGGGCCTTTCGGTTCAGGTAAGACAGTTGTACAGCATCAGCTTGCAAAATGGGCAGATGCGGATATCGTAGTATATATAGGATGCGGCGAACGTGGAAATGAAATGACAGACGTTCTAATGGAGTTCCCAGAACTAAAAGACCCTCATACAGGGGAGTCTCTTATGAAGAGAACTGTTCTGATTGCCAACACATCAGACATGCCGGTAGCAGCTCGTGAAGCATCTATCTATACAGGTATTACTATTGCAGAATATTTTAGAGATATGGGCTATTCTGTAGCTCTAATGGCAGACTCAACATCAAGATGGGCAGAAGCTCTTCGTGAAATGAGTGGAAGATTGGAAGAAATGCCAGGTGAAGAAGGATATCCTGCTTACCTTGGATCAAGACTTGCTCAATTCTATGAGAGAGCAGGACGTGTAATTTCTTTAGGAAAAGACGGAAGATTAGGTGCCCTTTCAGCAATTGGCGCTGTATCTCCTCCAGGTGGAGATATTTCAGAGCCGGTTTCACAGGCTACATTAAGAATCGTAAAAGTATTCTGGTGCCTTGATTCTTCATTAGCATATAAGAGGCATTTCCCGGCTATTAACTGGCTTCAGAGTTACTCACTTTATATTGATAAGTTAACAGCTTGGTATGAACAAAACGTAAGCAAAGATTTCCCTTCTCTTAGAATGGAAACTATAAAGCTACTTCAGGAAGAATCAGAGCTTCAAGAAATAGTTCAGCTTGTAGGTGTTGATGCCCTTTCCTTTGAAGATAGAGTAAAACTTGAAGCTTGTAAGTCAATACGTGAAGACTATTTACACCAAAATGCGTTCCATGATGTTGATACTTATTCTTCTCTTGACAAGCAGTTTAAGTTATTAAGACTTATAATGGGATATTATGAATTAGCAAAGGACGCAGTACAAAAAGGCGCTTCTTTCAATGACCTTGTTTCGATTCCTGTAAGAGAATCAATCGGTAGATTTAAATATGTAGAAGAAGAAAAAATTGATACTGCATTTAATGACATAATGAGTCAGTTAAAAACTGAAATATCAAATTTAGTAAGTAAGGAGGGTCAGGCAGATGATTAAGGAATATAAAACAATATCAGAAGTTGTAGGACCTTTGATGCTTGTTAAAGATGTTGAAAATGTAACTTATGATGAACTTGGAGAGATTATTTTGCCTAGTGGCGAAAAAAGACTTTGCAAAGTTCTTGAAATAAACGGCAGTAATGCTTTGGTACAGCTTTTTGAAAGTTCAGCTGGAATAAACTTAAAGGAAAGTTCAGTAAAATTCTTAGGAAAAGGAACTCAGCTTGGCGTTTCACCTGAGATGTTAGGAAGAGTTTTTGATGGAATGGGAAAACCTAAGGATGGCGGTCCTGATATCATTGCAGAAAAGAAGCTGGATATCAATGGGCTTCCAATGAACCCTGCTGCTAGAGACTATCCTGCAGAATTTATTCAGACAGGTGTTTCTGCTATTGATGGCCTAAATACTTTGGTTAGAGGCCAAAAACTTCCTATTTTCTCCGGATCCGGTTTACCTCATGCTGAGCTTGCAGCACAGATTGCACGTCAGGCAAAGGTAAGAGGTGGAGAGAGTAACTTCGCTGTAGTTTTTGCAGCTATTGGTATCACTTATGAAGAAGCAGACTTCTTTGCATCAGACTTTAGAAGAACAGGTGCAATAGATAGAACTGTAATGTTTATGAACCTAGCAAATGACCCAGCTGTAGAAAGAATTGCTACACCAAGAATGGCTCTTACTGCAGCAGAATATTTAGCTTTTGACCTTGGAATGCATGTTCTAGTTATAATGACTGACATTACAAACTATGCTGAGGCACTTCGTGAAGTATCAGCTGCTAGAAAAGAAGTTCCAGGAAGAAGAGGTTACCCTGGTTATTTATATACTGACCTTGCTACTATGTATGAAAGAGCAGGAAGAAAGAAGGGCCAGGATGGTTCTATAACAATGATACCTATTCTAACAATGCCTGAGGATGATAAGACTCATCCAATCCCTGACTTAACAGGATATATTACTGAAGGTCAGATTATCCTTTCTCGTGAATTATACAGAAAGGGTATTAAACCACCTATTGATGTTCTACCATCTCTATCCCGTCTAAAGGATAAAGGTATAGGAGAAGGCAAGACTAGAGAAGATCATGCGGACACAATGAATCAGTTGTTTGCAGCCTATGCAAGAGGTAAAGAGTGTCTAGAGTTAATGACTATTTTAGGTGAAGCGGCATTAACGGATATAGATTTGAAATATGCAAAATTCTCACAAGAATTTGAGAAGGAATACGTTTCACAAGGTTATGAAACAGACAGAAACATTGAGGATACTTTAAACATAGGATGGGATTTATTGAAATTGCTTCCTAAGAGTGAGCTTAAGAGAATTAAAGATAAATATATCGAGAAATATCTTGGAGAAGCTTCAGAAGAATAAAGGGGTGATTTTATGGAGAGAATGAATGTTAATCCAACCAGAATGATGCTTACCTCTTTAAAGAAAAGACTGAAGACAGCTACTCGTGGACATAAGCTTATGAAAGATAAACGAGATGAGCTGATGAAGGAATTCTTAGAATTAGCAAGGGAAAATGGAAGGTTGAGGCAGGAGGTTGAAAAAGAGCTTGCCACTGTTTATAGAAACTTTTCAGTTGCCAGTGCTATAATGAGTCAGGAAGTTATGGAAGAATCTCTTATGTATCCGAAGCAAGGTGTAATTTTAGAAGTAGATAACAAAAACATAATGAGTGTTGATGTTCCTGTTTTCGGCTTTAAAACTACAGCTGAGGATCCAACAAATATTTATCCTTACGGTTTTGCCAGGACTTCCGGGGATCTTGACAATGCAATTTCGGAGTTATCAAGAGTATTCCCGTTGATGCTTGATTTAGCAGCTAAAGAAAAGGAGACTGCTCTTCTTGCTGCTGAACTGGAGAAAACTAGAAGACGTGTTAATGCTCTTGAGTATGTAATGATCCCAAGACTTCAGGTTACTATTAAGTACATTACTATGAAGCTTGATGAAAACGAGAGAGGAAATCAAACCCGTCTTATGAAAGTAAAGGATATGATGCTTCAGGAAGTTTTAGAAGAGAAGCAAAAGAGGACTGAAGAGGCAATTAATAACTGTTAATAAAAGATTATAAGCTGGGTGCATAATTTGCACCCAGCTTTTCTCGTAATGCTGTATTTTCAAAGGAATTCATTGCAAAGATAAAATATTAAGATTTCCTTAACAATCCTTAATTATCCTTAAGAAATAAAAATAACGTGTTATTTTATGATAATATGACTTCAGGGGAAGAAATTAGGTATTGAGAAAGGATTATCATAATGTATTTGTTAGACAGACTAGAGGAAAGCAGCAATAACAGGGGAGAGCAGATTGCTCTGAATTTTGAAGAAGGGCTGTTGAGTTATAGAGATTTGTGGAAAAAATCAGGGAGATTAGCCAATTGGATCATA
This sequence comes from Anaerovoracaceae bacterium, assembly GCA_040307645.1. Lineage (GTDB taxonomy): Bacteria > Bacillota > Clostridia > Peptostreptococcales > Anaerovoracaceae > JAVXAG01. Next base: position 6,951 of record JAWRJF010000075.1, on the reverse strand, counting down.
AAAAATTTTGGTCAAGGGAAAGAACCTATTGTGGTTTATGGACATAAAAGTACACTTATGATAGTTTGTTTCCTTGCCTGCGTTAAAGCTGGTAGGCCCTACTGTCCGGTAGACATTTCTATGGCGGAAGAAAGAGTAAAAGAAATAGTAGACGCAACTTGCGGCCCTATAGTTTTAGATACTATTAATGACGAAGAAAAAATCAAGGGAATCATAGAGACAACAGAAGAAGAAATAGACAAAAGATTTTGGGTTAAGGGCCAAGATACATTTTATATAATTTTTACCTCCGGAAGCACAGGGAAGCCTAAAGGGGTTCAGATTACTTACGATAATTTAAATAATTTTCTTAAGTGGTCACAGGGCTTAGGTGTTACTAATCAGGTAAAAAACAGCAGAGTATTTTTAAACCAGGCGCCTTTTTCTTTTGATCTTTCGGTTCTGGATTTATATACAAGCCTTTACACTGGCGGGACGCTTTGGTCTCTAGATAAAAAAACACAACTAGAAGGAAATCTTTTGATGGAAAGGTTGGCTGAAGGCAAAATTAACGTCTGGGTGTCAACACCTTCTTTTGTGGATATGTGCCTTGGAGACAAAAATTTTGATCAGAACAAAATTTCTGAAATACAATGCTTTTTGTTTTGCGGAGAGACTCTTTCGAAAAAAACAGTAAAGAGTTTAAGACAGCGTTTCCCTAAAGCAAAGATTATTAATACCTATGGTCCTACGGAGTCTACTGTAGCAGTAACGTCAGTAGAGATAACAGGGGAAATCTTAGAAGAAAATGATGTTCTGCCAGTAGGTAATGTAAAACCGGGTAGTGAGATTTTGATAAAGAATGCAGAAGGGGATATTTGCAAAGATGGAGAAAAGGGTGAAATTGTAATTTGTGGCGACACTGTTGCTTCTGGATATTTCAACGATAAAGAAAAGACAGACAAGGTTTTTGGCGCTGGAGAAAATCCATCTTACAAAACGGGAGATGAAGGATATATTTTAAAAGGTCAAGTGTACTGCGTGGGAAGGCTTGATCAGCAGATAAAGTTTCATGGGTACAGGATTGAACTTGGGGATATAGAGAAGAATTTATTGGCACTACCGGAGATAAAAGGGGCTGTGGTGGTGCCAAGAAAACGAAATGGTGTAATTAAAAATTTAGTCGCATTTGTGGTTGGTGATGGGCCATCTGAAAGTAAAACTTTTGAGGATAGCCAAAATATAAGGACGGCCCTAAAAAAACGGTTGCCGGAATATATGGTTCCTAAAAAGGTTTCATTTATAGATAAGTTTCCTATGACTGGTAATGGAAAGATAAACCGCAAAGAATTGGAGGAAAGAGTTTAATGCAATTACTAAGCGATTTTTATTTTTTCTTATGTCTGGCGCTGGTTTCAATTCCGGCAGTGTATTTAGGTGTAAAAGAAAGGTCTATAAAGTACTATGGAGCTTTTGTTACGGTCTTTTTCGTAGTCCTTGCAATGTATGGAAAGCCAATAGCCCTATTATACCTGTTTGGGTATGTAGTTTTTGAGTTTATATTGGTTAAAACATATTTGAAGATTAAGGAAAAATACGGTCGAAATAGTACTTTTTACTGGATTTACATAATTCTTTCATTGTCACCACTTATAATTTGCAAGATTTCGGAAAAATTCGACCTGCATATATTTGCCTTTTTAGGTATTTCATATATGACTTTTAAATCAGTACAGATAATAATTGAGATATACGATGGGATTATAAAAGAGATAAAGGCAGTTGACTATTTTACCTTTTTATTATTTTTCCCAACCATAACCTCAGGACCTATTGATAGAAGCAGAAGGTTTATAAAAGACTTTAATTCAGTTATGGCAAAGGAAGATTACCTTGAGCTTTTAGGAACAGGAATTTTTAAAATATTTCTAGGACTTTGCTATAAGATGGTTTTAGCTACTGCTTTTTATCAAGCAATGACGTGGGGTGGAACTAATGGGTATTTTCTGTCGGATTTAGTTTATATGTATTCCTATGGATTTTATCTGTTCTTCGACTTTGCAGGGTACAGCCTTATGGCAGTAGGAATAAGTTATATATTTGGCATAAAAACTCCTGATAACTTTAACAAACCATTTATCAGCAAGGATATGAAGGAGTTCTGGGACAGATGGCATATAAGTCTTTCGTATTGGTTCAGAGACTTTATTTTCTCTAGAATTATGATGAAAGCTATAAAAAACAAATGGTTCAAAGAAAAGCTTACAGCAGCATCTTTTGGATTTATTATAAATATGACCATAATGGGAGTATGGCATGGATTGGATAATTACTATATTCTATACGGTTTTTATCATGGATTACTCCTTGCACTTACAGAGATATATCAGAAAAAATGTCCGCTTCATAAAAAATATAAAAAAGAAAAGTGGTACAAAACAATAAGTTGGTTTATAACATTTAATTTAGTTATGTTCGGCTTCTTTATTTTCTCTGGAAGATTTACGAAGCTTATAGGAATATAAAAAGGAAGGGAAAAGGAGATAGTAAAATGGAAGAAAAATTACTTGATATTTTAGAAGAAATATGTGGGGATGAAATCGTAAGAGAAAATAAGGATATTAATCTTGTAGAAAATGATTTGATGGATTCCTTGGACTTCACAGAACTTTTAGTTGAAATTGAAACGAATTTTGGTGTAGTATTACCACCGTCAGAATACACTAGAGATGATATAGATACACCAAATAAAATAATTGAAATAATTAAATCGAGGAGTTAACTATGAGAAAAATAGCTGCCTTTTTTACAGCTGTTGCGTTATTTTTGGTTTTAGTTATTGCAATGCACTTTGCAACATCAGATAGCATGCAGATGAATAATCCAAGGTTTGGGACCTGGCCTAACGCATATAAAGATGCATCATACCAGGCCGTGGCACAAAATATAACAAAAGATACTATGCTTGTCTTTGGTTCATCAGAGTTTCACCATGGATATAAGGGGCCGTTTCATGCAGACAAGGTGTTAGGCAAAGGGGATACAAATCTTATGCTGATTGGGGCGGCTCTTAATCAAAGTTTATCTCATGCTATTTCTCTTGCAGCTCTTGAACCAAATGTGAGCAATAGAAAAGCTGTACTTGTTGTATCTCCGTCATGGTTTGTTAGAGAAGGTGTAAGTGACGAGGGTTTTGGGATACGTTTTTCAGAAAGTAACTATATGGCCTTTATGGAAAATGAAAATATTTCAAGGAGCCTGAAGACGGAAATTGCAAAAAGATCAGAAACTCTATTAGATACTGACCCTGCAATGCAGACTAGAGTAGAGAATTATAATAAGAGATTTTTGAATGGTGAAACAAACTTAATTAATAATATGCTATATAGAAGTAGAAAAGCTGTTGTTTATGAAAAAGAAAAGATGAGTGTATTGACAGCCATTTCTACAAGTGGACTAAAGAAAAACAAAGAGGCAAAAACTAGTGAAAAGGTTGCAGAGCCTGACTGGAAGAGTTTATCTGAAAGGGCATTTGCCTATGCCAAAAAGAACTCAAATAACGATTTCTATATGATAGATCGATTATATAAAACAAAGATCTATCCGGTTTTAGGGGCAAAGAAAGATTCTGCAACAAATAGCAGTTATGGAAAATCACCGGAGTATGGGGATTTGGAAATATTTTTAAAAGTGTGCAAAGAAACCGGTATTAAACCTATGATTATGATTTTACCGGTAAATGGGTATTGGTATGACTATACAGGTTTCCCAAAAGAAGGTAGAGAAGCATTTCACAAAAAAATCTTAGAAATTACTGATAAATATGGCGCAGAGACAGCAGATTTTTTTGATGAATGTTACACACCTTATTTCCTAGAAGATGCTGTACATCCGGGAGGAGAAGGATGGGTGAGAATTAATGAAGAAATTTACAAATTTTATAATGAGAAAAACTAGCTTTATCAATAAGGAGTATTGTATATATACGGGAATATTTTTTGCTATGATGACCCTGCTTTGGCTATACTATATATATGCAGGAATGGTGGCTGCACCTAAATTCACATATGCACAATTTTAACGTAATCCAAAGACCAGACAGCCTTCCCGGCTAGCTGGTTTTTTTATTTATAATATATTTCACCTTTTTGTGTATTTATATGTTATAATTAATAGTTCAACGTTGAATAAAGAAAGAGAGAAATATGAAATATAACGAATCAAACATCGATAACAAGATATTGCAGGCCGTAACGGATATGGGTTTTGTAGATATGACCCCAATTCAGGAGCTAACAATTCCTGCCCTAATGGAGGGAAAGGATATTATTGGCCAGGCACAAACAGGAACTGGAAAAACAGCGTCATTTGGAATACCAATGATTGAAAAGATAAATTCCAACGTAAAAGGAGTTCAGGGCCTTGTTCTATGTCCAACTAGAGAGTTGGCAATGCAGGCCGCTGAGGAAATTAGAAATCTGGCAAAATACATGAGTGGTATTAAGGTAGTTCCTATTTATGGAGGACAAGACATTGAAAGACAGATAAGGGCTCTTAAGGGCAATGTTTCTATTATAGTAGGAACGCCTGGAAGAGTCATGGACCATATGAGAAGAAGAACATTGAAATTTGACAATTTATCAATGTTAGTTTTAGATGAAGCAGACGAAATGCTAAACATGGGCTTTCGTGAGGACATAGAAACAATATGCCAAAAGATGCCATTAGAGAAGCAGACTGTTTTATTCTCCGCAACTATGCCAGAAGAAATTCTGGAGATTGCGGCAGAATACCAAAAAAATGCTACAATATTAAAAGTAAAACAGGAGGAACTTACTATTCCACTTGTAAAACAGTATTTTTATGTTGTTAAAGGCAGAGAAAAAGATGATTCACTTTGCAGACTTATCGACTACATGACACCTAAGAAAGCCTTGATATTCTGCAACACAAAGAAAAAGGTTGACGAGATGACCCTTTTGTTAAAGGGAAGAGGATACTATGCTGAGGGACTTCATGGAGATTTGTCGCAGCACCAGAGAGACAGAGTAATGAATCTGTTTAGAAATGGCACACTGGAATTACTTCTTGCAACTGATGTAGCCGCTAGAGGAATAGATATTGACGACGTAGAAATGGTTTTCAATTATGACATGCCTCAGGACATGGAGTACTATGTTCATAGAATTGGACGTACAGGTAGAGCAGGTAAAAAAGGTAAAGCTTTTTCAATAATTACCCCTAGAGAAAAATATAAAATAGATTCATTAAGAAATTATTGCAAGACAAAAATCCTTGAAAAACAAATGCCTACAGCGGCTAGTGTAAATGTGGCAAAGGCATATAAAACAATGGATGATGCCTTTTTGATGTCAAGAGATGAGGATATGATTCCTTACATGAAAATGATTGAAAAAAGGTGCATTGAAGAAGGGTCCGAACCTTTGGAAATTGCTGCAGCTTTGCTTAGAATGAACATGGGTCAGCTGCTTTCTGAGTCTGAAGATAATAAGGAAAACAGACAAAGAGACCGTGGCAGAGACAGAAGACGCAATGATAGAAAAGGTCGCTCAGGCTCTAAAGGTAAAAGCTATGATAAAGGCGATAGTTCAAAAGAAAAGGTAAAGAAAAAAGATGGAAAAGGGACAAAAGATAGAGATAAGAATAGAAGACGTGACAGCGGAAGGTCAAGGATTAGGAAAAAGTAATGAAGGCCTTGCAGTTTTTGTTAAAGATACTCTTCCGGGAGACCAGGTGGTTGTTGAGCTAACAAAGGTAAAGAAGAACTATGCTTTTGGCAGGGTCATAGAAGTACTACAACCATCTCCTGATAGAATTGAAGGGTATTGCCAGTACAAGGATAGCTGTGGTGGATGTGTATTCTCGGATTATTCCTATGATGCACAGTTAAAACTTAAGGAAAAGCAGATAAAAGACAAGCTAATTCGTATTGGTAACTTGGATAATCCAAAGCTTTTACCGATAAAGGGAATGGATGACCCGTTTAGGTATAGGAACAAAGCATCTATGGCCATAAGCACTGGCGGAATAATTACCCGCAAAGGTGGAATTGTAGAAAACCTAGGGGATTTATCTATCGGATTTTATCAAACAAAGAGCCACGATGTAGTAGATTGTTATGACTGTCTGATTCAATCGGAACCTGCAATGGCAGCGGTCGATGCAGTTCGTAGGTTTATGGAAGAAGATAACATTACAGCCTATGACCCTAAATGGGAAAAGGGATTAATGCGACATGTGGTTGTAAAAACGTCTTTTAGCACAGGCCAGGTTATGGTAATTCTAGTGATTAATGGGAAAGGAATCCCTAATCACGAAAAGCTTGTGGATATGATAGATGATGCAATTTATAATTTAGAGCCAAATAAGGACGGAACTGTTTTCGAGCTGGCTAGCGTGGTTTTAAATGTGAATAAGAATAAAACTTCAGAAATTTTAGGCGATGAGTGCATTACCATTGCAGGAAAACCAACTATCCTAGAGGAGGTTGGCGACCTTAAGTTTGAAATTTCTCCTTTGTCATTTTATCAGGTAAACCCTGTTCAAATGAAGGTTTTATACGACAAGGCTATAGAATATGCGGCTTTAAGTGGAACTGAAACGGTTTTAGACCTTTATTGTGGAGTTGGAACGATTGGTCTTTTCGCGGCAAAGGAAATGGAGAAGGCCTATGCATTATCACATGGTTCTCTTGACTACGAAAAGCTAGGTAAGGTTATAGGCATCGAATCTGTAAAAGGTGCAGTTGTCGATGCTAACCGCAACGCTGTAATTAATAAAATTGTAGGCGCAAGATATGTTTTCGGTAAGGCTGAGGAAGAGCTTCCAAAGATGCTTGGCTCTGAAATGGAGCTTTCTGATGAAACGGAAAACAACAAAGAGGATCCAAATAACATAAAGATAGATCACGCTGACGTTGTGATTTTAGACCCGCCTAGAGCAGGATGTGAT
>JAWRJF010000074.1:0-17700 GCA_040307645.1 Anaerovoracaceae bacterium | reverse complement strand
AAGAAAAAAGAAAACTCCTGGTATTTCTTCTTGGAAAAAAGAAAAGTCTTCAGCAATAGCAACAGGTTTTTTTAATTCTACAAAATCTAAATCAGATTCTAATAAAGCTTTTTTTACTTTTTTAAATAGTATTTCATCGTTAATGACAGCAGGGTGAGAATTACTTATATCAACTTCTACATTAACACCTAGAACATCATAGACTGCAGTTGCCAGGCTATTCATTTTATTTACTAATTTATCCCATGTTTCAGGAAGGAAAGTTCGCATAGTTCCTTCTAGCCTTGTATATGAAGAAATAGCATTTCTAACGTTTCCACTTGACATTTTTCCGAATTTTATTATACATCTTTCCGGAATATGTTCTTCTCTGTATTTGTAAAGTGCATTAACGAAGCGGCATGCTGCATCTAAGGCATCATTTCCTTTTTCAGGTTCTCCACAATGGGCACTTTTTCCAAAAAAATCTATATTTACTTGAGTGGAATGTGCCATCATAGGCCCCGGTCTTGAGGCAATTGTTCCCATTCCTAGCATTGGCCATAAGTGAAGGCCATATATTTCCTTGACATTAAATTTCTCAAAGATTTCTGTACCACAAATAGCCTTTGCACCTACGATTGTTTCTTCTGCAGGTTGAAAGATGAGTAAAATATTATGGTTGAATTTTGTGCCGATTTTTTTATGTTCGGATAGTAATTTTGCAAAAGCAAGGAGATTTGCAACGTGACCATCGTGTCCACATGCATGCATACATCCTTCATGTTGTGAAACAAAAGACAAGGTATTTACTTCTTTTATTGGCAGGCCATCCATATCTGCTCTAAAGGCAATTGTGTCTGCCTTATTGAAATCAAAGAATGCGGTTAGACCTGTTTTAACTAAGGGTTCTATTTTACAATTAAGATGGCTGAGCACATTTTTTATATATTTTTCAGTTTTAAATACGTCAAAACCAAGCTCTGGAATTTTATGTAGATCTCTACGATATTTTATTGCTTTCGTAAGCAAATTGTTATAATCAATCATTTTACACCTCATTTTAAATATATTACATTATGATTTTTCCTTGGTCAATAGTTCCCTCTATAATTGAGATAAAGAAATTATTATGTTAAAATAAATGTTAAATATGAACAATTTTACAGAGGTGGAAAATGAATTTAATTACTAAAACTACAGAGCTAGCTATGTACATATCTCTAAATTATATTAAGGAGGGGGATGTTGTTTGTGACGCAACCTGTGGTAATGGAAATGATACTGTGGTCCTTGCCAAGGCTGTAGGTGAAAAGGGTACTGTTATTGGCTTTGATATTCAAAGAGAGGCTATATATAACACAAGGAAGCTAATTGAAAGTAATAAACTCGAAAATGTTATCCTTATAAATCAATCCTTTGAAAATATTTCTGATTTTTGCGAAGAAAATAACCTCAGTCCAAAGGTAGTCCTTTTTAATTTAGGATATTTGCCGGGAGGAGATAAAACAATTTGTTCAGAAAAGGATGCTACTTTATTAGGAATAAAAAATGCTCTTAAGGCCATTTGCCAGGGAGGAATTGTTACAGTGGTTCTTTATCAAGGACATGAAAAGGGTGCAATCGAGAAGAAAGCTGTGCTTGAAATGGTAGAAAATTTACCTTCATCTGATTATCATGTGGCTTTTGTAAATATGCTGAATCAAAAGAAAAATCCACCGGAAATACTATGGATAACCAAAAAAAAGTAAATCTTTTCTCATAGAATCCTTTGTCGTAATATGTTACAATTTAGAAAACATATAAGGATGAGGGATTAATGAAAAACAAGGAAATAAAAAAGAGGATGAAAATACTGTTTGGCTTTACTTTTTTAGTACTTATTTTGCTTATTGCTGCTATTATATTTAAGTATATATTGCCGGCAATTGGAGTATATATACCATCACATAGCTATTCGGTAGAAAAAGTATATGAAAAAAATGGCTTAAAGTATTATGAAGACGGAAATTATAAATCTTTAGCAGGCATAGATGTTTCTATTTACCAGGGAAATATTGATTGGAATCGAGTAAAGGCCTCGGGCGTTGATTTTGCAATTATACGTACTGGTTATAGAACAAGGGACAAGGGTGAAATCTTTGAAGACACTAAATTTAAGGAGAATATTGAGGGGGCTGCTAAGGCAGGTTTAGATGTAGGAGTTTATTTCTTTTCACAGGCAATAACAAAGAAAGAGGCTAGGGAAGAGGCTAACTTTGTAACAGAACTTGTATCGGAGTATAATCTTAAATACCCCGTTGTATTTGATATGGAGTATGTAGATGAAAAAGATAGAATCAGAAAAATTACTGCAGAAGACAGGACGGAAATAGCTTTAGAGTTTTGTAAATTTATCGAATCAAAGGGTTTAGAACCTATGATTTACGGTAATCCTACATGGTTAGGTAAATCAGTGAATCTGGCTAAAATATCTAAGTATGAAATTTGGCTCGCTGATTATTCTGACTTTACCGATTTCCCATATGATTTTAAAATTTGGCAGTATACCCAAGAAGGAAAAATCGATGGAATTAAGGGATATGTAGATTTAAATATACATTTTGTAGAAGATAAAGAGTTGTTATAGATTTATTTAAATAAATCTGTTTAGGATAAGGAAAGTAAAATGAAATTTATGCATTTGTCAGATTTACATCTTGGAAAAAAAATTAATAATTTTCCGATGATTAAAGACCAGGAATATATATTAAGCCAGATAATAGATTTAATTAAAAATGAAAAACCTGACGGGGTTTTTATTGCAGGTGATATATACGATAAGCCGCTTCCTCCTGCAGAAGCCGTTTCTCTTATGGATAGCTTCTTAACAGAACTTTCATCTATGGAAATTCAAACTTTTGTAATAAGTGGAAATCATGATTCTGCTGAAAGGCTTTCTTTTGGAAGTAGAATTATGGAGGCAAAGGGTATTTTTCTGTCTAGGGTATTTGATGGGTGTTTAGAACTAATTTCGTTAGAGGATAACTATGGTAAAATAAATATTTATATGTTACCCTTTGTGAAACCTCTAAATATCAGGCCTTTTTTTGAGGATATTGAAATTTCAACATATGAAGATGGAATTAGGGCGATAATTGAAAATACAGATATTGATACGAAGCAGCGCAATATATTGTTATGCCATCAGTTTATTTTAAATGGACAGGTTTGTGAATCTGAAGAAAAGTCAATAGGTGGAATCGATGAAATTTCGGCAGATATATTTGATAATTTTGACTATGTTGCATTAGGTCACTTACATGGTCCGCAGAGGATAGGTAAAGAGACTATAAGATATTGCGGAACGCCACTTAAGTATTCTTTTTCAGAGAAGAATCATAAAAAGTCTGTAACTATAGTTGAATTTTTAGAAAAGGGAAATATAACAATTAAAACTATACCTTTGGTTCCGCTTAAAGACATGAGGGAACTTAAAGGATCTTTTGATGAAATTGTTGAAATTGGAAAGAAAGATAATAATAGTGATGATTATATGAGGATTATCCTTACTGATGAGGAAGAGATAATTGAAGGCATCAGTAAGCTTAGATATTATTATCCAAATATAATGAAACTTGAGTATGATAATAAAAGAACAAGGGCTAATCAGGCCTTTACTTTAGAACCTTCTCATAATAAGATTTCTCCAGTTGAGATATTTAATGATTTTTATAAAAAACAAAATAATCATGAGATGTCTGAAGAACAAGAGAATCTGATAAGAGGGATAATAGAAACAATATGGGAGGGCGAAAAATGAAACCATTAAATTTAACTATTTCAGGATTTGGCCCTTATGCCGGAAAAATTGAAATTCCAATGGAAACATTGGGAAATAGTGGAATTTACCTTATAACAGGAGACACAGGAGCAGGAAAGACAACTATTTTTGATGCAATTGTATTTGCATTATATGGAAGTGCAAGTGGAGAAAATAGAGAAAAAGATATGTTTAGGAGTAAATATGCAGACGAAAATACTCCCACTTTTGTTGAAATGGAATTTGAGTATAGAGGGGATTTATACTCTATAAAGAGAAATCCTGAATATCCAAGGAAATCAAAACGTGGAGAGGGATTTACTATAGAAAAAGCTGGTGCTGAACTTATTTTCCCTGACGGAAGAAGGGTATCAGGAGAAAAAAATGTTACAGAGTCTATTATTGATTTGCTGGGGATGGATAAAGGACAATTCTCTCAAATTGCTATGATTGCACAAGGGGATTTCAAAAAACTAATATTTGCATCTACTGATGAGAGAATTAAAATTTTTAGGAAAATATTTAAAACTTACAACTATGAACAGTTGCAAAACAAGTTAAAAGCTTTGGAAAAAGAGGCATATGGTAAATATCAGGATATACGTAATTCTATTGTTCATCATATTAATTCTGTCAAGGTATCAGATGAACATCTAAAAACAGAACGGTTTCTCCTATTAAGAAACGATGGGAATATCAGTTCTGTTAATGAAATATTAGAAATACTGGAAGAGTTTATTACTAATGATGAAGAAGCTATAGCAGATAAGAAAAATATTATTGATGAGAAAAATCTTATTCTAGAGAATATTAATAATAAAATTGGTAAAGCAGAAAAAGATAATAAAGCATTATTTGATTTAGAAAATGCTGAAAAACTTCTGGAAAAAGAGAAAAATAAATATAAAAACATTAAAGAAATTCATGATAAAGCTTTAGTCAAGATCAATGAAATTCCTAATATTAGAATAAAAATCCAAGAAATAAAAAACAGTATAGATTTATATGATTCATATGAGAAGAACACATTAAAAGCTACTGAATTAAATATTATGATTAAAGACATGGAGAGAGAAATAATGAGTCTTCAGGATAAAACTAATAATTTATCCATTGAAATTGATAAAAATCAAAGAATTATAGATAGGTTTAATAGTGATTTATTAGATAATTCTGAGGTAGAGTCTAGGTTAAAAGAAAATATAAAGTTACAAGAAAAGCTTCAAGAGTTAAAAATTCAAGATAAAGAAATTCAGGATAATAATATTGAACTTACAAGGTTGAAACAAGAATATATTGAAGAGAGAGAAAAGAGCCGTAATGCCCAAAGTAACTATTTACTGGTAAATGAAGCTTTTATGGACGGACAAGCAGGTATAATGGCGGCCACGCTTAAAGAAGAACAACCCTGTCCGGTATGTGGCTCAACAATCCATCCAAATCCGGCTGAAACAAAAAAAGAAATTCCTACATGGCAACAAGTTAAAAATGCGAGGAAATTATCAGAGGAACAGAATAATATTGCAGCTAAAGCTAGTGAGAAAGTGGCTTCTTTTCAGGGGAAACTAGAAGCAAAAACTAATTCTTATAAATTAGAAATGCAAAAATATCAACACATTAATTTAGGAGATTTGAAGGAAGAAGAAAAGGGTCTACGAAAAAAATCTGAAGAATATAGAAATGAAAAGGAACTGGTTGATAAATTAAAACTAAAACAACCTCTTCTGATTAAAGAATCGAAGGAGTCAGAGATAAATATCAACAGCAATAAAGACAAGTTACCGTCAATTTACGGACAGTTTTCACAGATTCAAACTCTATTAGAAGAAGAAAGAAATAGATTGAAATTCCCAACCAAAACAGAAGCTTTAGATAGGATAAAGGAATTAGAGAAGGATAAGGATGAAATAGAAAAGGCAGAGTCAGAAGCAAGAATTATTTTAGAAGAGTGTAAAGGCAATATTTCTTCCATAGAAGGCGAGATTAACGGCCTTAAAAAATCTTTGGAAAATGTTGAAAATACTAATCTGGAACAGCTTTATACTATCAGAAAAAGTGAGAATGATCAGTTAAGGGATATTAACGATAAAAAGGATTATGTAAACAATAGATTATCTATTAATAAAAGTGCAAAAAAATCTATTAGCCTAGAAATTGGAAGACTGAATGATGCTGAAACTACTTATTCATCTATAAAAAATCTATCAGATACGGCTTCTGGCAAGCTGACTGGAAAGGATAAATTATATTTTGAGACATATATTCAAATGACTTATTTTGATAAAATTATTTCCCAGGCAAACCTTAGATTAAGAGAAATGACTTCAGGTCAGTATGACCTTAAGCGTAGGGAAGATGGCAATAAAGGAAATAGCCAGATGGGACTTGAACTTTCAGTAATTGACCATTACAACGGAAGTGAGCGAAGTGTAAAAACTTTATCTGGTGGAGAGTCCTTTAAGGCTTCGCTATGTTTAGCTTTAGGATTATCAGATGTTATACAATCGGAAGCAGGAGGGATTCTTCTTGATACTATGTTTGTGGATGAAGGTTTTGGATCTCTAGATGATGAATCATTGCGACAAGCCATAGATATCCTCTGTGACCTAACTGATAACAATAAGCTAGTAGGTATAATATCTCATGTACCCCAGCTAAAAGAACGTATTGATAGACAGATAGTTGTTAAAAAGGATAGAGAAAAAGGAAGTTTTATTGAAATAATATAAGATAAAAGTCCGCCTTTCGTGAGAAGGTGGACTTTTTATTATAGAATTACATGTGCTTGTTTCTGATTTCTGCTTCTGTTATTGTTGGAAGATTTGATAAGTTGTTTTTATCTATTCCGTCGGGGATGCTTTTTAGATATTCCGTTTCATTTCTATGAGCAATACCTATCCCTTTTATTCCACCGTTTTTAGCTAGCTTAAGACCTTCTTCTTTTGTTACAATCTTATTATTTGAAAGAACATAGCCTGTGATTTTTCCGTTATTTTTAACTAGTCCAATAATTTCACTGGCAGTTTTATTTGGAACCGGGATTTCATCTAGAGTATTTATTGGGTTTATTGCTAAATAATCACCTGTAAGATTATCTTTTTTCATCTTTTATCACTCCTTTCACAAATTATTTTATGCAAAATAGGACAAACTATGAAAAAACATTAGGAGGAAATTTGTTGAAAATACTTTGTCCACTTATATCCGCAATATTAACATGGCTGGCATTTAGAAATGAAAATTTAGGGATTTTATCATTAATTTCTATGGTACCTTTTTTTGCCTATATTGAAAAAAATGGTAGGTATGCTAATTCTGTTTTTCTATTTCAGTTTTTCTATCATTTTTTATTGCTTACTTGGCTTTTTCACTTATGTCCTTTGACAATGTTGAATTTAAACAAAGGTCAATCTTATTGTGTAATTATAGTATTGATTTTATTAATCAGTTTATTAATCAGCTTTATTTTTACTTTGCCTTTTAAAATAACAGAAAAAGTAATTAAAAACTATTGGACTTTTATTTTCATGTTTACTTTTAGTGAATGGCTGATTGGCGTTATCGGAAAAATATCATTTCCATGGGGACGAATTGGTACTATTTTATATGGGTATCCAAATTTGCTTCATATTTCAACGATTTTAGGAAGCTTAGGAATGACTGTATTTATTTTGTTGTCTAATGTTTTTTTGACAAAGGGAGTCTATTTTAAAAAAATTTATCTTTTAGCATGGGTTTTTCTAATTACCATCAATTTTCTCTGGGGTACGGTTTCAATTGATATGTCAGATAATAATGAAAAAATAAACGATCAAGATACTCTGAGGGTTTCGATACTTCAAGGCGGTATAGCTAGAGAGAAAAAATGGAAAAGCTCCAAGCTTAAGAATATTAATAAGTATCTGAGAATGGCAGAAGAGGCAAGCAATACATCTGATTTAATAGTTTTTCCAGAAACCGCTATTCCAATCAAGATACTAGATAATGAAAATTATCTTAATCGATTTATTGATATAACTAATAAAAAGAAATGTACGTTAATAGTAGGAGCTTTCGAGAAAAAAGATGAAAATAAATATAACGTATTATATGGAATTAATCCGGATGGAACTATCACACAACCTCACTGTAAAGGAAAGTTGGTGCCATTTGGAGAATATATGCCATTTTCACAGGCATTATCCAAAAAAATTTTGAATAAATCCTGTAATACTTTAATTTCGGAAGAATCTGCCATTCTTGATACATCGGTGGGAAAAATTGCCGGACTTATATGTTACGAATCTGTATTTCCTAATATCGCAAGAGAACTTTTAGGAAAGGAAAAAGGGCAGCTTTTAGTAATTTCAAGTAATGACTCGTGGTTTAAAAATTCACCTGCTCTTTCGCAACATTTAGGCCATAATGTTATGCGTTCTGTAGAAAATGGAAGGTTTTGTGTTATCGCTGGAAACACAGGTATTTCAGCCATTGTAGATATAAATGGGAGGATAAAAAATAGATTACCTATTGAGGTAGAAGATGCATTATGGGGAAAATGCACTTTGACTGACAGGAGAACAATCTACTCATATATTGGAGATATTATTGTATTACCTGGTCTTTTAATGATAATTTTGTCTTTTTATCTAAATTTTATTGAAAAAAATTATAAAAAATGTTAAATTTATTAAAATAGTAAAAGGAGAAAGGTTGGATAATGATTTGAAAATAGCTAACTTATTTAAGCAGGACAAAACAATATTATCTTTTGAAGTTTTTCCTCCAAGACGTAACGACACAATAAAGACCATATACAATACTTTAGAAGAGTTAAAGGATCTTAACCCGGACTTTATTAGTGTTACATATGGAGCTAGTGGAAGTATTGCAGATAATTCAACATGTGAGATAGCATCAGCCATAAAACAAAAATATAGTATTGAGTCTGCTGCACATTTAACCTGTGTAAATTCTACAAAGCAAGAAATTAAAGAGGTTTTGAGTAGATTAGATTATAACGGGGTAGAAAACATCCTTGCCCTTAGAGGAGATATTGTCCCTGATGTTGAGCCAAAAAGAGAATTTAATTATGCAAGCGAATTAATATCTTTTGTTAAAGAGCAAAAATATAATTTTGGCATTTCCGGTGCATGTTATCCTGAGGCTCACATGGATAGTAAAGATCAAGTGGAAGATATTTTAAATTTAAAGAAAAAGGTAGATGCTGGTGCAGAACATTTGATTTCTCAGCTGTTCTTTGATAATAATTTATTTTATGGCTTTATTGAAAAAGCTAGAATTGCAGGTATAAATGTGCCAATAGAGGCTGGTATTATGCCAGTAGTAAACAAGAAGCAAATTGAAAGGATGGTTTCGCTTTGTGGAGCAAGTCTACCTAGTAAGTTTACAAAGATGATGCAGAGATATGAGAATAAACCTGAAGCAATGAGAGATGCTGGAATAGCATATGCAATAAATCAAATTGTGGATTTAGTGTCAAATGGTGTTGAGGGAATACACCTTTATACTATGAACAACCCATATATAGCAAGACGAATAAAAGAGAGTATTGGTTCCCTTTTATAAAAAATATTACTGGAAAGGACACACTTGTGGATAAATTTAAAAAACTATTGGAAAAAGAATTTGTGTTTCTAGATGGAGCAATGGGTACACTTATTCAAAACTCAGGGGTTGAAGTAGGACGCTTGCCAGAGGCTTTGAATATTACAAAACCTGATTTGATAACAGAATTACACAAAAAATATGTTGATGCAGGTTCGGACATAATATATACAAGCTCCTTTGGGGTTAATAAATATAAGCTTCTTAATACACCTTATACAGTGGAGCAGATAGTTAAGGCTTCAATAAAAAATGCACGGAAAGCTACTGAAGGGACAGGGGTTTTAGTTGCGTTGGATATAGGTCCTTTAGGCAGATTACTTGAACCTAACGGCAACCTTTTGTTCGAAGAGGCTTATGATTCATTTAAAGAGCAGGTTGTCGCAGGGTATGAGGCAGATATAATTGCAATAGAGACCATGACAGATCTTTATGAAATGAAGGCAGCTCTATTAGCGGCAAAAGAGAATTCTGACAAACCTGTTATATGTACCATGTCTTTTGAGGAAAATAGAAGGACCTTTACTGGAACAGAAATATCTTCAATGGCTCTTACTCTTGAGGGATTAGGTGCAGATGCAATTGGGTTCAACTGTTCCCTTGGACCTAAGGAGCTTCAGTCTTTTGTTAAAGAACTGCGTAAGTGGACTACTTTGCCTATAGTGGTTAAGGCAAATGCAGGTTTACCTGATCCAAAAACGGGGGAATATACGATTACTCCAAGTGAGTTTGCAATCTATGTATTATCTATGGTTCCCCATGGGATAAAACTTGTTGGTGGATGTTGTGGAAGTACACCTTCATTCATAAATGAATTAAAAAAAGTATTACATGATAAGAAGTCGGTTTTGAAGGCTGTTGCTGTTCAATCTGCAGTTTGTACTCCTGAACAGACGGTAAGAATTGATAGACCGAGAATTATTGGTGAGCGAATTAATCCTACTGGCAAGAAGAAGTTAAAAGAGGCATTAAAATCAGGTGATATGGATTACATTTTATCACAGGCAGCTGATCAGATTCGGGATGGTGCAGAAATTTTAGATGTAAATGTTGGGGTGCCAGGAATCGATGAGAAAGATACAATGGTAAAAGTGGTTAAGGCTTTACAAGGTATAACAACAGCGCCTCTTCAAATAGATTCAAATAATCCGGAGGTTATTGAAGCAGCACTCAGAGTATATAGCGGTAAAGCCATAGTAAACTCAGTAAACGGTGAAGAAAAATCATTGGCTGAGATTTTACCTATTGTAAAAAAATATGGTGCAGCAGTTGTTGGATTAACACTTGACGAAGATGGGATACCTAAAACTACAGAAAAACGTTTTGCCATAGCTGAGAAAATATTAAAAAGGGCAATGAGTTTAGGAATAAAAAAAGAAGATGTGTTTATAGATCCTTTAACCCTCACCGTGTCAGCAGAACAAGAAAATGCTAAAAACACACTTTTTGCAATAAAAGAAATAAAAGAAAAACTTGGTTTGAAGACTGTTTTAGGGGTTTCTAATATTTCTTTCGGTCTGCCCAATCGACAGATTATAAACCATAATTTCTTGCAGATGGCTCTTAGCCAAGGTTTAGACCTTCCTATTATGAATCCGGGGGCAAGGGAAATGGTTGAAGCAATATACTGTCATAATTTAATAATGGGTATTGATAAAGATTCTAAGGAGTATATAAAAAAATATTCGGAAGAAGAGTCTGGTAATGATGTTAAGGAAGACGAAAAAAGTATATATTATGCCATAGAAAATGGACTTCAAAAAGAATGTAGAGAAATTGTATTAGATGAACTAAAAAACAGGGAGCCAATGGACATTATAAATAATATTCTTATTCCTGTTTTAGATAAGGCTGGTAAGGATTTTGAGTCTGGTAAAACCTTCATCCCACAATTGATGTTAAGTGCATCTACGGCACAGGTAGCTTTTGATGTCATTAAGGAGAGGATGAAATCCCAATCTTTGGAGCAGGTAGACAAGGGGAATATTGTAATTGCAACAGTAAAAGGTGATATTCATGATATAGGAAAAAATATTGTTAAAGTTATTTTGGAAAATTACGGCTACAATATAATAGATCTGGGAAAAGACGTAGAAGCAGAGACTATATGCAAGGCTGTGGTTGAAAATAATTGTAAGCTCCTTGGGTTAAGTGCTCTTATGACTACTACGCTAAAAGCAATGGAGGAGACTATATCACTAGTAAATAATAAAGCACCAAAATGCAAAATAATGGTTGGAGGGGCAGTTTTGACTAGAGAATACGCAAACCAAATTGGAGCAGATTACTATGCGAAAGATGCTAAGGCCTCTGCAGATATTGCAAAAAAAGTAATTATAAGGTAGTCTAAAATATCGTGTGGGGGATAAATCTGAAAATCGGGGCACTTCAAGCTGAAATTAGTAGCTTGAAGTGCTCTTTTTGTTTGCATTCAGTGACATTTAGTAGAATGCCTTATTTATCTGGATTTATAGAATTAAGAATTATTAAGTTTTTTTGATGGAAAATTTATGTATAATTATAATAGAGTAAAATTTGGAGGGCAACAAAATGAAGAAGGTAATAACCATTGTAATAGCAATGGCAATACTGCTTAATATTCCGTTAGTTTCTTTTGGCACCAGTGAGTATGAAGTATCTCTTGAGTCAATTGACAATATAGTGCAAATGCATAGCTCATATAAAAAAGAGTCAGACCAAAGGAATAATAAAATATATAGTGATTATCTCAATTATAAAGTTAGATTATCAAATGTGGAATTAATACTGGCAGGGATGAAATCAGATGATCCTTTGTATGAAGAATTTAAAGATGAGTATATTCAACTTACTAACAGTGCATGGTCGGCAGACTATGATGTTAAGATTTCAAATTTGACAGAAAAAAAACATTTGAATATGCAAGGACAACTTGCTAAAGAAGAATATATTAAATATCTTAAGCAGCTAAAATCCCAAGAAGATTACATTATTAAGTTAAGTAAAGAAGAAGATAAGATTAAGACTGCGGAGAAAAAATATAAGAGGGGGATTATTTCTTTAAATTCTTTAAATGAGTTAAAGGAAGGGCTAGATGAAATAATTGAAGAAAATGAAAAGGCAAAAGAAGAAATAGATAAACAAAAAGAAAATTTATTCCAGAGCCTTGGTTTAAACAATGATGATACATTGAAAATATCGTCAATAGTAATGACTGATGAAGTTTATAAATCTGCTGTTGATGTATCTTTAGAGGAAGATTTAAAGCAAGTAATGAACAACTCTATTGATATAAAAAAGGCACAGTTAGTTGCTGATAGGGCCCTTATTATGAATAACCAATATAGTACTGAATATAAAGAGGCCTTAAAGGAATTAAATGATACTAAGAAAAAGACAGAAAAAGATTTTAGAGAAACTTATAAAAATCTAAAAGAAAGTGTTAAAAAAATAGATAAACAGACTAAAAAAATCAAATTAGCATATAAAAAATATAAGGTTTCATTGAAAAAGTATAGAAAAGGATTGATTTCTGTAAGACAATTAAATGAAGACAAGGATATGTATTTAAATGCAAAAAATATTAAAGAGGATATGAAAATAGACTTGTTGATAGAAAATTTAAGATACCAATTAGTTAAGAGAGGGTTTTAGTGTTTATGAAGAGTAAGAAGTTTAGTAAAAAAGCAATAATAACGATTATTATTATTTTAATTTTAGCCATAGCTGCTACAATTATTTATTTTAAATTGAAACCAAAAGAAGAGGAAATGAATTTTCCCCAACAGTTTACTACTTTGGAAAAGACGGATGTTATTGAGGAAGTTCAAACAAGTGGACGAATAGAAAGTGAAGATAGTGCAGCAATATCTGCAAAAACTGATGGGAAAATTGCTAAAGTTTTTGTTAAGCTGGGAGATAAAGTTGGAAAAGGTCAGACTTTGGCCCAGATTGATACAACCTCAATAAAAAATGAGATTGATGATACGGTGAAAACCCATGATTTAGAGGTTGAGACTGCTAGAAAAGAGATGGAAGCTCAAAAAGATGAATATGATAATTCCAAGTTTATGTATGATTTAGGAGAAATCTCTAAACAGGATTTATCAAAGGCTAAAAAAGCTTATTTTGATGCAAAAGACAATTACAAGAAAAAAAATACCAGCATAGATTTAAGCAAATTAAAAAACCAACTTGCTGATGCTACTATAAAATCTCCAATTTCAGGTACAGTTACTATGATAAATGCAGTAGAGGGAACCAATAGCAGTGGGGTATTGTTTGTAGTAGAAGATACAAACAATCTAAAAATTGTAGTAAAAGTAAGTGAATATGACGTTAATAAAATAAAACCGGGACAGAAAGTTACAGTTAAGACAGAAATGACTGAAGACACAGAGCTAAAAGGAAAGGTTACTACGGTTTCTCCTGCTGCAATTAAGGACACCAGTGGAAAAATTGTCACAGAAGGAAAAGTTCAATTTGAAGTTGAAGTACATATTATTGATAAAAATTCTAATGTAAAAGTTGGTTCTAATGCAAGAGCTAATATTGTATTAGGTGGAAAAAAGAATATTTATGCTGTTACATTTGACTCACTTGTTGATAATGGTGATGGAACTGGTTCAATATATGTACCTGAGAAAAAAGGAGATAAATATATTGTAAAAGATATACCCGTTAAAACCGGAATACAGAACGATTTCATGATTGAAATAAAGGGAGAAGAACTTAAAGAAGGAATGCAGGTATTAAATAATGCTCTAGATCTACAGGTAGGTCAGGAAATTATATTGGAGTAAGACTATGGAAAATATTATAGAGATGAAGGATATACATAAGAGCTTTTATGTTGGTACACCTCAGGAACTTGAGATTCTTAAAGGTATAGATTTAACTGTAAAACAAGGAGAGTTTTTATCATTAGTTGGAGCATCTGGCTCTGGCAAAAGCACACTGATGAATATTATAGGAGCCTTAGATAAGCAAACTAGCGGTACATATTTCTTAGAAGGTTTGGAACTTATTAGTGCTAGTGATAATAAGCTGGCTGAAATCAGAAATAAAAAGATTGGTTTTGTATTTCAGAACTTTAACTTAATTCCAAAACACTCAGCTTTAAAAAATGTAGAATTACCTATGCTATATTCTGGAATAGGTAAAAAAGAAAGAAGAGAAAAAGCGGAAGAACTTTTAAATCTTGTTGATATGTATGATAGGAAAGAACATTTGCCGAATGAATTATCAGGAGGCCAGAAGCAGAGAGTTGCCATTGCAAGAGCACTAGCAAATAATCCAAGTATTTTGCTTGCAGACGAACCAACAGGAGCTCTTGATTCTAAGACAGGTAGACTAGTTATGAACCTTTTTCATAAGATAAATAATGAAGAAAACAAAACCATAGTATTTATTACACACAGTAAGGAGTTAGCTAGTGAAACTACAAGGCAAATAATAATAAAGGATGGAATGATATGTTAATTTGGGAAAATTTCTTGTTAGCGCTTGTAGGTATAAAATCAAATAAAATGAGATCTTTATTGACCATGCTAGGTATTATTATTGGTATTTCTGCAGTAATAGCAATAGTTTCTATAGGTAATTCCTTATCTAAGAGCCTTGAAAATGATATGAAGAGTTGGGGAATGCAAAACCTATCGGTTAATGTTGCTTATAGGTCTGTGGAAAATGAAGAAGGTATGTATGAGGATCCAAATCCGACTGACATGCTTACATTGAAACAGCTTCTTGAATTTAGAGAAGCATTTTCAGATAAGGTTGAAGCAATTAGTTTTAGTAAAAGTGGATCTAGTGATGGAGTAAGAGTAGGAAGATCTGAGGTTTCAGTTACTGTTGAAGGTACAAATGAGGGATACTCAGTAATAAAAAAGATAAAATTGAATAAAGGAAGATATATTAATGTCGGTGATATAGAAAGAGGTGCAAACATTATTGTAATCCCATTATCTATGGCAGAAAAAATTAATGCATCGGGAGATGTTATTGGTAAAGAGTTGAAATTAACTATAAATGAGCAGATGTTTGCCTTTACCATTGTAGGAATATATGACGATAAAGAAAAAGCAGGTGAGGGATTTATGGGCTATCAGGACACTCCAACTGTGTATATTCCTGTAAGTGTTATGGGAGAAATCAACAATGATATGAATTATAACTACTTTGATGTTATGCCTAAGACCTCTGTTGATAGCAATGTATTGACCAGTGAAATTACTGATTATTTTGATGAAATATATAAGGCAAATAAAAAATGGCACTGCGAAGTTTATAATGCCCAAAAAGATATGGATGACCTTATGGGTTCTATGGATAAAATAAAATTTGCTATCGCAGTCATTGCAGGCATTTCACTACTGGTTGGCGGAATTGGTGTCATGAACATTATGCTGGTATCGGTAACGGAGAGAACTCGTGAAATTGGTGTGAGAAAGGCATTAGGTGCAAAGAGGGGTTTTATAAAGACACAGTTTATTGTAGAGGCGATGATAATTTGTGCAATTGGTGGAATCATAGGCGTTATTTTAGGACTATCAATTAGTGTTGTTGTAGCTATGGTGATGAAGAATCCTGTTGTTATTTCTATTCCAACAATAATTATAAGCGTATTATTTTCCATGTCTATTGGAGTATTTTTCGGATATTATCCTGCCAATAAAGCTTCAAAACTAGACCCGATAGAGGCACTAAGATACGAATAATAAATAAAAAATTCTTTCTTTTGTTGTTATTTTATAAACAAAACAGGTTTTCCCCCTTGACAGTTTAATAGAAATAATGACATAATCTATCTTGTACGCAATTTTTAGATAGGAGAAAAAGAGAGATGATTTTTAAAAATTTACTTAATACCTGGAATAAAATCAGCTTGGTTAAGCAGATTATTTTAGGGCTTTGCGTAGGAATATTACTTGCGGTTACAGTTCCAACGCATGTGTCTGGGATATCAATTCTAGGTGAATTATTTGTAGGAGCACTTAAGGCAGTAGCTCCAGTGCTGGTTTTCTTTTTGGTTATGGCTGCTATTTCACAGCACAAGACTGGACAGAAGACTAATATGAAAGCTATAATAGGGCTTTATTTAATTGGAACCTTCTTAGCTGGACTTGTTGCAGTTGTTGCCAGTTATATTTTCAAGGTTGAACTAGTGTTGACTGGTGGCGCAACAGATGTAACCCCACCAAGTGGAATTGTAGAAGTTCTAAAGTCATTAGTGTTTCAATTAGTAGACAATCCTGTTAATGCTATTATTAACGCAAACTATATAGGAATACTTACGTGGGCTATATTGCTTGGACTAGCATTAAAATTTGGAGCTGATAGTACTAAAACTTTTATTTCTGATGTTGCAAATGCAGTATCACAAGTAGTAAGATGGGTAATTAAATTTGCACCTTTAGGCGTTATGGGATTGGTATTCACAGCAATTTCTACAAGCGGTCTAAAGAGCTTAGTAAACTATGGAAAATTAATTGTTCTTTTAGTTGGAGTGATGATCTTTGATGCAGTTGTAGTAAATCCAATTATTGTATATATAAAGACAAAACAAAACCCATATCCATTAGTATTTAAATGCTTAAAGGATAGTGGAATTACTGCTTTCTTTACTAGAAGTTCTGCAGCAAATATTCCAGTTAATATGAAGCTATGTGATGAATTAGGATTAGATAAAGATACATATGCTATTTCCATTCCTCTAGGAGCTACAATTAACATGGGAGGCGCAGCAGTTACAATTGCAATTCTAACATTAGCTGCAACAAATACTTTGGGAATATCAGTTGATTTACCTACAGCTGTTATTCTGAGCGTACTGTCAGCAGTCAGTGCCTGTGGTGCTTCTGGTGTAGCTGGTGGTTCATTACTTTTAATACCTTTAGCTTGTAGCTTGTTTGGAATTCCTAATGACATAGCTATGCAGGTAGTTGGGGTAGGCTTTATAGTAGGGGTAATTCAAGACTCTTGCGAAACAGCATTAAATTCATCAACAGATGTATTATTCACTGCAGCAGCAGATATAAGTTATAAGAAAAAGTTACAAAAAAACAACTAAATAATATATAATTACTGAAAAAGTAAGGTAATGTGTTAAATGTTGGGATGGGTGAAATTAATTTCACCCATCCATTTGTGGTTTTTGGTGCAGAGCTTTGTTTCAGGGTACCACGGATTTTTTAGGCTCTGTGTCAAATGTTGGGGTGACACACAATTTAATAAAAAAATTGACTTTCTGGACGCATTTTTATGCGTCCAGTTTTGCTATTTGATCTCAGTCAAATAAGTGATGTTAAATTTTATGGTTTATGATATTTTAA
>JAWRJF010000073.1:0-11243 GCA_040307645.1 Anaerovoracaceae bacterium | reverse complement strand
ATTTAATTTTTAGCCAATCAGAATATAAAATACTAATTTTTAACAATAGTTAAAATCCGCCTTAAAAGGGTAATACGGAGTGTGATCGGACTTCCTGTGCATAAACCTGGCGGCTGCATTGTCAGCCTGCCTTTTTTTATTTTAGATAACTTTAGTGTTAGAAAAAATCTTTTTCACTAAAATTATCAGGAAAACCTGAAATGGTCATTTCCCCATTCGTATCGATATTAATTTCACAATAATTACCTTCAGCTAAAGTATATTTCTCATAAACTTTAGTATTAAATATTACCCTTTGATTCTCAGAACCACGCCATTGGAGATATATATTCCTTCTATTTTCTTCATACCTTCCACAAATAACTATATCACTTAGTTTCCAAAGCTTAATTTCATGCTCTGATGTTAGCTCAGAAAATTCATATCCTGTAAATAGCACCACAGTTAAACCTAGCTTTTTAATTTCCATAGCCATTTTTAATAATTCTAAGCTTTGATGCATTGGTTCTCCACCAATTAATGTAATTCCTTCTATTCCATAAATGTTCTTAACCTTTTCAACTAGTTCCTCCACACGAAATAGCTTATGTGGCTTGAAGTTCCACATATCTTTATTCCAGCACCCCTTGCATCTTAATCTGCATCCCTGCATCCATAGAACAGTTCTAATGCCTGGTCCGTATATTTCGCTTTTTTCTTCAATATCATATACATTTAACATAATTTAAGCTAGTATGTTCTTTTTACTAGAACCAATTGTATTTTATCTTTAACTATCGTTTCCTTTACAGAATACCCCATAGCCTTAGCTTTTTCATATACCTTTTTCTTTTGGCTCTCGACATATTTTTCTCTCTCTTCTTCAAGTCTTCTTTGCTCCTGCTGAAGTCTAATTCTTTCCTGTTCAATTCTTCTTCTTTCTTCTTCTAAGGCTCTTTGCGCTTCCGCTTCTTTTTTTTCAAGCTCTTCTCGAATTCGTCTTACTTTATAATCATATAAAGACTTATAATTATTAACAAGTTGCTTTTGAAAGTTTTCAGTAAGTACATCGGTGTCCCCTGTAAGCACATACTTTCCATCATTCTGCCTTGATAACTTGGCTTCAACATAATATTTTTTCGATGTAATGATTATGTCATTTCCCCTCAGGGTATACCTCTCGCCTAAATTATCTAGGGCTTGAAGTATACATTCCATATCCAAAAGAGGCAATAATGTTCTTATTCTCGCACTCATAGTTCTACCCTCTTTTTATTGTAATATAATTCTTTTCGCCTTGTACTACTTTTTTATTGTAATCATCTGTTTTGTCTATTTCATGAATTTCAGAGATATCCTTTAAAAGTTCTTCCAGGGCATCAATACATGCTTCACCTTTAAAGCCCTTAGTTTCTGCTTCGATACCTCCATTATTATCTATGGTTACAGTAATTTTATATTCTTGCATAACTAAGCCTCCCTTTCACAAACTAACTCAGCTTTTAGTCTTGATGCTTCGCTTTCTCCAATCTCTAATTCTTGCCAATATGTTATAGCCAGTTCTCTTTTTTTTCCTTGTTGGTATAAAGTTCCTACTTGTGGTAAATCTTCAGAAGGTATATCAGGAGTAAAAGCTTTAAATTTATTATTGCTAGTTTTTTGAATATCTTTTTTTCCTTTTTTCATAACTGCTTTTAATTCTTTATCCCCACATTTAGAATTGCTTTCATACTTAAATTCGTTGCCCATTTTTTTGAGAGCTTCCTGCTTTATTGAAAGTTCAGCTTCTTTATTTTTAAATTTTTCTTTTTTAGACTCTAAATCTTTTTCCGACTTACTCTCTAAAGCATTTTTATCTTTTTTAAGCAACTCTAATGTATTTTTAGAATCTTTCGATTCATTCTTTTTACTTTCTAGTTTTTCTAGAGGTTCTTTTTCATTTTCATATAAGGTCTGCATCATATCTTCTAACAGATTCTTCTCGATATACTGTTTCATATTTTTTAGAATATCCTCATTCTTTTTACCATAAGTTTTTTCCATGTCAAGCATCTTTGTATCATAATATTGTTCATTGTTCATTATGTCGCATACTTCTTTTTTTATTAATAGCTTTGCTTTCTCAACCTTCTTAGCTTGATTCTTATTTTTTTTAGTTTGCGCAACCTCTTTAATAGTTACGTCAATTAATTCTAAAAGCTTGTCAAATCTTTTTTGCTTAGCAAAGATTTCTTCTAAACATTTATTTTCACTACAAAGAGCATTAATCTCGTTGTCTATTTTAGTACATGTTTTTTCAAGTTCAATGAGTTTTGAAGACATTCTTTCCTTCTCTTTTTTGGTATCTTCTAAAGATTTAGCAAGAGCAACTT
This sequence comes from Anaerovoracaceae bacterium, assembly GCA_040307645.1. Taxonomy (GTDB): domain Bacteria; phylum Bacillota; class Clostridia; order Peptostreptococcales; family Anaerovoracaceae; genus JAVXAG01. Next base: position 8,892 of record JAWRJF010000073.1, on the reverse strand, counting down.
TAAGGTTCTCAGTTTCTTTAGTGAGTTGCGATACTTCATTTTCTAGTTTTGTTTTTTCCTTTAACCATTCTTGTTCTTTTATATCTCTGTCTATAGCCAGATCTATCTCTTCCTTATGCTTAAAAATAAGTCCATAAATTTCATTAGCCTCTTTTGAAAGATTAAGATATAATTCTTTATTAAAACTTTCTGATTTAATCGTATCAAGGTTATTTATATTATTTACTATAAACTTGATTATTACCACCTTTCCCAGCATAAATCGTTTTAAAGTATCAGAAAATTGTTGAAAAAGCGAAGATTTTTCGTTCTTAATATTTTCTGCTGTCGATTTTAAGTCGCTAACATAGTCTACTAATCTTTGCTTCTCATTCTTCCACTTCTCATATAATTCAGAAATTTTAAAATCAGAGCTACGAAGCTTTGGCTCTAAAGTATATTTATACTTTACTTTCTTTACAAGTCCTTGCTTCTCCTTCTCCCACTTCTCATATAATTCAGAAATTTTAAAATCAGAGCTACGAAGCTTTGGCTCTAAAGTATAACTATCCTTTACTTCCTTTACAAGTTCTTCATGAGAACATTTTCCGGTAAGTATTTCATCATATATTTCTTTTAGGCTGTTTGCTGTAATTTTTCCAATTTTTACTTCTTTATGTTCATAAATTAATTCAGCATTACTTGTGCTAATTTCTTCAGTTATTTCTCTGATTATGTGTTTTCCTGTAATTTGTGATAGAGCTTTCTTTTTTTGATATTTCCATACTTCTTTAGTAGAGGTTGATTGTTTAAAAATATTTTTCAAATCATCTAATCTGTCATCAAGTTTAACACCAAAACATAAACTGTTCTCTTTTCCGTTTTCCAAGTTAGATTTAGTCAGGGAGGCAGTAAAGGCAATACCGTGTATATTATCTGAAAACAAATATTGCGCTAAGTTTACACTAAAACCGTATAAGGTTACATTATCGTAATTGGAAATTTCATTAAAGAATCCTTTATTTCTTACATCTAGTTTAGCTATGATTGTACAGTTAATATCATTATCTATCTTTTTCTTTAGACTTTTAAAAACATCTGTATCAGTATCAATAAGCTCGGCACTTATAACTATGCTTTCTTTAGCTTCTTCAATAACAGAAATCAACTTTTTTGTCAAAATGCCTCTGTTTATATCATTATAAAATACTATCTCAGGTTCTAGTAAAGGTAATAAATCAAATGGAGCCTCTCCTACCTTTTTATGATTCTCTATATCATTACATGTGACTACTTCATAATCTGTCATTCTCCAAAAATTCCAACAGAAGTAGTGGTATGCTTCCTTGACTTGGTCCTTAACAAGTCTAATGCATAATGCCCATTTATCTTCATTTTTTAGCAGTCTTTCGTTTCCAATATATGCTGAAGCATCTTCTGAAGAAATAGGATCTATTAATACCATAGTTCCTTTAACTCTATTGGAGTACCTAATAAGACATTTTCCTACTATAGTATCCTTATAGGAATCATATATGTCATTGCTTATTAGATATACTCGTACTCCTTTAGCGTATAGGCATGAGATATGTATCAGCATTTTATCTGGAAGTTCAGAATCTGCTATAATGCATACATTCTGCCTAGCAAATTCTAAAGAATCAATAATATTTCTATAGGCAGCTTCAGGTTTTTGCTCATCCATCATTTCTTCATTCTGCTGTTCCCAAAAATTTTCCAGAACCAAGCATTCGTATGAAATCTCTTTCTCAGAATCAACAGCTGATATTTTTTCGTTTTCCATAAATTTCTCCTTTCACCTTCCTATAGTGTATCAGTATATTTAAAAAATTTTTCATATGTTTCTTTTTTTCCCAGTCTATTAATAGTTAGATCTTTCCACTCTCCAACAGTATCTACTGTCCAGTCATTTTCTTCCTTGCTATCATAATGACATTGATCCAACTCTGCAGACATCTTATAGTAATACCAGCTTCCTGAAGCTTTAAATGCAAAATATCTATCATGAGGCCAAAACTTCGTATCTCCATATATATTGTCGTAGAGTTCTATTATAATAGAGTTATCGCTTAATTGCGGTTTATTAAAAGAAATTAGTCTTATATCTTCTACACCCGACAACTTAAAAGCAGCAGCAAAGAGCTCGAATTTTTTTATTTGATACTTAGTATTTAAATACTTGCTGGAAAAAACAAATTTCTCAGGCTTCTTATCTCCGACAATTTCCTGTACCAAATTATGCATAGATGATTTTTTCCCAGTTAAATTTTCAACAATTATGCCAAATTTAATACCTGGTTTCAAGTCCAACGGAGCATGCAGTCCCCAATACTTGTCCATTTTACAGTTTCTAAACCTGTCTATGAAATGTTTACTATCTATTTTTTTTATAGAGTTATCATACTTTGCAAATTCCTTTCGCTTCTTTAGACTGTCCAATGCTGCATTGAATTCGTTTGAATCAATGTATCCATTGCAGATATTATTTTCTACGTATATTTCAAACCATTTTTTAGCAACATTATTATTTCCTGGCATAATGGGTACGTCAATTACAGTAGAGATATTAAATTTTCCAAAGCAAGTATCTGTATTTGTGAGTTCTATATTTTTTGAGAAATTTTCAATCTCATTTATGTTAATTTTATTTAAATTTTCAATCTCATCATCATTTACATTTACGTCAATTTCAAAAGCTCTTAGTGTGTCATTCCATAGGTATTCGGGACAATTATTTTCAATTAAGCCTATAACTAAAGAATCTAAATTTACATCCGGAACCTGCTCTAAAGCCTTTTTATTAAATTCAGTATGGTTTTTAGACTCCGTCAATTTCCCAGTAAGATATATTTTGGATTCTTTATTGTCACTCAAAGTTATTTCCCAAATGATTTTACAGTCAGACGTATAAGAATCGTGTTTAATGCAGTGAAACTTATGAGATGAATTGGAAGCTCTATCCATTTTTACTATATTAAACTTAGTATCGTCTTTAACACTAATAAAGTCTATCTTCTCCATATTAGATACGTCTTCATCATCTACACTTATCTGCTCATTTTCTTTTTCTCTTTTTTTTTCTCTCTGAAAGTGTAGGACAGATTTTTTTACTAATGGGTCTTCAAGTATCCAAAATCTAAATTGTCCCCTTTCCTCAGAAGGAAATTTCTGTGTTTCAAGAAATTTCCTTCCTTTTGCAGTTAAGGTATGGTTTTTATCTATAAACTGGTTTTCTTCCAGAAACTTGACTATGCCTTCTATAACAAAATCAGAATAGTTTTCTCCTATTCTTTCTTTTAACAGCTGGCAGCTTACTCCTTTTTCCTCTATAAATTTTAACAAATTATATACATCTGGTCTATTATCCTCGTATACTGTTATAGTACTTATTGCATCTAAAACCTTAATCTGTCCTTCGCGTTGCAGTGTTAATTTCATTTCTTTCCCTCCTCATTAAGTGAAGCAGTTGCTTGAGCCAAAGCCTTTAAATCCTTAGAATTAGATTTTAAAAAGTAAGGTTTTTTGCCTATAATTACTTGCTGATATCTGGCTCTTGTTATTGCAACATTTAATCTATTGGGGCTATCTAAAAAACCGTCCTTCTTAGTTTGTACCATTGAAATAATGGTGATATCTGCTTCCCTGCCCTGAAATTTATCTATTGTATAAAGCAAAACTGTAACTCCTTCTTTCTCAAACTGGCTATTCCTCCTTGAACAGTTAGGAAACTTTCTTAAGCGATCTTTTATTTTTCTTTCTTGTCCCTTATAAAAAGTCAAACAAGCAACAGTCCACGGCTTACCGTCGGCTTTAGGATTATATTTTGCCCACTCTACGAATGCTTCCACTTCCTTTATAAGTGTAGTTGCCTCTTCATCATTTGAACCTCTATAGGTTTTACCATTAACATCTATCCAGATACTTCTGCTAGGATATCTGCTGTAGGACCACTCTCTATCAATACTTGCCGCATCTTTTAATGCACCCTCCTTACTATAAAACTGCTCTCTAGGAAAAGCAGAGATTTCTGGATGCATGCGATGTTGAAAATCAAGACATTCGTATCTAAGGTTCAAGTCATCAGATTTAAAGCCTGAATTCAACACAGTAGGATTATCTTTTTCATTTTTCTTCCCTACTCCTTTTTTCAAAGATTCCAATATAGATGGAAGGGCAATATCTTTTACTTCCTCATAAATTTGAAGAACATTGTCTTTATCTAATTCCGGAAGAAGGTTATCAATATCCTTCAAAATCCAATCAATATTTTTTTGGGATTCTCTAAGTTCATGAAGCCTTATAGTTCTCCAGATAACTTCACTAGCCCATCTCTTTTCTCTAAAAAACTCATTATTTTTCTTAATAACGTCATCACAAGAGTTTGAATTTTTTTCAGAGTTGTTCCTATTGCCTACTCTGCCATAATAGGCAGCCATTTTAAATTGCTGAGACTCCAGTTCCCAGTCAGTTCTAAATAAAACATGCATATTGCTTGGTATGTATTTCTTAAATTTCTTAAGTTCTGACTCTTTAGCAAATAAAACATTAAAACCTGGTAGTAGCCAAGATGTGGGCTTTCCTTCAACGCAGTCCTGCAAAGTAACTATATTTAAAATACCTTTATAGCAATCATTATTTTTATCAACTTTCTCTAAAAAAGCCACTTTTTCCAATAGTTCAGAGGTTATTCCCTTACTCTTTGCATCATATCTTGCTTTAATTTCCTTTTTGATAGTGTCAATTACTTCATCTTTTTCTACAATACAGTATTTTGAATCAAAAAGATCTTTTTCCTTAGGGCTACATAGATACTTCCAAATAATAAGACAAGCTTTTTGGAGATTTTCTCCAAATACAGGAAACTTCATTTTTTTTGAATAATTTTCCAAGCAGGCAACTAAATGGTCAGTTTCCGTATATGGTGAAAGCTGCTTAACATCTCCAACCAAAATCCACTTCTTAGCATGAAGGGCAGGCACTAGAAATTCCTGAAATGTAGTTTTACTTGATTCATCAATTATTAGATAATCAAACTCAGGCACTATAGGCTCATCTTTACTGTGATCTTTAAAATTCGGATGCTGAAGTATTCCGATAGTAGTTCCGCAAACAAGGTTGGCAGCATCTACGATTATCCTTCTGTACTCCGAGCTTTCATTGGCTACATTATCTATGGAGTATTTCTTTATAGAGTCTGCTATTACATCCTCTCTTCCTATTCTCAAAGGAAACATGAAATTCATACAGTCAATTTCTTGCAGCTTCTCCAGTACATTATCTATTGCTACGTGTGTAGACGCTGAAAGCAGAATTCTTTTCTCCATTTTAGCTAATTGAATGATAAGCTCTAATATAGCAGTGGTCTTCCCCGAGCCTGGAGGTCCTTCCAATAAAACAAAGTCAGGTGTTGCTATTGCCTTTCTAACGAAATTTCTTTGGCTTTCTGTTCCATCTCTGTTTTTATCCTTTAAAACATACCACTGTTCAGGTTTATCAGGTTCAAATCTTTGCCAAGGGTTATTATCATCCTTTTTTTCTGTCAGAGCAAGTAAGTACTTGTGCTCAACAAGAGGTCTTTCCTTAATGCTTTTAATAGCGTCTTTTTGCATTTTTAACTGATGTGTATTAATCGAAATATATAAAATTTTCGGCAAATATTCATAAGAAAGTGGTTGATTATCCCTCCTTCTTAGTTTTAGTAATCTTTCTTCTTTATTGCGATGCGGATCTATGCAGAATTTCTTTTGTTTCTCTGATGGATTTTCTGGATTTCCCTCTAATTCAGATACATCCTCAGAGAAAAAATAATCAATGCTAGAGTTTTGAAATATACTTCCATCATCAGGATACTCTTCATCATCCATTAGTTCAATCCACACTGTATATGGGTCAACTTTTTCACTTTCTATGCTTACCGCAAACTCCATCAAAGCATTGTTATAATCAGTAACCTTATCCCCAGTTTTCATATCTTTTGTTTCACCATAGAGCTTTACTTGTCCATCTTCAACCAGAACATCAAGTATGTTTTCTTTATGCTTAACCTTCTGAGGAAGTGATAGTTTTTTTAATTGAAAATTAATACTTATTCCTCCACAAGTTAAAACTGAATTCTCTCTAACAGGCATTCTGGTGTAGAATAGACTTCCTTCTCTTTTTATGATATCTAATGGTTTTTCGTCTACATAGAAAGTTGAATTCTTATCTGTACTTATTAATTTCCAATTCTTCACAATAAAACCATTTACTATAAGGGGTATCTCAGGGTCAATACTTCCGCTGAAACTTGCCGAATAAATACAATTTTCTTTATCTTCAGAAATACTATCAAGTTGAATAACAGAACTGCTTCTCTGTTGAGATATACTCAGTTTATTCTTATCCAAAGTAAATTTTCTTAGTTTAATGAAAGTTTTCTCCCCCCATATTATAGTTTCATCTTCAAAGGGAATAAAATTTAAATTTATAAATACTGTTCCTGTGTCAGAAGTTACTAATTGATATTCTTCCGGCTTAACAAATTTTTCAGTTCTTACAAATGTCAATTTTTCACTTGATTTTGGAACATCTCCATTAAGAACAGATACTTCGTACCATGAATCTTTCCATTCGAATTCGAGTCTTTGCTTAATTTCTAAACAATTTATAATAGGACTTAGTTGTACCTTTTTCCCCATGTCAGCTGGTTTCCACTTAGAACTTACTTTTCTTTTTTCCTGTGAAGCAATAGCCGAATTAAGATAATTGTTAAACTTTTCAAAGTTTTTTTCAGTTTCTTTCATAATTGCATAGGCTTTTTCCTTTGTATTATATATAGCAGTAAAATATAGCATTGACATAGCTGTCTCCTCGGTTGTTTTACATGAATGGATTTTTAGCTTCCTGCTTTAACTTTGGCACAGAAGTTTCTTCTTCATTTTCAAGGGATTCAGGAGTATTTTTACTTGCTAACCTAGCTCTAACCTTTGCCCAACTTCTTAGCTTAGTTATATTTTCTGCCATAGTTTTTGATAAAGGACAAATTTGTTTTATAGCTTCAAGTATATGCTCAGTCCTTATCTCTACTTTTTCATAAAAAGCATTGAAAAGAGCTTCATTAACAACTTCCTCAATTTCAGCTCCTGAAAATCCTTTTGAAGCACTTGCCAGAGCTTTCAAATCAAAATTCTCTGCTTCTCTATTTTTGTTTTTCAGGTGTATTGAAAAAATATTAATTCTTTCTTCCCTAGAAGGTAGATCTACAAAGAAAATCTCATCAAATCTACCCTTTCTTAGAAGTTCCGGTGGTATTAAGCTAATATCATTTGCTGTTGCTATGACAAATACAGGTTCCTTCTTTTCCTGCATCCAAGTTAAAAAAGTACCAAATATCCTCGATGTAGTTCCTCCATCGGAACTTCCGGAACCTTGAACACCCGAAAATCCTTTTTCTATTTCATCAATCCACAGGACACAGGGTGATATGGCTTTTGCAACATCCAAAGCCTGTCGTATATTCCTTTCGGACTCTCCAACTATTCCTGCAAAAACCTTTCCCAAATCAAAGCGAAGCAGCGGAAAGTTCCAAGCCTTTGCAATAGCTTTCGCTGTTAAACTCTTACCACAACCTGGTACTCCTAATAAGAGCATACCTCTTGGAGTATTAAGTCCATAATCCTTTGCACCTTTTGAAAAGGCATATCCTCTTTTTTCTATCCACTCTTTGATATTATCTAATCCTCCAATATTGTTCATATCTTTATCTGGATGATAATATTCAAGCAAGCCATCCTTTTTTATAATATTTTCTTTTTCTCCAATTACTAACGGCACTTCCATGTCAGTAAGACGTTCATTTTTTATAGCAGCCTTGGAAAAAGCTAACTTTGCTTCCATTGCAGTGAGGCCAAGGGCTGCCTCCAATAATTTATCTGTGTAATTACAATTAGTAATTATATATTCGCTTATAACCGAATCTAACACAGTTTTAATAGTATCTTTTGTTGGCAGTTCTATTTCAAGAAGAGCAACATCTTTAGAAAGTTCTTCAGGTATAAATTTAAAAGGTTGTGACAAGATTAAGGTCTTATTTGACTCTTGTCTAGTAATCTCTCTAAGAACTCTAACTATTTCTGGATTTCTATCGGTGCAGTATGGATGAAAATCTTCAAGAATCAAAATTATCTCTTCCGTGGAATCTTGAAAGTATTTCAAAACATCCATAGGATCTTTGCATTCAGCATCTTCTGAAATAAATTCAGTTTCTGCAGCATTCCATTTTCTAATGCCACTGGCAGTACTCCATATTAACCATTCTCTTTTTACCTTTTCATCTTCGGCTACGGAATTAACTACTGCATGAATCCTTTGCCACTCATAAGAAACTATTTCAACGATAGTACAGCCTGATTGAATTAAAATCTTCAAATTGTTACTATAATCGTCCATAATATCACCTCTATAAAATATTAAAATACAATCCTATCATACACCAAAAAATATAAATTTTCTATTAATATGTAAAAAAATATATTTTATTGCAGTTATTAAATCTTTATGTAAAAATATAGTCACTGCGAAATTACTTAAGGAAAAATACAAAACATAATCATGAGAAACAGCTCGTAGACATTCTAAAATGTATGAAAAGTTCAAACCAATAAATAATGTTAATGATCTATGATAAAATTGAGATGATAATAGGTTTGTCAATAGATCATTTCTTTCTGAAATGTAAGGAAGATTGTTGTTTAAAGTATAGTGTAGTTTTTGAGAAGGTGGTGGATTAATGGATTTTGCATTGTTGCCATTGGAGGATACAGATCTAGAGCAGTTTAAAAAAGATATGAAGTATGCTTTTAGAAAAGGTGCAGAAAACGGCTTGGGAGAGTCAGAGGAAGTTCTTCCTGAAGA
>JAWRJF010000072.1:0-14202 GCA_040307645.1 Anaerovoracaceae bacterium | reverse complement strand
GGGGTTCGTCCCCTTAAAAATACTGTCTTGGTCTATGTAATAGCCTTTAACTGCTTTAGGATCAAACAATTGTTTAATACTAACCTCTTCAACTTTTGCTGTTGGTGTTTCTATGGACCTAGAACATCTATATCTTCTTTTGGCATAAGCATCATCTTCTCTAAATGTTTTTGATGATTCTTTAATTAAGTATGCGACAAGTTTTCTCCAGTCTTTTGTCTCGTCTAAAAATGATGGTCTTAAAAATCCACAAGGCCAAATCTTTTTTAGTTCCAATAAATCTATGTATGGCAATATCATGTGGTGATGGATCCTCTTGTTCTTGTACTCTGTGACTTCTATCCACTTTGGGCTGATTCCTTTTTCTTTATACAACTTGGATACTTTTCGTTTGAATTTATTTAGTTCTTTTAAGGCCTGCTCTTTTGTTGGCTCCTCTCCTGAATATGTTAATACTGCATGGATGTCTCCTGGGTTAAAGTTATGATGCAATTTAATTGACAAGTCTTTTTCTGCGTTAACTTGATTTATTCTTTTTACGTCCTCGGAAGTAGGATTGCTTTTTGTTTTCCTTTTCCCTTTAGGACCTTTATTGTGTCTACAGGTAACTTTTGTGTAAATGAGGTTCCCAACAACTATCAATTCTTTTACTGCTGCTTTCATTTTTCCATCCTTTACGAATTATTAATATCCTTTACCAAGTTATAAGAGGAGTTCCACCTCTTCGTTTTTTAGTGCTATAGGTATGCCTAGGACATGCTTCTGGGCTTGTCCTAGGCTTGCTTTTTTCTTCTTATATATATGTAGGTTTTATTTGTCTTCTGCAAATTGGCTTTTCTGCACCTTGAAGTTGATCAATGTGGTGGGGCTCTTGCCAATTTTCGTTTCTATAAAATCTGCTTCGGTGCTAATCGCTATGTCGCTATCTTTTAGCATCATTTTTGCGACAATGATTGCTTTTACTGTTTGATTGACGGCTTTAGCGCCTATCGCCTGTATTTCTGTTTTATCACCTCTTATAACTTCATGCGTTATAGCTCCTGCTAATTTGCTTACTTTAGTATCTTTTTTCGTTCTTAACATTTTTATCTCTCCTTTTCTTTAAAACGGAACATCCTCGTCAATCGCCTGGAAGGAATCTGGAATTTCTTCCGCAACTGATTTTGGAGAAGACTGTGACCCTTGTGGTCTATCTCCCCATTCCAAAAACTCTACTCTGTCTGCAACGACATCAGTTGTATAAACTGTAGCTCCATCTTTGTTCTTGTAGCTACCTGTCTGTATTCTGCCTTGTATTCCTACAAGTCTGCCTTTAGCAAGATACTTTTCACAGTTTTCCGCTTGTTTGCCAAAGACAGTAACTCTCGGAAAATCAGCTTTTTTCTCGCCATCTTTGATTTGTGGTCTATTTATAGCAACTGAAAAGGTTGCGATAGCCATCTGGGTGCTTGGTGTATATCTAACTTCTGGATCTCTTGTAAGTCTACCAATTAATACGACGCTATTCATTATTGTTCCTCCTTTATTTCTTTTTCTTTATTGGTTAACAACCCTAATATGGCCTCAAACTTTCCATAGCTGATTCCTTTGCTGCGGGCAATTGCATTTTTATCCGAAGCATTAAGTTCTGTAACACCTTTTGCTGTTGCTTCCGCGAATACTTCCAGTTCTTTTTGTGCTCGATCGATTAGCTCTATTGGAATCCTTATTGCACCATTTGACGATGCTATTAAAATGTCGCTGTAGTCTGTTGCGTACAACAGCCCTGTAAAATAACTTTTCTTTGTAACACAGCCTTCGATTTCTGCTACTCTTTTTATTTTTTCTAGGTCTATTTCTTTTCCAATATTTATCGGCGTTACTTCGCTGCAATCTTCGCAGCCCGGACACACCTGTCTACCCTCTGGGATTATCTTTCCGCAAATTATACATCTATCTTCCATTTTCATCCTCCTTATTATTGAGTTCACTCGCTAGCATTAAAGCCGCTTTTCCTTTCTAAAATTTTCTAAAAAAGTGTCTGCTGATCTTTGCCTTTTGAAATAAACTATTTCCATTTCCTCTTTTCTTTTAGCATTTATTTTGTCTCTCTTTTCCCTTTGCGTGCTCTGGACAATGGAGCCAACTGGGCAATGGTCTCTACACCCTGGCTCCCTGTCAGTGCACTTCTTACAAAAGAGGATCAATAGGGATAACGTTTTATTGTCTAACATGGCAATTGGCCTTCCATTATTCCAATTATTTTTCTCAATGCGCTATACATTTTGTCGGCTTGTCCCATGTCTTTTTGCTTTACGACATCTATCGAACTTAGACATGAATTAAAATCAATCTGTAATTGGTCTACTTTTACTTTAAAAACTGCTAAGTCCGTATTTGCTGCAGTGTCTAATTTGCGCTTTAGTCTATCTATTTCAGAAGCAGCCGTGCGATTTCCTTCTATTAAAAGTTCCATTTCTTCTTCAAATTTTTCTTTTGCTTTTTCTTCAGCTTTTTTAATAGCCTCTTCAATTGCTTTTTCCTTTTCAGCGATAATCTTTTTCTTTTCTTTCTCGATAGCCTCTTCAGCTTCTTTTTTAGTTGTAGCGAGCTTGGTACTTAAAACATGAATTACTTTTTCTTTTTCAGCAATTTCTTCTAAATTGTTCGAATCATTTTGTTGTTGTCGTAGCTCTTCTATTTCCTTTTGAAGTGCATTAATCTTTTGGTTTTCAGCATTTAATCTGTGGTTCTCTTCTTTTGTTCTTTTTAGCTCCTCTTCATTCTCTGTTTTTAATCTTGCGATTTCTTCTTTAAATTCTTTGACGGTCATGTCAGGTGTGCCAGGATTGTTTACCACCTCTTCAACCACCTCTTCAGGTGCAGCTAAAAGGGCCCAAACCTTTGAAATACCTAAATCCGTAAACGTTTCCGTTTTTGAAAATATGCTGTTTTCGTCGCTTGTTCTTTCCGCTAATTTCATCATCTTTTCAGCCTTTGATTTTGAAAAGTTTAAATTTTCTTCGCACCATTCTTCGAATTCTCCGTGGTTTAGCCTATGTTTGATTATTTGTAGCCTTTTTCCTGCCTGGGCCGCAAGCATTAGTCCTATATTGCCTATAGCCTCCATTTGAGACCATAAGTTATTTGCTTCTGTTTTTAATTCTTCTGTTGTCCTGTCCTCTAGAGCAGATAATTCTCTAAACTCGACATCGATTATATTTTCCACATTTCCTCCTTACGCTGCAGGTGCAGCTGTCTTTTTCTTGTTCACTATATTTTCTATCCAATTATCAACAAAAGCTTTCGCTTCTGGTGGTGGTGTAGTATTTCCTCTACCGCGACATTGGATTAACTTGCCATTTTTCACTTCAACTGTCAAAAATGATTTATTAGGATCTGAAACTCTTCGCACAACGAAGACGGAAGTTTCTCTCCTAGCTACCCTTTCAAAATAGCTCGCAACACAATTCACATTATTTTTACCTTCTTTTGAAAACTCATCATAATTTTCTAGTGGACGAATTAACAGATTTCCATCACTGTAAGTGTACTTTTTCATCTTTTCTAAGTGGATCGCAAAACACTCTTGTTCTTTGCGACGTTGTTCTTGCACTTCTTTGTCAAGCTTTAATCGATGTTCTGTGGCAACTCTGTCATGTGACTCAGATAAATTTTTAGGATATAAATAGTAATCCGTTTCTGGATATTCAAGGATTCTCATGGTGTGTATGTAATCTTTATATACGCCGTATATATATTTTTTTGTATATCCATAAGCACCTTTGGCGCATTCAGGTCTGTTTTCTTCGTATTGTTTTTTTAAATAGTTTACAGTCCTTATAGGATTTAGTCCTTTCATTCTTCCTGTGTAAAACGGTTGTATATCGTCAAAAAAATTAAAGAAATTTTGCATCTGTTTTTTTGTAATTTTTGCACAGTGTTTTTTTATTTTTTTATATGCAGCAATGGCTTCAATGTTCCACATGCCCCATTGTTTTAATTTATCAATATCTTGATGAGTTATCCCTAATACCTCTGGTAAGTTTCTACCTTTCCAATTTGGCTTTATATAGCTTGGAAAGCCGAACAGTTTATTGGTTACCATTCGTTCAAGTCCTGCTTTTTTTATATATTCTATTTGGGGATACTTTGTATAAAGGGCAAGCTTCTTAATGTCAAGTCCAATTTCATGAGTCTTAAAAAATACGTTCGAATATTTTAAAAACGAGTTTTTAATTGTGCGTTCGACTGACTTATGTATGGCTGTGTAGCATTTTAATTCCTGGATTACATAAACACTGGCCAGCTCAACTGTTGAATTGCAATAAAATCCATAAGCCTTCGCTTTTCCTTGAGAAAACTTGAAAATCTCTACAGGATAAACCGTAACTAAAGGTTCACTCTTGTCTTTTTTGTTTATATAATAAAAATTATCTATTAAAGCAATATATACTGTTTCTTTATCTTTCCACGCGATCATTGTCTGCAGTGATTTTACGTAGTTCGAGGTGTTAGGCAGCGCCATTGTCTTTCTACCACAGATGGGACAAACAATATAATCTTGGCTTCTAAACTTTGGAATGTGATATATTGTTTTGCCTGGCATTTCAAAAGCATTGTGATAATCATATTCGAAGGTGCTTTCACAAGAGTAGCATTTCGCATTATGTTTTTTCCTGTCATATATAATAGGATTAGAAATTTTAGACCATACAAATTTCTCATATTCTTTTGGTAGCTTTATATTCGCTACCTGATTTTTAATATTTTTGTATTCAAATATCATAATAACCTCCTTATAGATAATCCAGTATGTCAATCACCGCGCCGTTGTCTTCATGCTTTTCATTTAGATCAATACCGTAGTAATCTCTAATCATGGAGAACCCTTCGTCGTTAGGGATATATGCACATCCTCCTACTGCACGTTTTTTTGCTATATTTTTCATGTTTTCGAAACATCCTTTTAATGTCTTCCCTTCGTCTAGTATTTTTTCCGCAATTGCATCTGTCGTGCATATTGAAGTCAGGTATTCTTCAAAAGGGATTAAATGCTCCGCGTTCTGGCATTCTTCCGTTACCCTTACGATTGCTTGGTCTGTTTTGATACTCATTGATTAATTCTCCTTTTAATGTTATAATCAATGTGCAGATGGCGGTCTGCACACTAAGTGTTTTGGGCTATTGGACTTTTTCCAATAGTTCTTTTTTTATGCCTTTTTCTAAGTCTCCGGTATATGTTCCTTCTAGTGGGCCTTTGCCTGCTATGATTAACATAGTTATTATCAGTGCTACCGCTAGGACCTTAGCTATTGTCTCTTTCATTTTCCAAATCCCTCTTTTCTGTTATTAATGCTCTTATTTCTGCTTCCACTTGTTCTGCTATCCACGGCTTGTTTTTTCTATACAGCGCTGTTGCTGTTTTCTTTTTCGTTTCTATTTTTTTGTTGAGTTTATATATTTCGTCCTGGTAGCTTTTTTTCGGGTGGTTTATGTAGTGCCTACAGGCTACGAGCCCTATGGCATCATAGTTTTTACATTTTTTACAGCAATCTACACATACTGCCTGTCCATCATGGAGAGGACAGCAGCGAGACTCTTTATAGTCTGTGCTCCCACAACTAGGACAGATCATAGATAGTTCCTTCCTATAAATCTAGGGTCTAGCCACATTTTCCTTGTTTGTTCTTTTGTAAAGCCTTGTCTTATCATTTTTTCTTCCCATTCTTTTTGATAATGCTGTTTCCAGTATAGGTCTCTCTCTTTCCCTTGTTCTGTTCGCGTATGTTGAATTTCATCATGACATTCATTGCAAAGGTCAACTTGAAAGCCATTGTCTATACAGATTTGTCTTGTTGCTCCAGGGTATACCTCGTGTCTGTCGGCCCCTGGTGTTTTACAATAATAGCAGATTCTTTTATACTTCTCTTTGTAACCATTTGTTTTCTTTTTCTTTTTCTTATTCGTCGGCTTTGGAAACGGACAAGAATCATAATAGCTCACTTTTTTTACCCCTCTCTGCTAAATTTTATTTTTTTATTTCTTGAGACCTTTAATTTATCTAATGCTATGTTAAAGCTAAGTGTAGTGTTGTTGATCTTAAGACTAGCGCTAGTTAATTGGCCCTTTGAAACTGCATTGCCAACATATTTAGCAATCTCCATTTGATCTTCGTCTAGTGGTGCCATTCCTGCTTTGGCAGCATCCTCTCCGCAGACTGCATCAATGTTTTTGTACATAGCTTTTCTTTTGTTATCTAGTTCAGCACCGCCACACTCACAGTCGTCAGACACTTTTTCGTCGGCATCAATTTGATCTGCTGCCATGATCGGCTGAACCGATCCGCAATATTTACAAGTACCCTCATAAAAAGTCATTTCCATTTATTTCTCCTTTCTGGCTACGAAGTTTACTCCATCTAATCTTGCATAGTAAAAATAATCATCTTCCTGTATTTCATCAAAATTTTCTTTTAAAAATTTTTCTGTGCATTCAACAATTTCTGCTGCAATTCTCACGTTTTTTATTCCTTTCGCGTAAGCCTTATTAATAAGACTTGTAGCTTGTGCAATTTCTTTCGCTAACATTTTTTAACCTCCATATACTACACGTACAATAGCTTTTAGATTTGCTCCATTGCTATTACATGTCGCCGGCAAAACTTTTTCTTTTCCATTTGTAAACTTTATCGTTATGTGCTCTTGGTATACATTTTTTTCTTCTGATAAAATTTTCACTTTATACTCTAAGGATTCAACCAAATTTCTTTTTTGGTCCTTTAAAAGAGTTTTTTCAACTGACTTCAAAAACTCGATTTTATCTTCTATCATTTCAACGATTTCTTTTTTCATAAAATTTGCTCCTGTTTACGATGCTACTTTGGGGCCACACGGTAAGCCTATCTTTTGGGCGAATTTTTCAACTGTTGTTTCTATAAATTCACTCTCTTCCAAAACCAACTTCCCGTCTATGTATGTAGCTACAGCCATTAATTTTATCTTCTTATCTTTATTAGGTTGTTTCATGGAATTCATCCCCTTCTCTTTAAACTTCATGTTTCTATATTTCAAATACAATAAATCCTTACGATTTGCCTTTATCCTTCTCGAGGTCTATAATCTAGTTAGGTTGCTGCAACAACCTAATACTTAGAAAGGAAAATGATAAAATGACTTACACAACTGGCGAAAAACCTGGAGCAGGTACTTACATTTGCACTAATTGTGACCAAGTTGTAGTATTGGATGATGACTCTGATACACTTCCACCTTGTCCAAAGTGCTCTGGAACTACATTCACTAAATAGTTCCTTAGATAAAAGTCACCTTCAATAAGGTGGCTTTTATAATTCATTTTTGTAAGCAGCCTTAAAGTTCAATTAATTTCTTTGAAAAACAAAAACATTTTCCAAATGCATTTATTTGCATCCATGCTGCAACAAATTGTTTGCCATTCTGTTTGTACTTTGTAATATGATGTTTTATCATTTTCTCTCACCTCCTCTCTATTGCTTTTTTAAAATTTCCTCCTATACTGTAATTACAGGTGTTACTACACCAAGTAATTGAAAGGAGAAATACTATGGGAATAATATGTCCATTGTCAATGGCATCAGGCACTCCACTAACTTGTCATCCTAGTTGTAAATTTAAAGTAAATGGATCGTGTCTTTTAGTAAACTACTTAACTAAATAAGCCTTGACTGTTGAAAATTGATCTTACATATTCTTAGCACTTCCATTGCTTCACAATATGTAAGATCTTTTTCTTTGATTGTGTTTGTTATTGCATTCGCTATTTGATGCAAATTTTGCTGTTCTTCTTCTGTGAAGAACGTAAACCTGTTGATTTCAAGAGATTTCATGATTTCACCTCCTTCTTATATGATTTTGTTTTTTTCTAAGTTATCCTCCTCTCGTTTAGCTTTGAATCCCAGAACTTCGTCTGGGCTTCTGTTAATTGCTTTGCAAATCGGAACTAACAAATCAGCAGTAAATGTTTTTCTTCCATTAAGTAATGCATTGAATTGTTTTTCGGGGATCCCGGATTTTTTTGCAACTGCATATTGTTTCAACCCATCATCACGAATTAGTTCTTTTACTCTTTCTGCAACTGTCATTCTTATCACCTCCCATTTTCTTGGACTTAAATATAATATAACTCCCATTTCGTTGGAAGTCAACTATTTTTTCTAAAATATTTGGATTTTTAATCTTGACATTCCAAGATTTTGAGATATTATATAGTATATAGACAAAGATAATATTGAGGTGAAATCATGAGTTTAAATGATAAGTTAAAAATAGCCAGAAAAAGAGCTGGTTTTACACAGGAAGAAGTAGAAAAAAGAACTAACATAAATAAGAAGACTATATCTAATTGGGAAAATGGGGTAAGTAGACCAGATGTTGATAGCATCACCGTCTTATGCAAATTATATGATGTTAATCCTAATGAAATATTTGAATGGGAAACTAATAATGATAATAACTCTTATTACATTAACTCTGATGCTGCTGAGTTAGCACAAGAAATGTTTGATCGCCCTGAAATGCGTGTATTGTTTGATGCAAGCAGAAAAGCAACCAAAGAAGACATTGAGCAAGTTGCAGAAATATTGAAGAAGTTAAGTGGTAAATAAAGGGGTTGATTAGAATGGAAAAAATCCAAGTGCTATTAATTGACTTACCACCAAGGGTTGCTGGACTAACGGCATATTATTATGATGAGGATGGACAAGTCTATTACACAATACTAATTAATGCTAGACTAAGTGATCAGAGGCAATGTGCTGCATACGATCATGAAATTGCACATATAAATAATCGTGACTTTGAGAAAATGACACCTGCAGACAGGCTAGAAGCGTACGCTCATATGTTGTCTGCTTAACATTGACAAAATGCGATACATTGCGACACAGAAGACAAACTAAAAATGATAAGATATTGTTAAAAAAATATTTTTAATTTAGAAGGAGAACAACAATGAAAAACAAAAAAATTAACCTGTTACTGATTTTAGTCATGGTACTATCACTAGTATTAACTTCAACGGTATTTGCAAGTGCGGCTACTGTAAAGCTTAGCAAGACTAAATTAAGATTAGGAATAGGGGATACTTACTATTTAAATGCAATTGGCGCTTATTCAAAAACCAAATGGTCCAGTAGTAAAAAATCTATTGCAACTGTTAACAAATATGGTAAAGTAACTGCTAAAAAAGTTGGCAAAGCGACAATTACTTGCAAAACTAAGGGTAAGAAGTACAAGTGCAAGCTAACTGTAATAAATCCTAAAGGATACAGAACCAACCCCGCAGATCCAACTAAGGGTGTAACAATAAAGACCTACGAAGGAACTCTGTATTTCAAGCTTACCAATGTCTATAAATCTACTGATGCAATTAATAAATTCAAAGAGCTTGATTCTGAAACCTGGTCTTTTCATGAAGAATATACTCTGCCAGACTATGCCGGCTACGAAATAGTTGGCCTTGAATTTGATGTTGCTGCAAAGTCCGGGTATGAAGATTTCTCTTTAAATGGTCATTCCATCATAAGTGATTACGATTTGTATAATGGCCGCTGTAATGCTAAAATCTCAAATTTCCATGAATTAAGTCTGCTACACGACAATGGCAATCTTGGTTCGTCAAATTTAAAATTATATAACGGTGGAAGTTCTAAAATGTATACTTTCTTTGCGGTCCCTGCTGGTACTACAGAGTTCAGTAATAATATTTATACTTCAAACTATAAACAGTATTGGATAAAGTATAATATCTAATTAAACATAAAAAACAAAAGCCCCGTATCACTACGGAGCTAATGTAAATCGGTTGCATGATACAATCCAACTTCAACACTCAAATTGTATCATATGCAACCCCTAAAAGTCAAATTAGGGGTATTTTTATACCCTTTTTTAATAAACGGAGGATATTAAAAATGATTAACGGTGTAATATATGCAAGATTTTCTTCTGACATGCAACGTGAAGAATCTATCGATGCTCAGGTAAGAGCTTGCAATGAATATGCCTCGAAACACAATATAAATATAATCAAAGTCTATTCTGATGAGGCAAAGTCGGCTAAAAACGATAAGCGTCCCCAATTCCAAAAAATGATGTCCAGTATCGAAGATACTGGTGCAGAAATTGTACTAGTCCATAAATCTAATAGATTTGCACGTAATATGAGAGATCACCTTAATTACGAATACAAGTTACAAGAGATGGGCATATCTTTAGTTTCTGTTTCCGAAAATTTTGGAGAAGGAAAAGCTGCATTTTTAACAAAAGGCATCAACCAATTATTCAGCCAATATTTTTTATTAGATTTAGCTGAAGAAGTAAAAAAAGGTCTTCGTGAAAACGCACTAAAAGCACTCTTCAATGGCGGTAATCCCCCTTATGGCTACGATATAGTTGACCAGCACTATGTTATAAATGAAAACGAAGCAATGTGGGTTAGAAAGCTTTTTAAAGCTTCTCTTGCAAATGAAATAAAATCTGTTCTTGATGAGATGGAACGTATGGGAGTTAAGACAAAACGTGGTAATATTATGAAATACTCAACGGTTTACGATATGCTCCGCAATGAAAAATATATTGGAGTTTATGTATTTAGTCTAGATGGCACAAGAACGCGTCATGCAGACACGTCAGAGTGTATAAGGATAGAAGATGCCATACCACCTATTATAGATAAGGAACTGTTCGATTTAGTGCAAAAGATGAGAGGAAGGAGAAAGCTCACTATGAACAATTATTTAACAAAAGGATTAGTCTACTGTGAATGTGGCAATAAAATGCGCGCTCATATTGCTAAAAAAAGAAATGAGGCCGCTTACTACTATTGTGACAATAAAAAGTGCCCCGTTAAAACAATCAGTATGGATTATATCGATGATATCTGTAGACAGTATGTTAAGGACTTATTGTCAGAGGAGACAACGGAGGAATTAGGACTATATATCGCTAGGTATAGAACTAGCGAGAATCAGAGAGTTTTTGAGTTCAACCAAATGATAAGAAAGCAAAAGTCAGAAAAAGAAAAAAGAATGGCTGCATTAATTGATAAGCTTGCTGATCCAAATTTTCCCCAAGTTGGAATCGCCTCTGTGGGGAATGAAATTGGAAAATTAAAAGAAGAGATCGAGGCGCTTTCAGAGCAGACTCCACCTCCTGCACTTAACGAAAATGTTATTTATCACTGGATTGAAAACATCCGAGAAGACTTAAATTTCAACAACATTCACAATGTAATTGAAAAAATTGAAATCGGAGAAAATAAAAAAGTCAAGATAACTAGTACCTTGACTTCGCTGGGAATAAATTCCCCACTTTTTGGAGGCGACACCCAGATTTGAACTGGGGAATAAAGGTTTTGCAGACCTCTGCCTTACCACTTGGCTATGTCGCCATATATATGTAAACAAGATGAATACATCTTGTTTTTTTAAATTGGCTAGGGTAGCAGGATTCGAACCTGCGCATGACGGAATCAGAATCCGTTGCCTTACCGCTTGGCGATACCCCATCACTCTTTTAAAAAATGGGGTGGGTAGTGGGATTCGAACCCACGTATACAGGAGCCACAACCCTGGGTCTTAACCACTTGACGATACCCACCATATTGTGCAAATATTAAATTGGCGACCTGGAACGGGCTCGAACCGTCGACCTCCAGCGTGACAGGCTGGCATTCTAACCAACTGAACTACCAGGCCGCATAATCATCTGCTTCAGTGATTGAAACAATTGGTGGGCGTAATAGGGCTCGAACCTATGACCCCCTGCTTGTAAGGCAGGTGCTCTCCCAGCTGAGCTATACGCCCATAAAAAAAATGGTAGCGGCGAGTGGAGTCGAACCACCGACCTTCCGGGTATGAACCGGACGCTCTAGCCAACTAAGCTACACCGCCATATATTGTTTCTGCAAATCACTGCAAGAAATATATTACCAAATTCGTTGGACATTGTCAACAACTTTTTAATTTTATTTCTGCAAAACTTCGGTAACATTTTTTCTCTGTAAAACCTGAATCAAGCTTACTCCGTTATTATACGGAATAAATCATAATCTGTCAATCCCTTACAACATATTCAGAAATTTCAATTTTAAATATACATTTAATTACTTTTTTTCTATTTTATATAATTTAAATAAGTGTACATCCTTATATTAACTTATTCCCCTTATATTTTATAAAGCTGCCATCTATATTCTGATATAATAAATTTTAACTGATATATTTTTAAACAACCCTTTATCTCACTTTGGCAAGTATACACTATTGCATTTATGCCTGCAAGCCTACTATCCTCTATAGATATAATCTTATCAATTTTTATCTCATTATACATAGAATATTCATCTAAATATTTGAATTTATAAGGCATAGGTTTTTTTCCATGTCTAAAAGCCACAATAACATCTATAGGTTTTGCAATGATTTTCATTATTTATACCCTCCCATCATTAAGTAATTTCCATCATTGACACCGCCCTCCATAGGCTTTAGGTCCGTATTTACAAAAGCACCTCTAAATATAGCTAGTTGACCATATTTAGCCCTTATAGAATCTACGGTTTGATTTATACTTTCTTCTTTTAGTCTATTACTATCAAAAATAGTAAGTTGATACTGTTTTCCATGGGAAAAATCCGATACCCCTACTCCAAGGTGCCTTATGGGTTCTTTTCTCCATACTTCATCAAAAAGCTTACATATATATTCATATATCGTTGTTGTATCATCTGTAAAGAAAGGGAGTTTAAGTTGATGGCTATACCTAATAAACCCGCTAGTTTTAATGAATACTGATATTAAGGAAGCTTTACATCCTTGCTTTCTGAGTCTCATTGTCACCCTGTCAGTCAATGCTAATAAATACTTTTTAGCCTCTTCAGCTTCTGTTACATCATATTTTATGGTCATGCTATTCCCCATTCCTTTTTGGATAATTTCAGAATTATGAATAACCCTTTCATAATCACAACCCATAGCATAATTCTTTATCAAAACCCCATGGCTTTTTAATATCCTCTTTAAAATCACTATGTCAGCGTTTGCTAAATCCCCTATGGTTTTTATATTTATACTCTTTAGCTTTTTTTCTGTTGCCCTGCCTACCATAAATAATTCCTTTACATCTAAGGGCCATAGTTTACGTTGAATTTCTTCTTCATTAAGTAAAGTATGAACCATATCAGGTTTTTTTAATTCCCCTGCCATCTTAGCACATAGCTTATTATGTCCAATTCCAATATTCACAGTAAATCCAAGTTCTTTTTTTATTCGCGATTTTATAATGTAAGCGGTTTCTATAGGGTCCCCCAATATATTTATGGAATCTGTATAGTCTAAAAAGCACTCATCTACACTATATCTTTGAATAATAGGCGAATATTCCTTTAGTATAGAATACATTGCTTCACTGCATTTTAGATACAAATCATAGTTTGGTGGAAAAACCTTAAGCTCAGTGCATATTTTTTTAGCTTCAAACAGACTCATACCTGTTTTTATATTATATTTTTTAGCTGGAATTGATTTAGCCAATATAATACCTTGCCTGTTTTCGGGATCACCTGCTATAACTGCGGGAACTGTTCTTATATCAAGTCCATACCCATTTTCCAAAAGATCAACGGCCGTCCAGCTCAGATATGCTGAATTAACATCAATATGCATAACAATCCTATTATTCAACATTATCCCCCTCTCCATGATGTCATATGTTTATATCCAAATCGGTAAATAGAACATATGTTCTTTTTGTTTTATCAGTATACCACTAAAACTATTTACTTTCAATAGCTTTTTACTTATTTAAACACAGACAATGATTCATTTATAACAATGCCCCAGCCTTGTGTATTCCTGCCCACTTTCTCTCTAAAAAGTAGGAATTGCGACTGATTTTACTTGGTTTTCAAAAATCAGTCGCAAATCGTATAATAAAATCATTTTGTGGGTAACTTTTAAGGTCTTTTGACCCTTAATCAATGTTTATTTACATAAATTTACTGTGTATTATTTACATAAATTCATTTAATATACATTCCATCCTTCATTGTTACCCTTTTATCACATAAATTTCCATTAAAAGGTAAAAACCTGTCCGTTTTTCCTCTAGAGACAAGAAATTGCGACTGGTTTGCCATATTCCACAAAAATCAGTCGCAAATCATATGATAATTTTAATTAGT
>JAWRJF010000071.1:0-6232 GCA_040307645.1 Anaerovoracaceae bacterium | reverse complement strand
TAATTTGATTCAATACATCTTTTCGCATAATATCTCTCCTGTCAGTTAAGCTTTTTAGAAATATTATACAAGAAAAAATGTATAAATTTGTGCATTTTGAGATTCTAATTTTTCTACATTATCAGTTTATCATTTACACTTCTTTTATACAAAGCTCCTCCTGCATTTCAAGGGAATTACTTTTATCTCTGTAATCTTCTTTTCTTTCCTGTGATAGTCTTGTATAAATACCGGAAATATATGTCTTTTCAGCCACTTTTATGACTTTTGTGCTGATTTCTAATTGTGATATATGTCTATTTTTTGTTCTAGCCATAACACACCTCACTTTCAGCACTTATAAGACTTTTATTCATAACAGTAACAGTAGGTGTAGCCTTTAGCCTTCTATTTGTAACAATGTTTTTCTGTACTAGAATATTATTCTTAAGTTCGGTCTTATCCGTTTTAACCATTGCTTCAAGCAAAGATAACTCTTCAGTATGATTAAACCTAATATCTATCGTCTTATCTTCAGAAATAAAAATTTTATCAATAAGCATCACAACAGATAATCTATCTATTTCGGATAGATTTTTATATCTGTTAATATCAATGATCCAGCTCTTATTTTTATCTATCTTATCCTTTGTATCTTCTTGCCTCCTTAATCTATACTGGATACTTTCATCTAACTTAGTGAGTTTTTCCATATAGTTTTTTCTAAAAAGCTGATATTCTTCTTTACTGATTACATCCTCTTTTAAATCAAGGTAAAGTGAAGATAACAGTTCTTCCGTCATCGCTTTTTCTCGTTTTAATATAGGAATTTGATTGTCTTTCAAGTTTCTATTTATATCTATAAACTGAACTTTGGAATATAACTTTTCATTAAATTCAATATAGGATTTTATTGTTTTAGACACTGCTTTTATCAAGGTTTCTTCCTTTATGCTGTGTCTTGAGCAAGATTTTTCCTTATTATACTTTGAGCATATATAGAAAATCTCTTCTCTTTCTTTATACTTCACAGTTCTTCTAATTAGAGAACTTCCACATTCTTTACAAAACAACATCCCGGTAAAAATATCAATTTTATCTTTACCACGAGAGTTATTTAAATCTCTTTTTAACATCGTATTTGCAATAGCAAAAATTTCCTTACCTATGATTGGCTCATGAGTATCTTCCACCCTTATCCATTCTTCTTTCTCTTTTTCTATCTGTTTTTTATTTTTATAGTTTAAAGTAATACTCTTGCCCTGTAAGGTATTTCCAATATATACTTCATTTTCTATAATTCTGTTTACTGCCTTTGCTGTCCAATTTCCACCTTTTATGTTTTGAAAGCCATTACACTTAAAGCCTTGACTTTCTTTATATTTTCTTGGAGTTAAAACTCCTAAATGATTTAGTTCATCTGCAATTGCCTTTGAGGAATATCCCATAAGCTTCATATCAAATATATTTTTGATAGTATCCGATATCTCTTTATCAATCACTAACTTGTTTTTATTCTCCTCAGACTTTTTATATCCATAAGGTGCAAAGGCACTGATAAAATCGCCTTTTTCTCTTTTTATCTTCTGAGAACTCTTTACCTTATTGGAAATATCTCTACAGTAGCTGTCGTTGATAAAATTTTTTATAGGCAGTATTAGGTGTGTATCGTTCATATCTGCAACTTTACTATCATAATTGTCATTTACAGATATAAATCTTATACCGTTTTCAGGGAATATTCTTTGGATATATTTGCCTGCTTCTATATAATCTCTACCAAATCTTGATAGGTCTTTTACAATGATGGTATCAAATTTCTTATCATAAGCATCTTTCATCATTTCTTTAAAGTTAGGTCTATCAAAAGTTGCTCCTGAATATCCATCATCAACATACTCTTTGCATATGATAAATTGATTTCTCTTTGCGTAGGAATGTATCATCTCTCTTTGGTTGGATATAGAGTTACTTTCTGTTTTTTCTCCATCTTCTTTTGAGAGTCTTAAATACATAACTGCAATATTTTCTTTATCTACACTATTTTTAAACACAAAAAAGCCTCCTTTAATTCAATTTACATACAATAAATCGAACCAAGGTTAGGCTTCCACAAAAATATTATAACGCTCCTTATATTTTTTGTCAGCCCCTAATAGACAGAAAATTTTTCTTTGATGTATTCCTCTACTAAATTTTCTAAACTAAATCCATTTTCATTAAATTTAACTTCTATATTCCAACCATCAATTAGACTTATTGTCTGTTTATCTTTTTTATCTGTTTTCATTTCTATATCTATATTATGTTCATCACACATAATATCTTCTCCTTATCTTTAAGATTTTTAAGTTTTATGACATTGACAAGTGCATTGGCTGCAACATAGGAATTTCACCTCCGCCCCTTTTCAAGATGAGCCGGCTTCAACTGTAGAAGTATCATTATCCCCGTTAATATCATCGCACAAGAGTTGCCACCCTCTTTTTATACAAACTTATTTACCGCTCCAAACCTTATATCCTCTACAAATGTAGGTATTCATTTAAACCAATTATCTTAGCAAGTTTATCTTGGCGTAAGTTGTAAATTGCTCAACTAACAGTTAACGTCTTGTCTTGGTCTATTCAGTTGTCAAGGTTCAAAATCTATATATAAAGAGGTATAAAAGTCCCTCTATATATAAACCTTACTTTCAGGACAACTTTTAACACTTTTTTGAATATTTTTTCGAAAAATTTTTAAAAAATAGAGGGCAGAGATATTTTCCCTTGCCCTCTACTTGATTTACCTATCCAAAAGTTTTCTCAGTTTCTCTAAAACCTTATTTCTTAATCTACTGATTTTCATTGGATTTGTATTTCTTTGCTTTGCAACTTCTATGAGAGTTTTATCATCAAAATATAGTAATTTGATTAGATTTCTCTCTTCCTCATTTAAATTGTTTAATGCACGATACAGATCTTCTATCAGCATTTTAGTTTCAATGATTTTTTCAACATCAACTGTATTATCTGCAACATCTACAATACTTGTGTTGAAGTCTCCGAAATGAAATACCTTATGCTTTCTATCTAATCTTTTCAAATGAGCTTCATGATTAAGCTCTTTTTTATATGCTCTATACACTTCATCAGGTACATAGATTTTTTTACCTTTGACATAAATATATTTTTCTTTGTCTGACATCCTTTGGTCCTCCTTTTTTTACTCTGTTTTTGATTTTTGAGCATAAAAAAGGAGGACTTCTGCATTTTGACATGCGAAGCCCTCGTAAAAACAAACAAATAAAAAATTTATATTCAGTTTTTATTTCATAAAAAAGGATAACAGGTAAAAATCAAGGTAATCTTATGTATTAATTCACTCTTTGTATTTAATCCTATCACTAATAAAAATTTTCTGTACATACTCATGTCTCCCAATATACATTATTTAAATTCAAAATAATATTGGGATGTGGATAGAAAATACATATAATACAATTATGCATCTCTCCATTTATATATAAATAGACTATGAATTAATTTAAGGCTCATGTAATGGTCAAATATCATTTATTTCATAGTATAATAACCTATACTCTTCACTGATTAATTAACACCCTATCATTCCTATTGTATTAAAATATGTTCTTATTGCCCAAGCAACTTTTGCCATTTTCCCAGTCATTTTACTTTTGTTTTCGTCGATATATTGAACCAAAGCTCGATTGCATTCGCAGTTTTGAGTTAATGATAACCCCCATTTATAGCATTTATCATGTCTCCTACACCCCTCATCCAAAATATCTTGTGCAGGTTTTGTAAAATCTTCTCCACTATATCCTGGGCCACAATAATTCCCCCATATAGGTAAGCTTATAGAAACACTTCTTAATTGGATACCATTAGTTCCATTAAATTCGTTACTTATCGATTCTATCAATAAGCCTTGTTCAATCACTTCAAATGATTCTTTGTTTTTTTCAGCTAATTCATAATTAAAATAAACGTAGGTTCCTTTTACTACTAGATACTGTTCTACTTTATTTCCTATTTTTTCCACCTTATCAAATGTTACATTATCATGTTCAGCCGCCATAGCATATACACTAAAACAATTAATTAAAAGTAGAGTAAAACAACATAATAAAACAAATTTCAACTTTCTTGCATTAATAATCATAAACAACTCCTCTCTAAACAACAACAATAATAATAATAATATATACACTCTCTTATTATTTTCAAAAATAAATTTTAGAAATAATAAGTGCATATAAAAATATCCCCTATCTTTAAGTGTCAAATTCTTCTAATTGATTGTAAAAAATATGGACTTTTAGTTTTAAGATAACCTGTTAAAAAAATAAATCCAATACCTATAATACTTTGTACATACACGTAAACCACAGAACTATTAGGATTGCCAACATAAAAAAATGGATTTAAAATTGAAGTACTATCTATATTAATCATAAAATAAATCCAAAAAATACTGCAAACAAAAATCGCTATGGATTTACTGAATGTTAAAGAACTCACAAAGTATGTGAAGCCTACAAACAATAAAATTGAAGTATACGTATTCAGTATATAATCATAAATCGACACTGATGAATTAAAATCCATTCTATAAAAGATAATATACAAACCTAAGTGAACAGTAATAATTACAATAATGCTGAGAAGCTCGATAATAACACTCTTAAAATAATTTAAGAACTTATTTCTATTTTGCATATATTCAATTTCTATCATACCAATGTCATTTATCTTAGTATTATAATTAGAAACTGTTATTATAAAATACAATGGCAGGTACATAATAGAAACATTAACAAAATCTAAAACACTTTTTATATTAAATGCAAACAATATCAGTAGGGAATATACCATTGGGTAAACAAAGTATTGTAAATTCAATCTTTTTTTTATCATAATATTTTCTCCTTTCGTTTATTGTATGATAGCATAAGTATAATTATACTTATAATAACAATTAATACTTGCCTAATTATGATATTATTTTCATTTAAAATATTTGTATCCAAGCGATGCAATACTATTAAGCTTTCAAAAATCATAGGTAATTTGGTAGCTCTAGGTGTTATGTTAAATATAATCCATACCAAATATAGAGGCATTATGGACATATAATTTTTCGCTTTAGAAATAATCAGTATTAAAACTGATGTAAAGCAAATTACTGACGGAATAAAATACAAACAGTATTTTATAGTCATTGGTAAATATTCTATATCGTAACCTGCAAAATAAAACTTAAAATAACTATATAAATTCAAACATACTCCCAATGTGTATGTGAATATAATTATAGGAATCAACACCGTACATAATTCCGCAATAAAAAATTTCAGGTACTTATTTGAAGTAATCTTCATGGATTCTCTTATATTATACCTATCATCTTCTTCAAAAATAATTATAATAAAAGGAATCAACAAAAATGCAATTATAGCTTGAATATAAGTAATATAATTTTTTTGAAATTCAATCTGATAACCTTTGTTTTTAGTACTTTCTAATAAATCTTTATTAATCGCATTATATGATTTATACTCCATTTTAATTTCTTGTATAGTATTTTTTAAATATGCATATGAAACATTATCTTTTTTACTTTTTTCGATAAGTTCATCTAGATCGTAATAATCTAAATTTTTTAAAAGTTCTTTAAGACTACTTAAATTCTCAATACTATCCGTATTATTCGTAATGGTTTTTTCTATATTGTTTCTTAATTCTTTCTTTATCTCAGAATCTGTCTTATTTATATATAAATAATTATTTTCACCATATCCTTCTAATTTATGTAAATCCACGTCACTTTTAACAGGATAATGGAAAATTTCTCCTATTTGAGTGAAAATAAACACCATAAGCAAAATTAACAAAATAATTAATGGTATTCTTTTCCATTTTTTCTTTATATTAAAGGCAAGAAATTTAATCATTGGTTTTCCCCTTTACTTATCTTCCACATATATGCATCTTCAAGGCTCACATTAAATTCTTTAATATCAGAGTTACTTTTAGAAACCGTAGCAATAATTTTTTTGCATTCCCTTCTAAATGTAAAAACATTATTGTTACATGAGTATTCTTGAAATTCATCTAAAGTAAAAAACTCTTTAATCCCTAAATTGTTTGATGCTTCCAAAAGCAAATCATCTATTTTTCCTTGATATATTAATTTCCCTTGTTCAATAATTAATAACTCTTCACAAATGTGTTCAATATCTTCGACT
>JAWRJF010000070.1:0-42713 GCA_040307645.1 Anaerovoracaceae bacterium | reverse complement strand
GGTTTCTATTGACATGCGCTTTTTGAGCAATTATACTAAACTCGTTAATTCAAGAGAAAATCTAAATTCTCTAATTCTAATTTAAATATCATAGAAGTCTAGAAAGAGCTATTTACAGACTTTTTCTCATACTCTCATATTTGTGGTAACTCCTATATATTTTCATATGGTATATATTGCCCTAAGTTATCATTAATTATTTTGTTTTGACAAACTGCTATTTGACCATTAATAATTACATAATCTATTCCTTCTGGTGACAGCGTAGGATTTTCAAAAGTGGCTTTATCTTTAATTCTTAATGGATCAAAAATCACAATATCGGCATCAAAACCTTCTTTGATTTCTCCCTTTGATTTTAACTTTAATCTGTCAGCAGGAAGTATGGTCATTTTTCTCAATGCATCCATCAATGAAATTGTCTTTTTTTCATTTACAAATCTTTTTAAGACTCTAGGGAAAGACCCTGCTCCTCGAGGATGGCCACAACCATGTACATAACCACAATCACTTCCTACCATTACATAAGGATCTTTATATGCCATTTCAATTTCTTCTTCATTCATTACAAAGGCTACAACGTACATATCTGGATCTGATATTCTTATTTCGTCAAAAATTTCCTTTGTACAAAACTGATTTTTATACTTTCCACCAGTAACTAAAATATCTCCATAATCCTTTTTCCATTTTTCAAAACAACCCTCATCAAAAACTGCCGTACCAATTCCTGTACAAAACGCATTATATGGATAACAGTCTGTCGTAATATCAACGCCTTCCTGCCTAGCAATATTAATTGCGTAAAGCGCCTCTTTCATATATCCTACAGCACTGCAACTGCCAATATGAGACATTTGTATTCCATAACCAGTGTGGTTATATATCTCAACAAGTTCTTTAATTGATTCAAGGCTTTTCGCCCCATCACTCCTAAAGTGTACTGATGTTAAAAATCCCTCATCTTCCAAAGTCTTAATAAGTTCAATTGTTTCGGTAGTTGTAATGCCTGGTGCATATTCAAATCCACATGACAAACCAATTGGAGAAAATTTTTTATACTCTTGCAAAAGTTTTTTCATTTTTTCTAATTCCATCTTTGTAGACGGTTTATATCTATTAAGGGCACCAACCCTTTCTCTTAAAAAATTTTGTCCTACAAACATAAGATAATTTGTTGGACTACCTTTTTTCTCAATGTTCCTACAAAAACTCTCTAAGTCATCATAAGTTTCTCCGCAATTACCTGCTGCTTTCGTAGTTACTCCCATTTTCAACTCACACTTAGCTGTGAAGAAATTGTATTCCCCTGCGTTGATAGGATCTTCATGGGCATGAATGTCTATAAACCCGGGTGCTACGATTTTTCCCTGTGCATCTATTGTATCTTTTGTATCTTCATTTACTATACCTATTTTAACTATTTTGCCTTTATCAATTAATATATCTGATGTATTCCAGCTATTTGTTTCAAAGTAAGGTATCCTGGCATTAAGAATCTTTAAGTCTTTCATTTGTCCTCTCCACTGTAAAAATCTATTTCATTTGCAAAATGACATGCTGCAAAATGCTCTTCGCCGACTTTTTTCATCGGTGGTTCTTCCAATGTGCATATCTCTCTTTTATATTTACATCTACTGCAGAACCTACACCCATTCTCCTCATTTACTAAGCTTGGCATATCACCAACTAATAAATGCTTCTTTCTAGCCCTAAATTTCGGGTGTAAAGGTGGTACAGATGCTAAAAGGCCAAAAGTATATGGATGAACACAATTGTTATATATATTCTCAGCTTTTCCAATTTCCATAACCTTACCACCATACATCACACATATCCTATCACTCATATATCTAACCACTGATAAATTATGTGTAATGAAAAGATAAGTCATTCCTAACTCTTTTTGTAAATAAAGCAGC
Organism: Anaerovoracaceae bacterium; assembly: GCA_040307645.1. Lineage (GTDB taxonomy): Bacteria > Bacillota > Clostridia > Peptostreptococcales > Anaerovoracaceae > JAVXAG01. The sequence continues at coordinate 40,791 of JAWRJF010000070.1, read as the reverse complement.
TCATTTAGGGTCTGAGCTTGCACAGATACATCGAGAGCACTTGTAGGCTCGTCTAAAACTAAAAGCTTGGGTTTTAACATAATTGCTCTTGCAATACTTATTCGTTGTTGTTGACCTCCTGAAAGCTCATGAGGGAATCGTTTCAAAAGTTCTCTTCCTATTCCAATTTTCTCAGCTGTTTCATAAATGAGTTGTTTTGCATTTTCCTTACTATATCCGTTTATCTCTAACGGTCTTTCTAGCGAACGATATATAATGCTTCTCGGATTTAGCGATGATGCAGGGTCTTGAAATACCGCCCCTACAGATTTTTGTAATTTTGTCTTTTTATTTTTTTCAAATATATCATTTCCTTCTATATATACAGTGCTTTCAGTCGGAGGTAAAAGTCCCAAAATCATTTTTGCTATAGTCGTTTTTCCACTTCCACTTTCTCCAACCAATCCTAGTGTTTCGCCTTCATATATTTCAATACTCACATCGTCAACAGCTCTCACATAAACTTTATCCTTGCCTTTATGTATAGGAAAATATTTCTTTAAATGGTCAGCTTTAACTAGTACCTCATTATCCATTTTTTATTTCTCCCTCCTCCATGATGCAAGCACATAAATGTCCCGGTTTAACTTCTCTTAAAACAGGTTTTATTTTTCTACACGCTGATGTTACCTTTGGGCATCTATCAGCAAATTTGCATCCATGCTGTTCTTCTGCCAGGTTGGGAACAGTACCTTTAATAGTTTCAAGTCTCCCCTGCTCTTTAGTTATGGTAGGAAGGGCTTTCATCAAAAGTTTAGTATATGGGTGTTTTGGATTATCAAAAATCTCAAACACCTCTGCTACTTCGATTAAGTTGCCTGCATACATAACTCCAACTCTGTCTGCAATATCTGCTACTATACCAAAATCATGGGTGATTATTAAAATGGAAGAATCATATTTCTGACGAAGATCGTTCATCAGTTCTATAATTCCTGCTTGTATTGTAACATCAAGAGCAGTTGTTGGCTCGTCTGCAATTAGTAGCTTAGGGTTTCTGCAAAGCATCATTCCTATCATTACTCTCTGTCTCATACCTCCACTTATTTCGTGTGGGTATGACTTCATTCTAGATTCCACATCAGATATTTTAACATCTTTAAGCATAGTATATGCCCTCTTCCAGGCTTCCTCTTTTTCTATCTTTTCAACAAGTAGACCTTCCATTATCTGTGTTCCGATAGTATATACCGGATTAAGTGAATCTAAAGGATTTTGAAATATCATGGCAATTTCTTTTCCTCTTTTAGCTGTCATTTCTTCTTTAGATAATTTTAATAAATCGATACCATCAAAGTTTATTTCGCCACCATTTATTGAACCCGGGGATTTTATTAGCTGCATTATTCCCATGGCCGTAGTTGATTTTCCGCAACCTGACTCTCCAATTAGAGCAAAAACCTCACCTTTTTTTATATCAAAAGAAACGCTATCAACAGCCTTTACTTTTCCATTTGAAGTGTTAAACTCTATAGAAAGATCTTTTATATCTATTAATTTTTCCTTCATATTAACCCCCTATACTTTTAATCTAGGATCAAGAAGTTCTTTAACGCCTTCACCTACAAGGTTAAACCCTAATACAGTCCAAACAATGGCAATACCAGGAGCCATAGAAATCCATGGCGCATTTCTTATAAACTGTATTCCTTCTGATAAAATCATACCCCAGTCCGGCTGTGGTTGTTGTGCGCCAAGGCCTAAAAATCCCATTGAAGTAGTTGACAATATTGCAGAAGGTAATGCTAGGGTAGCTAAAATAACAATTGTAGATACTAAATTAGGTAATATGTATCTTATAATTATATTAAAATCACTTTCTCCATATATTTTAGCGGCTTCAATATATGACAGGTTTTTTAAGGATTGCACTTTTGCCCGTATTATTTTTGTAAACTGTGCCCAGCTTACAACGGCAACAGCAATAGCTACATTTTGGGCACTTGACCCTAACATTAATACTATTGCCATAGCAAGAATAATAGGTGGAATTGACCATGTTGTATCCGTAATAAAAAGAACGATTTTATCGATGGTCTTTCCATAATATCCCGAAATTATTCCCAAAGTTACTCCTATTAATGTCTCAATAATTACTGCCACAATACCTACACATAAAGCTATTCTTGACCCGTAGACTACTCTGCTAAAAATACATCTACCATATTGGTCAGTCCCAAAAGGATACTCAAAACTAGGAGAAGCCAAACGCATTGCCGAATTTTGTTCTGCAAAGGTGTGGGGAGCTATCTGTGGTGCAAAAATTACTACTACAATCATACATAAGAACAAAATAAATCCAACTAGTAGCATTTTGTTCTTTAATATAAGCTTAAATTTCTCTTTTATCATATCTATCCCCCTTACTCTAACCTAATTCTAGGGTCTAGAATTCCAGAAACTATATCACCAATTATATTACATACTACTGTTAATATAGTAATTACAAATATTATACCCTGGACTATTACAAAATCTTGCTTTGCAATTGCCTTCCAAAGAAGTTGACCCATCCCAGGCCATGCGAAAACATTTTCTACAACTACTGCACCACCTATTAACCATGGTAGCGACAAAAAAAACATTACAGTAACAGGTATAAGTGCATTCCTAAGAACATGCTTTATCAAAACTCTTTTTTCTTCTATCCCCTTTGCATATGCCGTAGTGACATACTTTTCATCCATGACATCTAAGACTTCGGACCTTGTCAATCGGAAAATCTGTGCTAAGGCTGGTAGAGCTAGTGTTAGCGCCGGCAAAATCAAAGATGCAAAACCACTAAATCCCGATAATGGTAACAGATTTAGGCCAATGCTGAAAATAAGCATTAATAGCACGCCTAACCAAAATGGAGGCATGGACCATAAAACTATAGTCAAAATAGTTAAAGTTTTGTCTGTTTTGCTATTCTTTTTTACTGCTGCTATTAATCCTAATGGAATGGCTAATAGATATTCTATTAACAGAGCCATCCCTGTCAGCATCATAGTATAAGGTAACCTTTGTAGAATTAAATCACTTACATTTTGCTTGAGCGAAATTGAAACTCCAAAATCTCCTTGTAAAATGTTACCCATCCAATAAAAATATTGTATAATAGGCGGTTTATCAAGACCCCACTGTGCCTTAATTTCAGCTACTTTTTCAGCAGATACTCTCGTATCCACCATAAGGTCAACAGGGTTTCCCGGCATAGCCTGCATAATGGAAAAAATCAGTATTGTAACAAAAACAACTACTAATACTCCAATTAGCAAACGTTTTATTATGTACCTAATAACGTCGTTCAATTTTCTTTCTCCAATCAATTATATATCTATCATACATTAATAGAGAGAAGGGATATTTACCCCCTCTCTCCAATAATCCTTTTATATTGTAATCACTTGATTAATTATTTTTTCGTATAGTTCATCCTTAGGTAATCCTTCATAATTTGTAAGCATGATAACTGAGAGATTATCGTCTACATATCTAGAACACCTTGAGATAAAGCCATTAGTGCCTCCGGTATGCCATATTTCTCTATGTCCATTCCATTCTCCAATAAAAAAGCCGAAACCATATCCTGTTTTTGTACCATCTTTTAACTGGTTTTCGATAAAGGCCTCATCCATTGTTTCACGGCTCATTATCTTATCCGAATTGCTCATATAAAGGAAATTGTGCCATTTATACATATCGTCAACATTTGATTGCATATTCCCATCAGCATAACCTACAAGTGCCATATCATATTCTTGCTTTTTAAATGAGCCATCCTCTTTTATGGTATATCCCTCTATAAGGTTATCTGGTCTGTCATCTAGATAATCCGGAGCAAAAGTATTAAGCATACCAACTTTATCTATAATGTTTTCTTTTATAAATTTGCCAAATGGTGTATTGGTTATTTGTTCAATAATATTCCCAAGCATTACATAGGCAGAATTTGAATATGAATATTGAGTGCCAGGTTCAAAATCAAGACCATCAAATTTCTTTATAATCTCTAACATTTCCTCAGTAGTAGCGCACTCTGCACCTTCCCATTTAGTCCACGTATCATCTTCAAAATATTCTTTTATTCCAGACTGATGATTCATAAGCTGTCTAATTGTTACTATTTTATTGTATTCGGGAAAGTCAGGGAAGAATCTTTCAATTGTCTCATCATAATCCAAAAGGCCTTTTTCTTTTAGCATCATAATTGCCAAACATGTGAATTGTTTTGTGTTAGAGGCGATTACAAAATTATCATTTATTGTTATTGGTATATGTCTTTCTAAATCGGCCATACCATATGCCTTTCTGAGTATTACTTCTTCGCCTTCCGCAATTAATAGCGCCATACCTGGAGTATTCTCATTCATAATCGGAATAATTATCTTATCTAGTCTTTCTTCTAGTGATTCTCTATTAACCATCAATTACTCCTTAGTTACATCATTATATATAGATCTGCCATCATTTGTGATTACAAGTCCCTTTATGTTGTTTCTTGCTGCTATGCAATAGTTATCTGCAAACAGTGATACTGCTGGCATTTTATCGAATAAAGCATCCTGTGCCTCTTCATATTTTTTTACTCTCTTGTCAGCATCAGTAATATATCTAGCTTCTTTCAGTGTTTTAGTTACTAACGGATCGTGCCATGGATATCCCGATTCCTCAGTGAATACATAGTATAGGATATCAGCATCATTCCATAAATAATTTCTAGATGCCATTTGATATTTATTGTCTCTGACAAGCTGTTTAATATATGCTTGTTCATATTCCTTTATTTGCAAATCTATTCCAATATTTTTTAACTGCTCTTGGATTACAGGCGCTGCGGCTTTGCTTGATGCTTTATCTGTTGGAGAAGCATATTCAATAGTCAAATTCTTACCATTTTTATCTACGAAACCATCTCCGTCATTATCACTATAACCGGCTTGTTTTAACAATTTCTTAGCTTTTATTTCATCATGCTTATAAGTATCTGCCAGTTGAACCTCTTTTTCTTCACTGTAACCTGCCTGTGCACTTGAAATAAATCCATATAGAGGTGAAACAACATTATCTAATGCATCAGAAAGGGCATCTCTATCAATCCCTAAATTAATTGCTTCTCTAATCAATTTATTGTTTAGAGGGGCATCCTCAGTTTGCATCATTATGTATGTAGACCCCGCTTGTTTATACTCAAAAGTGGATATGTCTGAATTGCCTTTTAAACTTCCTATACTTGCTGCAGGAACATCATAAATTATATCAACATTTCCAGATTCTAATTCACTCACCCTTGTAAATTGATCAGGAATAAATCTTATAATAATTTCATCAAAATCTCCAACTCCTGTATTTGTAACACTAGGGTTAGCAGTTTTAAAGTACGGATTCTTTTCTAACACTATTTGTGAACCTGCCTGCCATTCCTTCACCATATAAGGTCCATTTGCTACTGCAGCTCTATTAAACTCATCATTTCCCATTTCCTCTGCTTTTCCTGCATTAACTACTCCGCCAAAATTGCTAGTTAAGCTAGCCCACATGTAAGCAGCAGGTTCAGATAATATGTATTTTACCGTTGTGTCATTTACAACTTTTATTTCTTTAATTGCTTCCACATCACCTGCGTATTCGCTAATTTCTTTCATTCTCTCAACTGATTTCTTTACGCTTTCTGCCGTAAGACTATCTCCATTAGAAAACTTTGAATCTTCAAAGAGATGGAATGTTACCTCTAACCCATCTTCTGATATCTCAAAATCTTTAGCAAAACAAGGTTGCAACTTACTTAAATCATCATTAAAAGTAATCAATGGACTGTATATTAATTGATGCACAAGGTTGTCCCAACCTATCTGCTGTATATCAGTACCTTCAATTTCATCTTGAATAGCGATAACTAGTGTTTTGCTATTCTCAGAGTTCCCTCCTCCAGAGCCTCCACACCCTGTTAAAACCATTATTACAACTAATAATAGTGCAACTAATTTCGATTTTTTCATTTTAATAATCCTTTCTCAAGTAAAATATTTTGTCAAGTAGGATATCCCACTTCTATCAACATTATTGGTATATCTTTTTCTGATAGCCCTAAAGATTCATTGAAATTTTTAGGCCTGTCCACAATATCATTTATTATTTTTACAGCTAAACCCTTTTCAGTAGTATATTGATAAATGTAATATGCACATATGGTTATTCTCTCAACTTTCAAAATTATTTCTTCCAAGCACAGAGTTTCTTCTTCCTTATTTTTAATGAATAGTATAAATTTTAAAACAGACGAATTCCCTTTTTCACTTACTTGCTGCAGAATATCTATTTGTGTTGGGAAATACTCATTGCATATTGTCATTATATCTTCAACAATGCATTTATTAATTCTTCTACTGTTACCAAATTGACCCCTATAGTTATCCAATTTTAACATATTAAATCTTTGTATAATATCTTCTTTATTTCCAATATTAGAAAAATTCTCTATGTCACTATGCTTAACATCAAAAAATTCTATTTTTTCTTTTATTTCGGTACTGTTTGGATGAAGGATTTTAACTTCTTCATTTCTTGTTAAATATTTATTTCTGAACTCTACTGGAGTGCAATTCAGATATTTTGAAAAATGTTTATAAAAATACCTTGTAGCTGAAAAACCACAAAGTTCTGAAATCATTGTAATTGTTGTTTTACTAGTTATCAAATATCTAACCGACTGAATAACCCTATAGTATTCTAATGTATCCTTAAAATTTATATTTAGCCTTTCGTTGAATTCTTTAGATAGGTATTGAAGGCTTACATATTCGCTTTCTGCTAGTTCTTTTAAATTAATTTTTTTATCAAAATTCTCGTAAATGTATGTATAAATCCTAAAAAACCTTTCAGCCCTTATATCTGAATCTCCATCCTCTCTAAACATATTTCGTAAATCATGGCATTTTTCTCCAACTATGCTTATAATCTTTTCTATTTCTTTTTTTATTAAAACTTCATCGGCAGACTTTATATAATAATTATATAAACTGCGCAACATGGCTTTAATAATCTCTTGGTCTCCCTTATCTGTCCTAGAAGAATAAAACAAAGTAGTATTACAATTAAAAAGCCCTTTATCTATAAAATCGCAAGACTTTTTGGCTATATCTGCATCTATCTCAAAAGTAAGAACTAAATTCTGATTATCATTCTTTTCAATACTCACTGGTTCGTTTATATTTAATATTTCAATTTCACCTTCACATAACACATGTGTTCCAGCTATCCATCTACATGAAATACTTCCTTTAAGAACATATATAATCCTTAAGTTTTTGCTCAGATGAAAAGGTTTATAAGTAATGCTTTCTGCCCTGATATCTAGAATGTCTCCACAAGTTTCCATTTCACATCCACCTTTATTCTTATTCATATATTTTATTTTCAGAAAAAACTTTTTTCAATACACAAAATTAAACAAGGACTGTACTTTTTTAATCAAAACACAAATTTTACGATTTTTTATTGTTTTTCATACATAAATTTCTTTATTGATCAATAATTTTGTCAATTGTTTTTTCTGAATATATTCATTATAACGTATATTTATAACACTATATATAACTTTTTTTTGATTTAATAAAAGAAATTACTTTAATCCTTTTTCTATATATTTATAAAAATTTGATTAAATAAAAATGACTAGTCCAAATAAATTTGGTCTAGTCACTTTTAATTATATTTCTAGTTAAAGTAAATCACAATCATCTAGATCTACTGGCAATATTATATTCTTTGCGTCTTCAAAATCCTTTTCTGATACAAATATCTTAATTGGATATGATACAGTTTGGCCCATAATCGTCTCCATATATCTATTGCCTTCTTCATATAGCCTATTAGTTCTTATTTTTTCAGAATTTAGTTTAGAATCAATTAAATCTGCTTCGAACTCACTGTTTACTGTACATAAGTAAACAGGATTTTCTAAAGGGGACTTATTAAGGAACATTTCCCTTACCTCCTTATATTATATGGCTTTTGTGTTAATCTCTTCAATAAGCTTTTCAATGAAATCGTCTATTTTCATTTCACCTAATTCGCCAGCTTTACTTGAACGAACTGTTAGAGTTCTCGCTTCCATTTCTCTTTCACCAATTACGCCGATATATGATACTCTTTCATTTCTCGCTTCTCTTAATTTATAACCTATTTTTTCATTTCTAATATCAAGCTCAACTCTTAATCCAGCTTCTTCACATTTATTTGCAAGTTCTTTAGCATAGTCAGCAAAAACTTCAGATACCGTTAAAAGCTTAACTTGTACTGGAGCTAGCCATAATGGGAATTTACCAGCAAAGTGTTCCGTTAGAATCCCAATAAATCTTTCTATTGAACCAAATATTACACGATGTATCATCACTGGTCTATGCTTTTCATTATCTGCTCCCACATAAGTAAGATCAAATCTCTGTGGCATCTGCATATCTAGCTGAATAGTACCACACTGCCATGTTCTCCCAATTGAATCTTCAAGGTGGAAATCCAATTTAGGCCCATAGAATGCACCATCACCTTCATTAACTACATAAGGAACGCCAACCTGCTCCATGGCCTCTTTTAAGGCAGCTTCAGCCATATTCCATTCCTCGTCAGTACCCATAGAATCTTCAGGTCTTGTTGAAAGCTCAATATGGTATTTAAAGCCGAACATCTTGTAAACATCATCAATAAAATTTACAACTCCAATTATTTCGTCTTTAATCTGTTCAGGAAGCATAAAAATATGTGCATCGTCTTGAGTAAATGTTCTTACTCTCATAAGTCCATGAAGCGCACCTGAAAGCTCATGTCTGTGGACTTGGCCCAATTCTCCCATTCTCATAGGAAAATCTCTGTAAGAATACATTTTTCTCTTATATGCAAGCATAGAACCTGGACAATTCATAGGTTTAATTGCATAATCTCCATCATCGATCTTTGTAAAGTACATATTATCCTTATAATGATCCCAATGCCCTGAAGTCCTCCATAACTGCTCGTTTAAGATAAGTGGAGTTTTTATTTCCATATACCCTCTTTTTCTATGCTCTTGTCTCCAGAAATTCTCTAGTTCATTTCTAATAATCATACCTTTTGGCATAAAGAACGGGAATCCAGGACCTTCCTCATATATTGCAAATAGATCCATTTCTTTGCCAATTTTTCTGTGGTCTCTTTTTTTCGCTTCTTCTAATCTATTAATATATTGGTCAAGTTCTTCCTGACTAGGGAATGATGTTCCATAAATTCTTTGAAGCATCTTATTATGCTCATTACCTCTCCAATATGCACCAGCTACACTCATAAGCTTAATAGCTTTAATTTGGCCAGTTGACTCCATATGTGGTCCGGCACATAAATCAACAAAGTCTCCTTGTTTGTAGAAAGAAATAATTGCATCTTCAGGTAAATCTTTAATCAACTCTACTTTATAATCTTCATTTCTTTCTTCCATAAATTTAATTGCTTCTTCTCTAGGAAGTTCAAATCTTTCAAGTTTATAGTTAGCCTGGGTGATTTTTTTCATTTCTTTCATTATTTTAAGCAAATCTTGATCCGAAAGCTTATGCTCCATATCAAAATCATAATAAAATCCATTTTCAATCGCAGGACCTATCGCAAGTTTAGCATCGGGCCATAATTTCTTTACTGCCTGGGCTAAGATATGAGACGTGGTGTGTCTATAATTGCTTCTCACTTTTTCATCTTCAAAATTTATTTTTTCTTTTGCCATCTTGTCACCTTTCCTTAATCTTTATCTTTATTAATACTATACTTTATTTATTACTTTATTCCCCCGTCTTCGGTTCAACATTATTGTCATCAGTCACACCACCACCTGAAGAGTCACCGTTTCCTGTAGAATCACCACCTGTATCTCCGTTATCTGTTCCTCCACTTCCGTCGCCACCTTCGTTTGGTTTTTCTGAAGGTTTCTCCGGTGTTGGCTTAGGCTTCTCCGATGGAGTTTCAGGTTTAACTATTGGTTTTTCTGTAGAAGGTTTATTATTGGAGTTATTGTTATTATCAATTTTTATAGGCGCTTTTTCTACATAATTATTATCCTGCTTAGCCGCACTAATATTGGTTTTAATTGTGTTGCTTATAGATATAGCATCGGCTGATGGTATATAATCAGGTTGTCCAAACATTTCAGCATGAAGCTTAACAATATTTGCTTCTAAATTGTCCGGAATTACATAAGAAACTCCTCCTATTAAACCTCCGGTAACATCATATGGCCACCCTACACTGCTCCCAATATTATAACTTGGTAATCTTAGGCCAAGTGCTATAATATCGTTATTACTCAAGTTGGTCTGAACCTGTGGCAACATCATATTTGCAACTTTATTTAATTGTCCAACGTTCATAGTCTTCAATTTATCAAATACCTTTGTTAAGACTATTCTCATACGCTCTGTTCTCTTATAGTCGTCTCCAACACCTTTTCTAATCCTTCCATAAGATACAGCCTGGACACCTTCTATAGTCTGCGTTCCTGGTTTTTTAACTAAATTATATTTTTTCCTGCCAATATTATTGGCAGTAGCTATAGTATACTTGTTTAACTGCTGGATTTCATAATCCTGTACTTCTACTTCTATACCACCAACTGCATCGACTAAATCAGCAACCGATTTAAAGTTAACTACTACAAATTTACTTATATTTAAATCCATAGCCTGATTTAATGATTTTACTGTCATTTCTGGCCCGCCATACACGCAAGCATGGGTTATTTTATCGTAATCAGTAGTATCACCCATCTTTAAGTAAGTATCTCTATAAACTGAAATTAGTTTTACATCTTTAGTGTTTTCATTAATACTTATTATCATTATGGCATCACTTCTTGATCCCTTAATGTTATCCATATCTCTGGTATCTACACCTAACAGTAGTATATTGGCATAACCATCAACATCCACTATTGATAGATTGGTTTCATCAACATTTACTTTGCTCATCATATTTAATTTGCTATGAATTAAGCCATATACAGTTCCCCCTGCAATTATTACTAGCACAAGGAAGATACTTAGGACTTTCTGCCAAGTCTTTAAATTTCCAAACCATCTTCCAAATTTTTTAAAAACATTTTTCCCCTCATATTTGTTGTTCTTAGCAAAAATTTCTTTTTGCCCTTTTGTTCTAGAATGCTTGCTATTTCTATTACCCATATTTTGCTCCTCTTCTTATCCCAAGACTTTATTACTTTCTTTGGACTTTTTCTCAGCTTTTTCCTTTGCAAGAGTCTCTTCATAAAACTCTGCTGCAGCATCAATACTATCATCAAAAAGTAATTTTCCATTCTTCATAACCATACCTCTCTTGCAAAAAGCTTTAGCCACTCCCGTTGAATGTGTTACAAATAAAAAAGTCACATCTTTTTCATTGACAATATCATTAATCTTAGCAGTGCATTTCTGTCTAAACTCTTTATCTCCAACACTTAAAGCCTCATCAACTATAAGTATTTCTGGCTTTATATTAACATTTATGGCAAAACCAAGTCTAGCTTTCATACCACTGGAATATGTCCTTACAGGCTGGTCAATATAATCACTTAAGTCTGCAAATTCTATTATAGAAGGTTCTAATTCTTCTATCTCTTTTTCTTCCATCCCCAATAGACGCCCTCTAAAGTATATATTTTCTCTTCCCGTAAATTCCGGGTCAAATCCTGCTGTAAGCTCCAAAAGTGCACTTACTCTCCCGTTAACAATAATATCACCATTAGTTGGATAAGTAACCCCTGTAATCATCTTTAGTATAGTAGATTTTCCTGCTCCATTTTTACCCAATAACGCAACTGTCTCACCTTTGTTAATTTTAAAAGAGACATTATTTATTGCTTTTTTCTCTTTTGCTTTAACTTTATTTGAAAAAATAGCCTTAAATCTCTGTTTATCATTTTTAAAGAGTTTGTACGTTTTCGTCACATTTTTAAATTCTATTACTGTATTTTCCATTTTAATTCCTTTTCTACAAGACATCCGGAATGTCTTTTCTAAGTTTTTTATATGCCCAAACAGCAAGTAATATCATTATAAATAATACTATTCCAAAGTTTAATAATTCTTCTGGCCTTTCCCAGAACCATACTTTATCTATAAAAATATTTCTGTATCCATTTGCAATCAGGGTCACGGGATTAAAAAGTAAAACCTTTCTTATCCATACAATACCTATAGTATTTGCATTATATAAAATTCCTGACATCCAAAACAATGCAGTTGTAAGGGATTTTACAAGATTCAAAAAGTCCTTACTCATTGCCGAAAGAACTCCTGCAAAAAGACTCCATACTGTAAAAAACACAAACATCATTAGCATGTATACCGGTAACTGTAAATAGTATTTATCCGGATAATATCCAAAAGCAATAAATATCGCCACCATTATTATTAGCAATCCAATATGAACTAAAATTAAAGATAAGCTAACAAATGTAGGAATCGTTGCAATTGGAAATTTAATTTTAGTAACTAAATATTTATATCTTCTAATAGAATTAGCTCCCCCAGTTATTGCATCTCTCATATAAAACCAAGGAATCATACCAGCAATTAGCCATAGGAAAAATGGATATCCTGATACATCTGCACCCTTTCTAAGTCCTACAGAAAATGCGAACCAAAACACAAAAATTGTTATAGCTGGCCTAATTACTGCCCAAGACCATCCTAAAACTGATCCTCTATATGTTTTGCTTACATCAGCTTTTGCAAGTTTGAAAAGCTGATTTCTATATTCATAATGTTCTTTAATAATCTCTTTAATGGTATTCATCAAAACCCTTTCTATCTCCTTGGCAGTTTAACTAACTTATGCCCTCTATTTTCATCATAGCCGTATTTTTTCTTTTTTTGCTCCAATTTATATAAAAGGTAATCAATAGTTTTGTCCGTATATTTTTCAATTGCCGGATAGTCTGGAAACCTATTGATTTCCGGGAATTTTATTCCGTCTTCAGTTAATGCAAGGTCAAATCCAAAGTATTCCATCTGAGGAATCGCTTTTGCAACCTCCAATACCTGTTCCTTAGTCTTCTCCCAGTTTGGTAATATTCCTTCGATTTTTACTCCGCTGTCAGGATGATGAAGGCATGGTTTTATCTCATTATCTTCTATTATTTTAGCATCATAATATTTCCCTGTGTCTATATCAATCTTACAGAACATGCCTCCTGCTCCCATATTGTCTACGGCACCAGTTTTCTTGGAACCAAATCTCATATAAGCATTTCCAATAACAGGATTTTTGCCATCTTTTTTAAATACTATCATTCTAATAGTATTTACAGCCCCATCGTAGATTCTTTTAATCTCGTGATGCATGTTAATATATTCAGTTACAAGATACTGATTATTTACATCTTCTAAAATTCCTAGAACTTGTTCCTTAGTAGCTTCATTATGGTTTAAATAAAACTTTCCATCATCATATGATAGTTTATAAAAACCATCTCCATGAGAGCCTTCATCAGGTTTAAGGGCAAGAGAGCCTTTTTCCATTGCAAGGTTAAAAATATCCTCATAGGTATTAGAATATCCTTTTGGACAGTCCATCATGGCTATAACTTTATTATTTCCATTTTTTAAGACAATATGGTAATAGTATTCAGGAAAACAGTTATTATAGTCTGAACATATATATTTTACCGTAATTTTATCTTCCATCCAATGTCTATATTTATTATTAATATGTCTTAACCATTTATATTCAAAGTCAGAAATATAATTTAGATGATTTTCTTTTGTAATACCGTACTGGTGCAGTCTGTATGATAAAAATCCATGTTTCAATGCCCAAAGTTTTTCTTTTAAAGTAGTATCTTTATTAGTAACAAAATCATTTTTAACATCACCAAACCATTTAATGCTAAGATATGGAACCAGACCCTTAGGGAAAAACATTTTTGCATATCTGGATCTTACCTTTAGCTTGATTTTTTTAAATCCTCTTTTTATTCTTGTTTTAGTACCTTTATAAGCAGCTTTTTTCTGTTCAACCTTGCCTGCTAAATACTTAGATGTTTCCTTACTAAAAGGCACTGTCTGAGGATAAGATGGATGATTTACCATTCTCGTAATTTTAAATCCATCATCCGTTATTGTGATTTCCATCCCAAAGAATTCAAGCTGTGGCACGAAACGGCAAAGACTATCAACTACTTTTATGATTTCTGCCCAAGATGGAACAAAACCTTCAATTGGCATTCCATTATTTGGATTTGCGGTCTCGGGTGTTTTTTTACCGGCATCAATACTTACAGGATCTTTTATTTCTCCTGTAGCTTTATCTATATATGCATATATCTTCCTAAACTGATCCTCTTCTCCATTTTCTGGCTCGTCATCTATTTCCTCAAGGTCTTCCCCTTCTAGTGTTTTATCAATTAAAGGTTTTCTTACTTTGCTTGATAAATTATACTCTATATAAGAATCCCCGATAACAGGGTTATCTCCTGATTCATTGAAAACCGTAAGACGAATTGTAGCTCCTTCAAATTCTTTTTTTGCTTCTATAAGTTCTGTAATTACTAAAACCGCATTATGCGCAACCAGTTTATTAATAATATCATCTTTTTGGGTTTCCGTATCATCATAATAAAATTTTCCATCGTTATAGGATATTTTGCTTGCCCTTCTGCCATTGGCCATTGCAACAAGTACCTGCTTTTTCTCTTTTATTAGTTTAAAGACATCTTCGAAAGTATCTCCAGCATTTTTGTCATCTAAAGGGATAATCTGCTCGTCACTGTATCTTTTTGAAAGTTGATAATAACAAGTAGGCATGTCCTTTCTGTATGGTTTAAAAATCGAAAAAATCGTAATCTTATCTGTTATCCATTTGCTGTATCCACCATTTAGCGGTCTTAAAAACGCGTATTCCTTTGCAGAAATAGTGTCTTTATAATTTTCCTCAGTAATATTAAGTCCCTCAACCTGTTCAGGCATAAACCCATGTTTTATTGCCCAACGAGTTTCCTTAAATGTATATCCTGTGTCTTTTACATAATGTCTATAAACCTTCCTCACCCATCTTCTGGCTTCCTTACCAGTGAAGCCTCTTGAAGTAGGACCTAGCGAAAGTATATTTACTACCATTTTCTTAAATGCATTCATTAACTGTTATTTCCTCCTAGTCTGTTCTAAATCCTCAGGTGAATTAAAGTCGCAAGTACCATCTTCAATATAGATGTACTTTTCGCAAATCTTTTTTTCTCCAAAAGTCAATCCTAAAAACGATTGGTATACCTGCCAACCGATACATTTTTCTATTTCTCCGGCAAGATATAGGGTTCTTACCCTATCTACATGCTTTTTGAAAAGCTTACCGTCTGCCACCTTAACTGCAACGATTGATCTTTCGTTACCGAAAAACATAAGATCTTCAGCCTTCGTTGCCACAATAGTCTTTATTGCAACATCCGAGTAAAATGTATCCCCATAGAGGAAACATACATCGTCATCTATTAATTCTTCAGTAAATCTATCTATTTCTAAAACATTATTCTTAGGTTCATATCTGGTGGCACCCTCAATTTCATATCGCTTGTCATGAGATGTAATAATAATAGAACACTTATTATCAGCCTCTTTAAGAAGTCTTACAGTCCTTCCAAGTAAGGTTTCGCCATTTATTTCAATGAAATGTTTGGGAATATTATTATAGTTTTGCCATCTGGTGCCCTTTCCATCAGCCATAATTATATACTTCATAAGTTCTCCTATTTCTTTATTACATTGTGATATCTGTAAAAATCACCCAACTCATCATTTCTTTGTCCACCCCAAAGCTGAATAATATTTACCCCTGAAGAAGTATTGGCTTCTATAATACAAATGCCCTCTTCAGTCTTTAGAATGTCCCACGCTATAAAATGCATATATGGCATTTTATTAGCTAAGTCCAAGATTTCTTTCTTTATGTCCTCCCAATCCGGAACGATTACACCTTCGATAGGTCTACCCGAGTCAGGGTGCACCTTATATACATTTCTGTTGTGCAGGCACCTTGCCTCACTTAATTCGCCTGTCTCCAAATCAATTTTTGAAACCAGACCGCCACGGCTCCCATTATCTACAGGAATTGTTGCTTCTGTACCAATTCTTTGAACAGCAAAAAAAACTTTGAACTTATGGGTATTAATGTCTTTTAAAGTAATTAATCGAATGGTATTAACAGTTTTATCATAAATATTATCTAAATATTTATGCTGTTTCATAGATTCACTTAAAAACCAATCATCTCTCCCTTTAAGAAATTCTATAAACTCCTCCTCCGTATAAGGAGTCTTATCTACATATATCTGTTTTCCATCATAAATTAAAATATTTACACCGTTACCTTTACCAGCTCCGTAAGGCTTAATAAATAGCTGCCCTTTTTCTTTTAGGAGTTGGATTGCATCTTCATAATTCATATTTTCGCTATCAAAACTAGTAAGAAACCCTCTATTTTTTATCATATAGCTTTCTGGGACCCTTACGTATTGCTTTAGTATTTCAGCCGCAGCAATTTTATTATTTAAAAGGAAATCAAAAGGTTCATTGATATACCTTGAACGATACCAGTCGAATTCTGATAAATATTCACTTTTATCATTATGATCAAAATCATAGAGCATCCACTGGTCTGCTAGAAATCCACCACAAATATTGGCTCTGACTTTCTTATACCACGGGCACTTAAAATGATTTTTAGCAAAAATTATTCTTCTAAAATAAAGTAAAAATAATTTTAATTTTTTCGTACATTTTTTAGCAAATTTAAACATGTTAATACTCTTTCTAACTTATTATTTATTTCTATTGTCTATCTAGGTTTTTCAAAACTACCTTAGCCAAAGACTTTGTGGAAGTTCCCAAATTCTTTGGCAAATATTTTTCCCTGTATTTTTCAAAAGCTTTATAATTATATTGATTATTCTCTATAACCTTAATCAATTCCTTACTATTAGAAAAAACACACCCTGGCATTTCCTCATAAAGATTTATATTCAAACCATTTTTTTCTGTATACTGTTCATAGTCATATACAAAATACAAAGTCGGTTTGTTTAGAACTGCCGCTTCGATTGCTATTGCAGAATAATCTGTAATTAAATAATCGCAAACAGAAAGCAAATCAACAGCTTTAAATTCCGGACAAGTAAGAACTCCTTCTTTTTCACAATATATACTTTGATTAGGATGGCCTTTTATAATAAGTGCAAATCTAGTAAAGTCTATATTCTCTACAAGAGGCTCCCAGTTTAACTCTATCCCCCTCCTAAATGTTGGTGCATATAGCAAAACAATCTTCCCCTTTAGTTTGGGGTAACTCTCAAAAATTTCCCCTCTGTTGTATTTCTCTTTCTCTAGCAAATGATCAATCCTAGGCAATCCAATATTTATTAGCTTATCGCAAGTAGTATTAAAGGACTTACAATAAAACTGATTCCAAGCCTCCCCGCCTGCAATTATTATATCATAATTCTCATGCATGCAAAGTAGCCTGGATAACTTACCACTTCTTCCAGACTCCTTGTCCAGAGTTTGGTAACCAGACTGCTTAATTTTACCAATTGCGTGCCACATCTGTATAACCGTAAGGCCTTTTTTATGGTTTAGTATGGAAACAACAGGCCAATAGGCATCTAACACACATACTGAGGAAGTTGCTAGATGATACATACTTTTCAATGTAGCAATAGCAAATCCTAATATTCCGTCCTTACCTCCAGCCATTCTGTGACATATGGCTACAATTTCTATATTCGGATCACAACACTCTAATTCTTTTTTTAGTAGTGTGAAATCAAGACTAAGCTCACTGGATTGTCTACTTAAAAAAAGTACTTTATTAGATTTTATTGGAAATATTTTTAGTATACCATATATGATTCTCAGAATAAATTTTAATATAATTATAGCTATACTCATAGTCAAATCACCGTTTCCCTATCATAATAATTTATCATATTTTTATATCTTTGTAAATGGCTTTGCCCCTGAATTAAGATTTTCTAGGGGTGCATATTACACTACATTATGATACACTATTATATTTCTACTTGTCTATAGTATTATCCATTGACAAAAAATAAAGCAGACCCACAAAAAGTGGATCCACCCATGTATTATAGAGAATTATTTATTTTACCGATTAATTCATCAATGTAATTTCTGTAATCTGTCAAGGCAATTACCCAATTTCCTAGACACTCTCGCCCATGAGACGTAATACTATAAATTCTTTTAGGATTTCCCTGTTCATCGCTTACATCCCAAGAAGAGCTTAATAATCCAGATGTCTCCATTTTCTTTAAATATCTATACACTCCCGCTGCATCAGGTGCATTATCCTTAAATCTAGGTAATTCCGACATTTCTTTAATAATAGCAAATCCATGCAAGTCTCCACCTTCAATTAGGATGCTTAAAATCAAAGGTTGTAAAAGCTTGTCTAGGTTTTTCCCTTTGCAAGGGCAATCCATATTGAAATACATAAATCCCTCCAAATTAATCCTTATGTTTTAAATCACTTCCAAAATGAGAGTCAAAAAATGTCTTAGAGTATTTTTCTAATTTCCAGTCTGGAACCTTACAAGCTTTACAGGGTTTATCAACCCATTTATTTCTAAGCCATCTTGCAGCCCTTGAATTTCTAGAATTATAAATCTGAAATGTTTTACCACAGTGTGTAGTAATAATTGCATACTTACCATTTTTTTCTATTGTTCTGATGCCATGTAAAACTCCACTTCTCGATGGCCATAATTTCATTTTATCAAGAAGTAAGAACAATTCAGCATTTTTTCTATAATATCTCTTCTTGCTATCCGACATTATATGTATAACATCCCTTCTAATATATTTTTCGATGCTTCTGTAATCTGGCTAAGCATTCTTATTCCTACAGCAGAGATTACTACTATTTCTGTTTCCTCTGACTTTTGCCATGGAGTTAAAATTATATTATTTACTACTGCACTTACTTCAAAAACGCCTTCATCAGTATTAGCAAAGCCTTTTATTCTGTAACAGTCATTTGAGATAGCCCTAAGAAATTGCAAAAGCTTGGCCTTAGGTAATATACTTTTTGACTTTACTATAAAAGTATTAGGCCTTGATTCATAAGTATTGGTTGTATCCTCACTCTTTACAAGGTCGATAGAAAAATTATCAACTATTTTTCTTAAATCTGCATTGCAAAACGTGGTTCCGTATATCTTAACCTTATGGTTTAATTCTTCAACTTTATCTATTATAGCTTTAAATGTCTCCTCATCTACCAAATCCAATTTATTTACAATTACTGCATTGGCATGTTTAACCTGTCGCTCTAACGCCGGTAAAAGATCTACCAATTCAAGAAAACTATTACTATCTACCACACAAATCGAACCTTTTATAAGGTAATTATCCATAGTGTCTTTTTTTATACCTTCTACTATGCTGCCCATATTCGAAGGATCTGCTAAGCCTGAAGCCTCAATAAAGAGGTATTCAATATCTCTTTTAGACATTTCAATTAAACTATCCACAAATTTATCTTTGATGCAGGCACAAAAGATGGAACCATTAGATAACTCGGCCATATCGATACCGTCTCGTTTAACCAGCTTAGCATCTATGTTAACCTTACCAAATTCATTAATAATAACACCTATTTTGTAGTCTTTGTAGGTATCTAAAAGAGATTGCATCAAGGTAGTCTTTCCTGCTCCTAAAAACCCTGAAAGCAATACAATTTGGATCATAATATCTAACCTCCCACTTCTTTGAAATCTTCTCATAAAAAAATGGCGAGGTGCCCGAGAGTCTCACTCGGCTGCATGGATTTAGAGTCCATGTGATCCATCCGATCCGCACCCCATATCATGGCTGTAATTATTTAATTACAAGCCCCAGCATCACTGCTGTTCCAATTTCAAGTAAGTCATATACGGCGTTCTTCTCAAAATGCGCCTTTGCTTCTTTTTCTAAAGATAAAGGCACCCCAGGTGTAGCAATTAGAGCATCTTCTGCTAATAAATCTTTTTTTAACCAGCCACCTTCATTGGTAAAGTCTAATATATTTCTATAGTTTTTTATTTCGTAAGGAAACTTTAGTATATCATTTCCTAGGTGTTTTACAGCATTATAATCTTTATCATAAACTGCAAAATCTATATTTCTAGATTGAAGTATTTTTGATGCTTCCTCTCCAACCAATCCATAACCAATCAAAAGTAATTCTTCTTTATATATGTCTCTGTTGTTTTTGTCCATCAAAATATCAAGGGCAGTTATATAACCCAAAGCTGTTGCAAAATTGTTTTCGCCATATTCCCCGGTTTTAAGATTCAATGCCAAATATCTATCATCGTCAGCAAAGAAAACAACATCAGCCTTTTCTTTTACTGCATCATATATACCATTTACGTCAGTGTGTTCTGTTACAAAGGAATCAAACCCCATTGACCTTGTAATTGCAGCAACTGACTGACTGAACTTATTAATAATTCCTTTACCCTGAGTAATGGGTACTGATGCGATTCTTAATACTTTTTTTGCCTGTTCCATCTCTTTAGGTGATATGTTGCAACAAATTCCTGCCAGCTGGCATAAATCAACAGAAATCTTATCTTTCAAGATTTTATTATATTGGTTCATCTCAGCTTCCATATTCTCTATCCATTCAGCAGTTAATCTAGTCATGTCATTCACCCTCAAATCCTTAAAGTTAGAAATATTAGTACTATATGTTCAGTGGTTGTCCATCAATAAAGGCTATACTTCTTCCATATCTCTTAATAGTTTTACTCTTCTCGATAGCCATGGTCAATCTTTCAATTCCGAATCCAATACCCACCCACGTATCAAATACTCCCCATTTTGCATCTAAAAAATGAGGTCCATAAGAGCCGGATGCCACTTCCATGCCGTTTATCTCAATATCAACGGTGCTGCCATATACTGTTGACTCCTCAACAACAAGTTGGTATTCTTCTTTAGGTATTCCAAGATTAAGCATAGCTTTGTGGGCCATAGATTTTAGATGTTCAAGCTGTTCTCCTTCTTGAACCGTTCCAAGTTCAACGAAATTAAGCATAGTAAACTCATTCATGTGATGTGCCCCTTGGGATTCTTTTCGAAAGCAAGATCCAATTTCAAATATTTTAACAGGATTATTAGTGATCCTCTTCAATTCTCTCATAACAACATATAGGTTTGGAGCAAGCATAGGTCTTAAACATTTTTTTCCATCAAGCCAAAATACCTGTTCTGAAAGATGATGGTCATCATCAATTGTCATCTTTGCAAGCATCTGTTTAGTAATTATTGTAGGAGTAGATACCTTTGTGAACCCATCTGAAATAAGCCACTTTTCCATCTGCCTTCCAACATCAACAGTTCTTGTCATATGTCTTTCGTTTAGAAGAGAGTTTATTTGGGCTTTGCTTTCTCTTACCATTTCTTTTTCCAGCTGTCTGAAACTGTTATTTCTTTCCTCAACGGTTTCAAATTCCATATTTATCATTTCATCATTTCCGTTTAATTCAACAATTCTTTCTTTCTGGGTAATAGTATATTTTTCCAAAGCAATCCCTTCTTTCTAACATCCTTTGCGACCTACAAGTATTGTACCATATCTACTATTTCATTTTTAATAATATCTTTATCTATTATGGTAACAATTTTAGAGTAGCTGCCACCTTCTCTCTTTTTTCTTCAAGGGCATCCAAAGTATCATCGTGATTAATAAAAATTCCTCTAAAATCTCGTACACCATCTACTAAATCAGATATAACCACATCAGAACCCAAAAGGTTATTCCTAACCTTTAGAGGCCTGGAATCCCCCATAATATGCTCACCGATCTGCTTAGTCTTATGATTTTCAAAAATATAATGCTCATAAGAAGCATATTTATTAAAGTCAATTTTTTCTGTACGAAACTCATCATATAGAACAATATCCGCAAGTTCTGATAATAGATTCATACCAGAAGAATAATACACCACGCAAGGTGTCTGACTTGGTATCCTAGCATCAATTTCTAAAACCTTTAGCTGACCATTAGATTCAATTACTTCCACATCCATAATACCTTTAAGATTTACCATTTTTGCCAATTTTATTGCAATGTTATGAAACTCAGCAGCCTGTTTTTCCGTAATATTGCATGGTGCTGTTACTTTACAGCAGTCATAAACTTCGTCCATATGAATTTCAGTTATTTTGTATGTCCTATATTCCTTGCCATTTCCAATTACTTCGATTGAATATGACGGGCCTTCTAAATACTCTTCCACTATCCAGTTAAACTTATCTTCTCTGTGCAAAAGGAATTCTTCAACCTCTTGCCTTGTTTCTGCTCGTCTTACTCCTGCAGATCCACTTTCTCCAGAGGGTTTAATTATATATGGCCCCTCACTTTTTGGATAATATAATGGTGCCGGTATATTTCTTTCATGCATCATCCTATCGGTTTTCACCTTGGAAGATGTAATTTTATAAGCATCCATATCAAAAGCTATTTTTAGATTCTCTTCTTTACATATTTTGCAAAGTTCTTCAAGCACCATGTCATTTTCCATTGCCGGCAAAACAAAATCTGCTTTTTTTAAAGCTTCTATTACCTTTGGGTCCCTTTCAACTACATTTCCACATACAAATTCATCACAAAATCCAGATGCAGGAACATCAGGGCTATAGTCTATTAAAATACTTTCAAATCCAGCAAGCCTAGCAAGATATACTGCTTCTGTACCTTGAAGTTTGCCTCCCACTATTGCTACTTTTATCATATTAACCTCACTTTACAAGATATTTTTCCATAGTTTTGCTAAATAATTGTAACATATTTTTGCATTATAAAAAAGAGTATATACATTGTGACTACTTTAAATGTGGAATTAATAAACGGAGGACCACAGGTTTATGTGAATCCTCCATTTTATATTTTTATTTATTAAACTGTTGTATATACTCTTTATATTCTTCTCTTGTTGCAATTCTTAGGCCCATTTTGCTTAGAATAGTCCTAGCCTCTTCCACGGTCCTTCCGCCTTCATCTACGTCCATTGTGTTTTGCGCAACGCCCATAAATCCTGACTTTGGAGGGATAATTGATGTAATTAGATTTGCTCCTGCATTAATTCTATCTTGCAGTCCCTTAATTCCATCTACATCTAAGGAAGCTGGTATTAGTGCATTAGGATATAATAAACGCATAAGAGCAATTATTTTTAATTCTTTTATACGATCAGGCTCCGGAGATTTTTCCATAGGACTTCCTACTTGAGGCACAAAACTCATTACCCTAACTTGATTAGCACCTATTCTGCCCATTTCCATTAGAGACTCTGCAATGTCTTCATTGGTTTCTCCAACGCCTGCTAATAGTCCTTCTTCAATGAGCATGCCTTTTTGCTTTGCGTAAATCTTTGCGTTCATTCTTTCATCATAGCTTTGGTCTACTCTCAATTGACTAAAAAGATCTCTATTATGGGTTTCCTGGTATAACGCATACCAATCTGCTCCAGCTTCTCTAAACTTGTCTATTATATCAGTGCTAACTACCCCTGGTGAAATCATTACTGGGGTATCATAATTGTTTTTAATTTCTGTGATAATATCTAGGACTGTTTTAAAATCTTCATTATGATAAGCCATATCTTCACCCATGGTCAAATCTATTAAGTTAACTCCTGATTCAATAAGGGATTTTGATGTTTCTAAAATTTCGTAGTATGACTTTCTGTATCTTTCAATATTATTAGATTTTCTATAATAACAGAAGTTACAATTATTTCTGCAATAAGTAGTAAAATATACAAAGCCATATGCAAAAATTTTATTTCCTGTTTTTGCATTACGAACGTTCCTAGCTTCTTTAAACAGAGACTGAAGTGATTCTGAGTCGTCTTTGTTCATAATATTTAATATCTGTTCTTTTGAGGCTATTCCTCCATTTAAATTAAGCATAATGTTCCCCCCTAAATATATATAGATTTTTTAAAATCTCATAGCAATTAAGTACTGATCTTGAAATTCGTTTCTAGCAGCTAATTCAATATGCCCAATTTCTCGTGCAACTTTAGTTGCTTCCTTTCTTGAATCTTCAGAAAGAAGTGCCATAGACGCTCCAATTCCCGCCGAATTTCCAAGAGAAAAAATCTTTTCAACTGGAATTCGTGGAAGTAATCCAATATTTATTGCACTCTCAATTCTTATATAATTTCCAAAAGCACCTGCAATACTTATTTTTTCTAAGGAATCCTTAGAAATACCAATATCATCCATCATTATTTTTATTCCCGCCGAAATTGCAGCTTTTGCAAGTTGTACTTCTCTTATATCTTTTTGTGTAATTACTATATCATCTTCGCTTCCATCTTTAAAGTATAAGACAAAGTCATTTCCATTTTCACCTGTTTTAATGTGTTTTAAAATACCTTCTGGAATTCCTTTTTTAGATAGTCTATCTACGCTTAAAAGCCTTCCTGATTTATCAACTATACCAGTTCTAATTAGTTCCCCCACTGCATCTATGATTCCTGAGCCACAGATTCCTATGGGTTCAACATTACCAATAACCTTTATTTCAACAGAGTCTTCCAAAATGTCAACCCTTTCAATTGCTCCTCTAGCTGCTCTCATCCCCTGCATTATTGAACTTCCTTCAAAAGCAGGCCCAGCGGCCGTTGAGCATGTTACAGCCTTTCCATTTCCGGTAAGTACAATCTCTCCGTTTGTCCCGATATCTATGAAAAGATGTCCTTTTTCCTTCTCCATTAAATCAGTTGTTATTATCCCTGCGGTAATATCTGATCCAACATGACCTGCAATATTGGCCATTATATGAGTATTTGCCAAAGGACACACCTTAATCCCTAGCTTTTGTGCATCAATATCTACGTCATCGGAAAAGACGGGTGCAAAAGGTGCAACTGCAAGTTGGGATGGGTCCACACCAAGGAACATATGACTCATGGTAGTATTACATACCACAACTATGTCATAGATATTAGCTCTATTTAATCCTAATTCTTTTTCAAACTCTTCAATAGAGTTGTTTAGACTCTGAATAATAACATCATGTATATTTTTAAGGTTTTCCGGTTTTTCCATAGCATATGTAATCCTAGATATTACATCTGCACCAAAGGTTCCTTGAGGATTAGTTACTGCCGAAACTGATAACATTTCACCTTTGTTTAAATCCCAAAGCATTGAAACCACAGTAGTGGTACCAATATCCAATGCAATGCCATAGTTTTTATCCCTAGTATCACCTGGTTCTATATCAATAATTTTTTCTCCTGATTTAGTTACAGTTACTACTTCATTTTCCTTTAAAATCTTAGGTAATTTAAATAAAACTTCACTTTTAAAGCTTGCATCCAAATCGCCTATTGCCTTCCTGATTCTCTCTTCATCACTATGCTGGTACTCTAAAGTAGCCTTTGGTACATTAATCATTATTTTATTTACTATAACATTTGTCTTAAAATCCTTTGGTAAATTAATCAACTTTTTCTTTCTAGCTGCTGTTGTTTCAGATTCTGGCATCTCAACGATCATTCCGTCTGAAACTTTATGGCAACAGGCTAATCTGTAACCATTAGCAATTTCACTTTCTGATAATTTATGATGATGATCTACAATTTCACTTTCATCATTTCCCATCACCTTTACTTTACACTTACCGCAGGTACCTGCACCTGCACAATTGCCATCTATATTTACTCCGGCTTTAACCGCTGCCTCTAAAATAGTGTCGCCGGAAGTTATTTCCACTTCTATATTTTGCGGCATGAATGTAATTTTCATCACTTAGCCCTCCATTTCTTCCTTCTGCTTCTTTATCTTGCAAAACTGACAACCTGATACTGTACCTTTACATTTTAAACAATCTTTTTCAAATTTTATATTTCTATCATTTAAAACAAGATATAGGCCAGAACATGATTTTTGGGGTATTATCAATCCGCTTTCCTTTACCTTTACCCCAATCTGACTACCATCCAAAATTTCATTAAATTTTTTTGTTTCTATTACTGGCATCCCAAAATAACCTGGGCCAAATTCATCCGATAAATAGTTTTCTTTACCTTCTTCTACACTAAATCTTGTCTTCAAATCCTCTTGAAGTTTTTCTTTCAAAAGTTCAATTCCTGCATCCACATAATTGGTTCCCCATATATCTGCGTAGAGAAAATCCATTATATTTTCTTCGCTTGAAAAAAAGCATTCTCCTGCAGTTAACATATAAAAATAAATCCCTTTTACAGAACAATCAGGTATTTGCTCAAAGAAATTACAAAATATCTCTTTACCATCTATTACTATTTTATGGTCCTTAAAAATATTTCCGTCAAAAGGAGCTATAATAGCGTTAATTTTTATACCATCTTTACCCTTCTCCCTAACATCAAGTCCCATCTCCATCATCTTCTTATGCTTTGTTGTAGACAAATCAAACCCACAAGTTGAAATAAATCTTTTTTCTGCCAAAGGCGAAGCCTTATCAAAATCAAAACTAACTCTTTCTATTTTCATTTTCTACCTCTTTTATAAATAAGGTGATAAGCCGTTGGACCTATCACCTTACCTTCCTAAGTTATTTTATTTTCTTTTTGCCTCTTCAATTGATGCTAATAATTCTTCCTTAGAAGGAATAATTGAGATATATTTTTGTTCTCCATTTATACACATTGTTGGTAGATTTGCAATACCCATTTTCCTTGTCCTTGCAATATCGTCTTTTATAAAGTATTTATACACTCTATAATCAGCAATGTCTTTAATCTCTTCATATATATCTTCTACTGCTGCTAACATATATGTGCAAGCAGCACATTGTTCAGGATCTAATAAGAATAATTCGATTAATACTCTATCTAAATTAGCATAATCAGGAATTTCTACATCAGAATCATCAATAACTACTTCATAATTTTCAATTAGTTTTCTAGCATTTTCTGGATGCTTAACAGCTTGAGCTGCTGCAATAGTATTTTCAATTGGTGTATCATACGGCATATCACATCCGGGACTTATAATTAAGTTATGGTGATCAACTGAATCAATAAGGTCAATTACACCTTTCATATTATCTTCCTGATTACCATGTAACATGGTTGTTGTTAGAGGAATATTGCCGCCAATTGTAATATTGTATTTATCGGTTATTTCTTTTGCAGTTGCAAGATTAACATTTTCGTCTACAGAGACTCCATCTGGTCCCATCTTGCACATAACCTCAATCTGTTTAGTAGCATTACCGCATACAAAGAATGATGAAAACTTCTCTCTAGATCTAACATAATCAAAAACTGCCTTAAAACCTTCAGAAAGCATTTTTTCTATATGTTTTGGTGACACCTGAGATACAAGTGGATCAACCACTGCTATTACATCCATTCCAGCATCTATGTACATCTGAGACATGGCAATTGCAACCTGAGTACAGTAATTTACCAAATCTTTTACATAACCTGGATCAGATACCATATCCATAAAAATGTCTGTTCCTCTTAAGTGAGAAGCTAGAGTAAAAGGCCCACAAATAAGCCCGTATAAGGCAGTTTCTTCACCTATAGCTTCTTTTACCCTTCTCATTGCAGAAAGAATCATCGGAAGTCTTCCGGCTTCAGGAGTAGGGATTTTACAACTACAAGGAATTGTCTTTTCACCTGCAAGTGGATGAGATTTTACCGAAGGCGGATTATTTTCTGCCCACATTAATTGGCATCCAAGGATTTCGGCTTCAACCTGAAGATCAAATATCACGGGCAACCCATCAGGGGTATATAGCTTATTTGCTTCAATTAAACATTCAACTAATTTGTCTTCATCTCTTAATACTTCTTCGGCAGAATAGCCTTTAATTTTCCCCACGTGAACACCTGCAAACGGAACCCATGGGATTTCATTAGTTTTTTCATGTCTTAGCGTTTGAAAAATAAGTTCTTTGCTCATAGTTCTTCCTCTTTTCTTTTAATCTCAATTAATTTTAGCGCCACTTTAACAGCTTCAATAGCGTCTTCGCTATATCCATCTGCACCAATCTTTTTTGCCCATCTTGGTGTACATGGTGCCCCACCTACCATAGTGATGAAATTACTTTTCTCGCCTGTCTCCTGAAGCAATTTTTCTAATTTTTTCTGTTCTGACATCGTAGATGTAAGCAATGCACTTGTCCCAATAATGTCCACTTTTCTTTCTTTAGCCTCTTTTAGAATAACCTCTACAGGAACTTCACAGCCAAGGTCTATTACCTCAAAACCTGCTGTTCTCAATGTAGATGCAACTATTCCTTTGCCAATATCATGGACATCTCCTGCTACGGTAGCTAAAAGGATTTTGCCTTTCTTCGTAAGCTTCTCTTTAAGCTCACTATTGTGATCAAAAGAATCTAAGATACAATTGGTTACACTTTTCATAACCTCAGCAGCATATATAAGCTCTGGAAGTGAAAGTATACCCTTATCAAACCTATTTCCAATTTCTTGATTACCGGCACCAAAACCAGACAATAATAAATCTAATAAGTCAAATTTTTCTTCTTTGGCTTCCTCAATAATTTGCATCGCCTTTGCTTCATCTGCATCCACGATTGCGTCTTTTGCTCTTCTAAATAGTTCATTTTTGTCCAATTTGTAACATGCCTCCTCAATAAGTCTTTACATATAGATTTAATTTAAATAATAATATATTGTAACATGTTTTCTTGATCTTGGCTATATCCTTTTAGGTCTAGTAAATAGGGAAAAATTTCCTATACCGTATATACTATATGTTTAAAAGTTAATCTGCTTGAGCCATCTGTTCTTTATCAAGCTGTCTCTTTTTCATTACCGCTTCGTACTCTTCATCTGTCATTTTTTCCATTGTAATTCCAGTAAATCCATAGAATAATGAAACAAACGGATTAATTAAGTTCAAGAACGCATAAGGTAAGTAAGCCGTTGTTGCTACTCCTAAAGTTGTAGACATATATGCACCGCAGGTTGTCCAAGGAACTAGTGATGAAGTAATAGTTCCAGCATCCTCTAAGCATCTTGATAAGTTTTTATTCTTTAAGCGTCTATTTTCAAATTCTTCCTTAAACATTCTTCCAGGAAGTACTATTGCAACATATTGGTCTGCTGCAAGAATATTACATGCAATACATGAAATTAATACAACTAATACCAAAGAACCAGTTGACTTACAGAATTTCAATATTTTTTCGCAAACTATGTTAAGCATGTCTGCTGCGTCAAGTACTCCTGCTACTACCATAGCACACAATACCAACACTGCAGAATAGAACATGGATGCTAAACCACCTCTAGTTAATAGTTCGTCAATAAATGCAATTCCTGTCTCTGAAGTATATCCGTCATACATTACAAGTCCAAGTAGATTACCAAAGGAATCTTTCTGGAATATCATTGCAAATACCGCTCCAAGAAGTACTCCGCCATATAGGCCTGGCATTGCAGGGATTTTAAATACTACTAGTAAAATTACACATACTGGTGGAATTAATAATAGTGGTGAAATATAGAAATTATCTTTTAAACCATCCATCAGTTCAGTAACAGCATCCATACTTGCTGTTCCATCACCAAATCTCATACCTATAATTCCATATAATACAATAGCAATTATGTATGAAGGTGTTACTGTCCATACCATGTGTTTAACGTGATCAAACAGGTTGGAACCACCCATTGCTGCTGCAAGGTTTGTTGAATCAGAAAGTGGCGACATCTTATCTCCAAAATATGCTCCTGAGATAATAGCACCTGCTGTCATTGCTTCAGGAATTCCTAAAGCAGATCCAATGCCCATAAATGCAATACCAACTGTTCCTGCAGTAGTCCATGCAGAACCTGTTGCAAGAGAAACTATTGAACATATTATGCAGACTGCAACAAGGAATATTTTTGGATTTAAAATCATAAGTCCATAATAAATCATTGCCTGAATTACACCACCGGCAATCCAAGTTCCTATTAGCATACCTACTGTCAATAGAATCAATAAAGCTTGCATAGAGCTATCAATATTTCTTAAAATACCTTTTTCTAAATAAGACCATTTATATCCGTTAGCTATAGCGATACATGCAGCGAATGCTCCTGATAAAACAAGTGCACAATGCATATATCCCTCAACAATTACTATAGTATACATAAGCGAGCCAATCATAAAAGCAATTACTAAAAGTACTTGCCACAAAGGAATTCTTCTACCCATTATCTTTACTCTCCATCTAAAATATTAAATTTTAATATAATTATAGCAACAATTAATTTCAATTCAGTCTAAGCTTTAATATTGGGTGCAAGTCGTGTTTACTCCTTGCAAACCAAACGCGCACCCAATCTTAATTCATAAATACTGAGCTTTTACAAGCAATTCTACTCCTTGCAGAATTATTTGATGCCTGCTCTTTCTTTAAATCTTTCTACTGAATTGATCTTTATTCCAAGAACTTCGGAAATTTTGAATTTAGCTGCAATTCCGTTATTCTCTTCTGCACATGGTTCAACGTGTGTTAAACCTAGGCCTAAATCAGTTCTTTTGTCAGTCATAGTAACTACATCATGAAGTTCGTCAATAGTTACTCCTAACTTTTCAGCTACATACGCTTTGGCTTCGTCTATTTTCATTTTTTTAGCGATTTGCATACGTAAAACCATGTCTCCAGCAGTACGTACACCGCCCATTCCAGCACAAATTGAATGTGTAGCTTCAGCTCCTACAGGGTCACCTACGCCTACCTAGAAGCCGTCGACTTTGCCTATTTCTACTAAGGCTTTGTCGGCTCTTGAAATCATGTCACTTGGCATATTTTCTACCATCGGAACTCCACATACACCCATACCTACATTTGCATGTACAGGAATATTTGCTACAGCAGTACAAGCTTTTATGAATGTACATACCCTTGCAATATTCCAAGGGAAAGTCTTGTTACAATTAGTATTTACTACTGCACCGAAAATGCTTGCTCCTGCTTTTTCAACTAATTTTACCTGATCATGAGGATATAAGCCTGCAAGACGTTTGCCGTCATACTTTAATTTACCGTGCATTCCAAGTACAAACTCACCTGCCATACCAATCTCAACACCCATCTCAGGGAATTTTTCGCTAATAATTTCGCAAGCTTTTAACGCTGCCAAGAAATCTGCATCACCTGCAGCTCCGGAAGTGTCAAGCTGGAATCCATCAGCTCCTACATCATACATTTGCTCTGCACAATATACGATATCTCTAACTGCGTGTTCTGTTGCTTCTTCTTGTGCAGCTAATGCTTCTTTGATTTTACCTTCTGGTAATAAAGTTGCCCAGTTTTCAACTGGTCCATCTGGTTTAGTGTAGAAACCAAGGTTAGTCATTGCACCATAGAATAGTGGCATAGTACTAACGTTAAGAGCCTGTTTTAATGCACCAGCTTCACGTTTTGCAACTCCCTTAACAGTCTTATAGTTATAGTCAGAGTTTCCAACGTCAACTGAGTCAGTTCCTAAACATCTTTCATATAAAAGTACTTCACTTTCCTTAACAATTGGAATCTGGCTCTTGATGTTTATTTTATAAGCACCTGAGTCGTTAGTAAGTACAATCTGTTTTCCCGGTTCTACACCTACAATGCTGCCTGGCATTGTAATGATTTCATAAAGGTGTTCTTTTTCTTCAGCTGTTAAAGGTTCAATTTTCCCTCTTGTAACAGCGTCCTGAATACCTTCTTCCATGTCTGCACGGATTTCCGCTTCAGTCATATAAACTACTGAACCATCACCCATACGAGTAAAATATTTCTTTTCTTCTGCCATTTAAGTTCATCCTTTCAGTTTATATATAATTTTTTTAGAAATTATATTTATTTGTGCTTTGCTTCAAATCTAGCTAATTCTTCAGCTTCTTCTTCACCCTCAACTACGATATCATGAATCTTTTTCTTAACATCATCTGGAAGTGGAGTAACCTTGTAATTCTCTAAGATATCAATAGCCTTAGCCTTAGTTGCTTCGGTCATTGTCATCGCACCTTTCTTTTCCCAGGTTTCTCTCTGTGTACGATCAATAAACTGAGTTGTTGAAAGTTCTTGTCTCATGAATTTTCTTGTGTGTTTCTGCGCTAAGTAATTGTTTGCAGGTCCTACTGCTTTGATTACATCAAGCGCCATTGTTTCTTTATTTACTGGAATTCCTTGAAGAATTCTTCTAGTCATTCTAACAAATTCCGCATCAGTTAATAACTGTTCATAGCTCATGGTCATGCCCATTTCCATCATACCCATACCATATATTACATTACTCCCTGTTAATGCTGGTAATAGGTTTGTCATGGTTTTTTCGTGTCCTAACTGAACATCAAAACATTTACTGTCTGCCTATGTTCCGCCTACATTTGTAGGTATTCCATAATAATGACCTAATTGTCCAACTGCTGAACTGCACATTGCATGTTCTGGGGCTCCTACTGGAGACTGAGCAGTTTTCATATCCATTATAGTTGTTGAAGTTCCGTAAAGAATTGGATTTCCAGGATTAATAATCTGTGCTAATACAATTCCTCCTAGAATCTCAGCATTTGTGCAAACTAAAGTTCCAGCCAAAGTTGCAGGTGTTGTTGCACCGCAAAGCCCCATTGATAAAATATCAATTGGAAGGCCGTGTCTTGCTGAAAGCATTATTATGCTAGTTTCATTTTCATTTATTTCAAGTGGACTATTTGGACAAGCTCCCATTGTTATTATAGGTCTTTCTCTTAGCTTGTCATAGCCTCCCTGAATTGCTGCTGCCATGTCAATAAATCTCTGCGTATTCTTAACACCTTCAAGGTCATGGGCAAAGTTTTTTGTTAAGTTATTCAAAACAACTTCTGCTTCATGAAGAGATCTAACTTTCTGGTTTACATCTCCAGCTGTTACTGCAATTGAGAAAACATTAATTTCCGGGATTGCATCGATAAATCTTGCAACATTACCTAAATCTTCTTTAGTTGATTCTCTTAATTCTCCCGTATATGGGTCAAAGATGAATACACCTGTTCCAAAATTTTTATATGCGACTCTTTTACCTCCGATTAATGTATCATTCTTTGGGTCTCTACCGCAAAGAGTATACTCTGCAGGACATTTTTCGATAGAATCGTTTACTAAATTTCTTGGAAATTTAACTCTATCATTTTCATAATCCACTTCACATCCGGCGCCTGCATATACATCTAATGCTTCTTTGCCATGAATCTGAAGTCCATAGTTTTCCATCAAGTCTAAAGTGGCTTCATGGAGTGCGTCTAAGTCTTCATTGCTGAATATGTTAAAACCTGTAATATCACTTTCATGTGTGAATTTTCCCATTACGAACCTCCATTATTTATTCTTGCCATCTAAGATATGTTTTCTATATTTATGTATTATAAATTAGCAATCCAATCCAAGATGAAGTTAACTGTATCTGATGCGTCTTCGCAATATGCATCTGCACCAATTTTTTCAGCCCATCTCTTCGTTACAGGAGCTCCACCAACCATTGTTTTAACTTTGTCTCTAATTCCAGCTTCAGCAAGTTTTTCTTCGATATCTTTCTGAACTGTCATTGTAGTTGTAAGAAGTGCACTACTTCCAACGAATTCTGCATTATGTTCAATTGCAGCATCTACGAAATTCTGTGCTGGTACTTCTCTTCCAAGGTCGATAACATCAATACCATTAGTTTTTACTAGAGATGCTACAATACCTTTTCCTATATCATGTACGTCTCCTTCTACTGTACCGATAATTAATGTTCCTGCAGCTTTTACATCTGACATGTCCATTTTTCCTTCGATTTCTGCACTTACAGTTTTCATTACTTCAGTAGCGAAAATTAGTTCTGGTAAGAAGATTTCTCCCATTCCGAATAAATCTCCAAGTTCTTTCATACCAGCACTATATCCATTGCTTAGTAATTCTACAAGATCAACTCCTTCAGCTTCAGCATTTGCTAAGGCTTCTAGGGCCATATCTTCATCTGCTTCAATAATTGACTGCTTTGCAGCCTCCATAATTGCTTCTTTACTCATTATTTGTTACCTCCAATTAATATAAACTTCTCTGTTACACCCCTATTGTATAATTGTTAGATAAGTAAGATATATAGGTCTTTTTAGATATTTTAGTAATATTTTTACATACCAAAAAATATTCTCATTTTTTGGAACAAAACAAAAAATAAAAGGACCATTTTTAGGTCCTTTTCTCTATTTTATCCAATTTACTTTCCTAAATGCCCTTCTAACAGGATTCTTATAAAATTTTACAGCAAGCTTTAGTAAAACTTCACGTTTATTATCAAACGGTTTAATATGGGTGTGTTCCACTAGTAAATGTAGCATTTCTTTAGCTTCTTCAGGGTTCATAATACCCTGTTGCAGTAAATCATTTTCGTCAATAACTAGGTCCTCAATAAATATCGGTTCACGCCTTCTCCTTATCTCTTCCATAATAAATTGTTTTGATTTATGTTTATATTCAGGTAAATCTAGTGCTACAACCAGCTCCTCAGAAAAGCTCACAATATAATTGTAAACCTCTATACCATGTTTATAAACAAATTGTTTAAGTTGTTGTCCCTGTTTTATCAAGGTAAAATCTTCTATATGGTTTAAAGATGTAGTGATAATATGTATTACATCCTCTGCAAAGTTGGCATTTTCAAGGGTTTTAGCCACATTATCAACGTCAAAAGGGAAAAGCAGTATCCCTAATTTCACTGCAATTTCACCTTTACAAAGATCCATTCTTTTTATTATAGTATTAAAATCTCTCAGTGAAAGTTTCTTTTTTATAGGAAAACAATAATGCAAACAGAACTCTAAAAGCCCTGTGGAATATAATATCGATAAGGTTTTAGAAGGATTTTTTAGCTGGAGAATTTTCAGTATCTCATCTATACGTTCCTCATCTTTTATCCCTTGATTTTCATCGTTACAGTCTTGCCAACACTGGAAATTACTCTTCTTAATGCTTTGATTTTTTATTATATCTATAATCATAACCTGAAGCTTATGATATGGAGGAAGTGAAGAAAAAAACTGAGTATCATTTAAAGCTTTTATTATTTCTTTTTCAGATAAATTGCCATTATTCATTATATTTTCCCTTTCTTGTATTTTCTTTATCTAATAAAATTACTAAAATATATTTTACTTTATTCTTGTATTATCTTATTATTTATAATATAATGCAAGTGAAAATTTTCATAAAACTTATAAATATTTCCACTTAGGAGGTGAGATAATTTCATGAAAAATTTTGTAATACCAAATTTAACTAAGCCAGATCCTACGGAACTTTCTGACTACTTGATTGAATCAATTGGCAGTTTTTCAGATATATCAGGTATTCCCGTAACATTCTTTAGCAATGAAAATGAAATACTGAGAGAATTCAACAAGGAAGAAAAAATTTGCAATCTGTTTAAAATATATAATGAGCCTGACGGAATTTGTCAGACAAATTTATCTTCAGCATGTCAATTTGCCTCTAGATTAGGTGAACCATACATATTTTTGTGCAGAGCAGGACTTGCAAATATTGCTATTTCGCTTATTATCGATAGTGAATGTGTTGGTTATTTCATTGCAGGTCCTATTATAATGGGTGAACTAAGGGAAAGTACTACTAATAAATTTTCAGCTATGAACGAACTTGGTGATGATATTTATTTCCTTGCAAAAATGTTTGCAAATAAAATGCCTGTGTACCATCCAAATCAAGTATCTCAGCTTGCACTACTATTCTATAATTGTGTAATTACTTCAGTTAATGACAGAAATGATTATACTTTGCTAAGAAGTCAATACAAAGAACAAACTAAGATAAATTCGGATATTCAAAGATATAAAAAAGAACATAAGGAAATGGATTATCCTTATAACTTAGAAAATACTCTTATTAAAAATGTTGTTGATGGTGAAGTCGAAGCCGCAAAAAAACATATTAAAGAGCTTTTAACAAAAATTTCCGTACTAGAAGCCGGAGATATAAGTGCAATTAAAGCTAAGGTATTGTGGATATTTGCAATTATTATAAGAATGGCAACAGAAAAGCAAAAGAACTTAAATGAAATACTAGATGCAGATTTAGATGTAATTATAAAGCTCAGCGATACTAAAGACTTTGCATCTATCGTATCAGTTTCAGTTACCCTTGTAGAAAAAATCACCAAAAACATGCTATCATCTATTTATAGTGGTAATTCCCTAATTGTTGCTAAAGCTCTACAATACATAAACAAAAATTATAAAGAAAAAATAACTCTTAAAGATATTGAAGATAACTTACATGTTAACCCCTCGTATTTTTCTACACTTTTCAAGCAAGAAATGGGGACCACTTTTACAGAATATCTAAATTCAGTAAAGGTTAACTATGCCTGTGAACTCCTTACAGAAACTAACCTTAGTATTATTGATATTTCTCTTGCAACAGGGTTTGAAGACCAGAGCTATTTCACTAAGGTCTTCAAAAGAAAATGTAAAATGACTCCTAAGGAATATAGAAACAAATCTACTAAATTAGTTAAAGACAAGTAATTATCTAGGAGATTTTGGGTTAAAAAGTAAAGCCACAATATATCCGAAGGCTATTGAAACGGCCACTCCTGTAGCAGTTTCCTTGACGGCACCTGTAATTGCCCCAAGGAAACTTTTTTTTGCTCCGGCAATGGCACCCTTTGCTAGGGCAAATCCAAACCCTGGTAAAGGGACAGTTGCACCTTGGTTAGCAAATTTCACTAGCGGCTCATATACTTGCAAGCTCCCAAGTATAACACCTGTTACTACAAAGATAACTAATATTCTCGGCGTGGTAAGTTTCGTAGTATCCATTAAAATCTGTCCTATTACACAGATCACACCGCCGACTAAAAATGCATATAGATAATCCATAAAAACACTCCTTTCTTAACACGTCTCTAATACTACCGCATGTGCAATCCCTGGTATACTCTCTCCTTGAAAAGGACTAATTGTGGAGAGCAGGGCACCTGTAGATAAAAGCAATACCCTTTGAAATTCACCTTTTTGAAGCCGCTTATATATGTTACCTGAAAAAACAGCACCAGAACACCCACAACCACTAGCTCCTCCGTGAACGTCCTGTTCCTCTTTTCTAAATAACATGGTCCCACAATCGTCATACTTTTCAACTACTGTATTTCTATTAAGCCCAGCATCAATCATAAGGTCTGCAGCAATATCTTTGCCTATATATCCTAAGTCACCAGTTAAAATCAAATCGTAATAATCCAGCTGCCTGCCTGTGTCTTGTAAATGGTTCAAAATTGTATCCACAGCCGCTGGTGCCATAGCACTTCCCATCTGATTTGCATCTTTTACTCCAGCATCTATTACCTTACCAACCGTTCCACACGTAACTCTTACATTTTTAGGGTTTACTATTTCACTTTCTCCATCTATTATTCCTACATTAGTAGTCTCCTTACTATTTTCAGATATAACCATGGCACCTGCAGCTGTAGCCGTCCACTGTGCCGAAGGTGGCCTTTGATTGCCGTGCTCAAGTGGCATTCTAAACTGTCTTTCAGCAGTACAAAAATGGCTTGATGCTCCGACAATTATGTTGCTGGCAAAATTACCATCTATCAGCATGGACCCAAGGAGTAAGGATTCTGCCATTGTAGAGCATGCCCCATAAAGTCCTAGGAAAGGTAGATGTAAATCCCTTGCCATAAAAGACGAACTCATAAGCTGATTTATTAAGTCTCCTGAAAGTACAAGGTCTATGTCTTCTTTTAGCTTGCCGGATTTTTGTAAACCATGAAGCATGGCTTCTTTTAACATCTTGCTCTCTGCTTTTTCCCATGTCTTTTCTCCATACATATCATCTTCCAATATTTTATCAAACCATTTTGCTAATGGACCTGCCCCCTCCTTTTTACCAACTACGGCAGATGATCCAATAATGTAAGGGCCGTCATTAAATTTATACGTCTGTGCACCTAACTTTTTATCCACTAAACAACCTCCTAAAATAATCCTATTACCCAATAAATAATTCCTACTACAGTAGCCGTACTTATACCACATACTAAAACCGGGCCTGCAATACTGAACAATTTTGCACCTACACCTAAAACTAGACCTTCTTTTTTATATTCAATTGCCGGGGCCACCATTGAATTTGCAAATCCAGTTATTGGTACTATAACCCCAGCTCCTGCAACCTTGGCTATAGTATCAAAAACACCAAATCCTGTTAACAATTGGGCAACTACAATTAATGTAACTGTAACATAAGTTGTTGCACTTTTTTGATCTAGACCTCTTTTTATTAATATGTTTTGAAGAAATAATCCTGCTGTGCATATAAGACCACCTACTATAAATGCTTTTAAACAGTTAGTAAAATACTTTGGTTTTGGTGTAAACTGATTAGAATATTTGCTATATGCTTTAGCAATATTTTTTTTTTGTTCCTTTTCTTTTTTTGTTACATCGCTCATTTTTTTCTTCCTCCTGCAAAGTAAGTACCTTTTTAGTATTTCCAAATTCAAAAATTTATGACATAATAATTATTAACAAAAGGAGATTATATATGAAAAAAATTATTTTGGCTTCTTCATCGCCTCGCAGAATTGAAATGATGAAAAAAAATGGATTTCAACCAATAATAATACCTGCAGATATTGACGAAAGTCTTCCTCCCCATATTTTGCCAACAGATGCAGTAATGTATCTAGCCTTAAAAAAAGCTATGGCTGTTGAGGACTTTATCTGTAAAAATCAAAAACACAACATAGGCTCCGTTATCATAGCTGCTGACACGATTGTTTACAAGGATGCAATCATGGGCAAACCTTCTAACAGAGAAGACGCATATAAAATGCTTACAAAAATTAAAAATACCGACCATTATGTTGCTACAGGGGTAGCAATATTAATAGCCGGTCAATATTATAAAAATGTTTTTTATGATAAGACTCAAGTCTTCTGTAAGGACTATACAGATAATCAACTAAATGCTTACTTAGATACTGACGAACCTTATGATAAAGCTGGTGCATATGCAATACAAGGTATTTTTAGCCAATATATAGATCATTATGTCGGTGATTTTGATACTGTTGTAGGTTTCCCATGGAAGAGGATTAAAGGTGTTTTAGATACCCTTTAGGTAACAATATTAATCCACTTTCGACTACTAAATCGCGGGATACAAACCAACATTCTGATTAAGCTTCCTGTTTCAACTATAATCATAGCAACAGGAAGGCTTACTTTTAAAACTAATACAGCAAAATATGCTAAAGGGACCTGAATTAATAGATTACAAATTAATTCTAATTTCATACAGAAAACCGTATCCCCTCCCGATCTTAAAAGACCTACTATGTACATGTATGCTATCATCTTAGGCGTGATCAAAATTGCCATTGTACAAAGCGCTAATACCAGTAAGTGGGTTGTCTCTTCGTTAAAATTATATATATTTGCAACGGGCTTACTTATTAGTAACAGTACAATAGTTATAAAAACGTTTAATATCTTAGTTATATTTAAGGCTTTCTTACCATAATTATAGGCCCTTTCTTTATCACCTTGGCCTAATGTTTCGCCAATTATCATAGCCGTTGCATTTCCTACTCCAAAGTATAGAGATTGTAAAAGCTCTGTTATTACATTAGCTACTTGTATAACAGCTAGTGCCGCAGTGCCTAATTTCCCATATGCTGCAAAGGTTAAGGCCACGGATAATGACCAGCTGCATTCTGTAAACACTACTGGGACTGCCGTTTTCATTACTCTAATAAATAAATCTTTTCCAAATTCAAAAAGTTCCTTTGGTTTTGCTCTGAAGGGATGATTTTTCTGGCCATAAACAAATACTAACAATGCGATCATTTCTATGCATCTAGCAATTAGAGTTGCAATTGCCGCTCCTTTTACTCCTAACTCCGGAAAGCCTAACTTACCAAAAATCAAAATATAGTTTAATATTGCATTTATACATAATGCAGCTGCATTAATTATAGTAGGTATTTTAAGGTCCTGAATTGCTCTGGAGTTATATGCAACTGAAAATGATATTCCAGCTACAACATATGAAAAACAGGCTATCCTTATATAATCTACACCATACTGTATTACTGAAGGTTCTTTTGAAAATAATGAAATTATCTCTGGTGCAAAGAAAAAAGCCACTAACGTTGTTATGGCTGCCAGCAAAAACCCTACAAAATAGTCAATTCCTAAGAGTTTTTTTATACCCTCCATGTTTTTAGCCCCCCAATACTGGGCTGTATGAACCGCTGCACCACTATAAAGACCAAATAACGACACAGTAAATATAAAATATACCTGATTAGCTGCACCTACAGCTGCAATCTGCTCTTCACCAAGCATTCCTATCATTAAGGTGTCAATAAGATTTAAACCCATGCTAATTAAATTTTGGAATACAACCGGAATACCTATGGCTAACATTTTTTTATAAAAGTATTTATTTTCGTTTAAGTCTGTCATATATCTTAATTCTCCTGCATCTACAAAATCCTTCATATCTTACAGTATCATATTTTTACATAAAAAGGTACCTGTTTTTAATAAAAAAATTCAGGCTCTATAATAAATGTTGGGGTGGTGAAATTAATTTTCACCTTCACCAGCATTTTTTAGTATAAAAAAATTGAGCATAAGTGCAATCTCAGTTACAATTATAGTGACTAAACCCAACAGAACGGAGGTATGCATTATG
>JAWRJF010000069.1:0-6988 GCA_040307645.1 Anaerovoracaceae bacterium | reverse complement strand
TCTAATACTATCTATCTTGAACGTATTTTACTATATTCTTTGCATTATAGGTATTAAGAAACCTGTAGGTCTAGCAGGAATCAAATTAAAACACTATCAGAAAAAAATAGATGCTGGATATGCACTGGAAAGCAGGGATTTTTTCGAATCAAAGCACGGGTATTTAATTGATTCTATTGACAAAATTCGATTTTTTCGGCTTCAATCACAATACTACGCTGCAGTTGGAAAGAATAAAGAAGGCTTTTATGGTATTACGTCTGTATCTGATAAACTTCTTTATAAAAAAGAACAGGAAGATTTTCTTGGAGAAAAGGCACGTTTACTATATGAAATGGGAGATCTGGCTGCACTAAAGGAAGTGCTTTGTCTACTTGAAAGTGACTTGTACAAATCTCAGGACCCTAGCCTCTGGGGGATGAAAGCTTTAATTGAAGAGCAACATGGTGATCTTGATGCTGCATTTTCAATGATGGAAACATCAAAAGCTAAACTTGATAGAATAGATGCATCTCATGAACAGAGAGCGAGTGTATTAAATGATTTTGGAAGAATTCAGTTGATGCGTGGGAACAAGACGGAAGCCTATCACTATTACAAACAAGCCTTCAAAGAGCTTACTATTGACACATCAATTAATTCTCACCTTTTGCACTTACTTGCGTTAAACGTTATTGCTAATGCTACATTAATCGATCCAAATGCAGTCCAATACTATTTTAATGAATATAAGAACCATTTAGATATGACTTCTGTAGATAATCTAATTCAATATAACAACTGTGAGATTATCTATTATAGACAGATTAGAAATGCAAAAAATGAGTTCAAGGCAATAAAAGACGGGTACTATAATCTTGTTTTTAAGCTCGATTCGAAATCAAAAGCACTATTTCAAGCATCAACTTTCAGAATGGTGATGAACGGTAAGTTCAAGTATGACTGGTTTGTGCCAGAAATAGAAAGTAGTATGGATTCATATTTCACATTGCCACAAAAAGAAAAGTTGGCTGTATTTAAAGAGTTTAGTGGTATACTAGAACAGGAAGAGTTTAGATATGTTAAAGGACAAGAACCGTTCAAGAGCCTGTTGGGTAGAATATATGAGTATTACAGGACTCAGGGAATTGATGATATTAATTCCCTTATTGGTTCACTTGATAGCCATGAAATTTATTCATATCATCAATACACGCTTGATAAGCTAGGAATACTGAAATTGCTTGACAGGGAAAATCACATAGATAATAATGAGTCCATATATCTAGATCTCTATAAAACCCTGCTTGATGCGGGGCTCCATATCACTGCAACTAATGTCCTGTTTATATATATCGATGAATGTGCTAACTCAAATAATGTACTGTTGATGTTAAATCCATATCAGCCGCCAATAACTTATCAGAGGTTCTTGGAGGGCATTCCGTTACCCCCACCTCCGGAGCTATTGCAAGATGGCATTCATTTAAGCTATTTCCAGGTTGGTTTCAATCCACATGTGAGAATTGTTCCATTGAATCGAGATAAAATCGAAAAACACATTGGAACCATTATTACCGAGTATCATAAATGGCAGAATCATCCGATAAAATTGGAGTTTAGTTTGCACATTGCTCACTTTTTAGTATGTCTTGATAGAGTAGAAGAGGCGGAGCAATTTTACCGGTTCTTCGTAAACAGTAAGGTATCAATTAATCAATTCGCTGCATGGATGCAAGATGAGTATGCGGAGTTATCCATTTTATTTGATAAGAAAAAGCACTCAACTCTATAAACTTGATGGTTTTACTCAAGAAAAATAGATGACTAAGGCATTTTAACTTTAGCAATGAATAAGTAGAGATTTACATTAAAATAATACTGGCATTATATTCCCAGGACAGCATAATTACTTATTTACATAGAATTCTAGGATTTGTGTTCTATCTGTGATTTTTAGAATTAGCATTATTAGATTATCAATATTAAATTACTAAAATAAGACAGGAGATTACTATTGGGATATTAATAGATTTTTTAAATTGGGCTGAAACTTTATCTGATTATTCTTTAGAATTGATATTAAATAAAGATATCTTAAAATATGACAAAATAACTGGGACAGTTCAATTTTCAAAAGATCACAAGATAAAACAACAAGAATTAATAAATCAAAAACTAGAGGCAAGCTTTTATTGGATTGGTTTTGGTGTAGGAGTAGAGTGCTTAGTAAAAGCTGTATTATTAAAAAGGAAGTGATGAGTATTAACAAGAAAAATCTATCAGATAAGATACCAAAAATCATAGCAAACCGGGATTTAATAAAAGGAGCGATACAATGAATAAAATAACCGACTATATTATTTCTCTTACTCATCTATATGGCTTGGTCCATAAAGATAAGGTTGTAGAGATTTATAATATGCAAAATGAAGATAATATAGAAGAGATTGACACAGTAAGATTAAGAGCAGATGACATAGGTATTGACTTTGTAGAACTTGATGAGAATTTTGTTGTGGTTTTTAATGATTACTTCGTCCATGAAACTATTATGGAGTTTTGTGAATTTGATGAGGAGTT
Organism: Anaerovoracaceae bacterium; assembly: GCA_040307645.1. GTDB lineage: Bacteria > Bacillota > Clostridia > Peptostreptococcales > Anaerovoracaceae > JAVXAG01. Next base: position 4,426 of record JAWRJF010000069.1, on the reverse strand, counting down.
GAGAAAGCGTTCAGGTAAAGCATTTTATATACCAAGTCAAGATGAGCTTCTTAAATACAAAGATGATAATTACTTCGAAATTAATAAGGAGTATGAGAATCTACTTAAGTATGTAACTGAACACTTGCTTGATGGGAATAAATCAAAGGCTGAAATGCTTGTTGAAGACATACAGGGTTATTGTGCACACGATTTCTCTCCAAGAGATGTATTTGACTTATTTAATGTTAGAAATGTTTCCTTTAAAGATGAGAAGCAGGTAAACGAGGTACTGCAACTTGTTATAGAACTTGCAAACAACACAAGAATTTGGGAGAATAACGGGCATACACCAAATGAGATATTTGAAAAGTACGAGAAGCCACATATAAGGGCATTGTCTGATAAACCATTTAAGTTTGGTCAGAGTATTAAGAAAGAAAAGGTCGGTAGGAATGATCCATGCCCTTGTGGAAGTGGGAAGAAATATAAGAAGTGCTGCTTGGGTAAGGATGGGATGTAATTATGCAAGAGGAAAAGATTTATAGATTTTTTCTCGAGTCTGAACCTAAGGAATATTTTTATTTTCAATGCTACTCAACAAACTAGTAATAGAATTGATAAAATGATGAGTGATGCAGCATATGAGTTGTATCATTCAAAATCAGAAATCGATTTTAAGTTTATAATGAATGAATTTTTCCTGAGAATTTCAGAATTTATAAATAAAGATAATTTTGATTCGATATTTTTTACCAATCAATCATTTAGATATTCAACTAAAGATAGCCGTCTAAAAAGAAATTCAAGACTTGTGAAGTATATTTTAGTTGAACACTGTAAGACGACGCAAAGTGATTCTGTCGTAATGAACTATATGAAATTTGCTTCAAATTTAAGAAAGATCTTTTTGGTTTGTGTAAGTCGGATATAGATCAGTACAAGGAAATTAAAAATAGAATTATGGGTATACCTGAGTTAGAAGATCTACTATATTCATCAGGGAAGTACTTTGAAGAAAAGATTGAAAAAGATCCAAAGTATGCTGTGCATAAAGAAAAATATTATAAAGTCTTATATGGGGAAACAATAGGAATCGGTGAGTAGCAGCATATGATGAATAAAATCCATTAGATTCCAGTACCGTACATTAAGCTATTGGTTTCTCCACCCATTAACATCTAAAGAGAAGAGCCTCATATAAGTATAAAGGTTAGCTGGTTGGGATCGTGATTAAGGTGATAAACTTGCTGAGGATTTTAGTGAATAGGCTTCAACTACAATCTGTTCAAGTAAGCCATAGTAGACCTAATGAGTCTGGACGATCTTACATTTTAGGATCATCGATTGCAATCGGTCAAGTAAAATAGGCCGTTGGACTACTTTAGTTTATCATTCACATCAGCACCTGGTACTAACATTCTAACATTTGATAATGGACTGTAACCAAGGCAAGCAGGGTGGGGTAGACTGGTATGGTTATAAAGGTTAGTTGCTGTGTTGGGCTTTGAAGTGATGATTCATATGAGAGTTGATGGGATGAATCCGGAGTTGCTGTGACAGTCATGAAACTGATGTAGTGATTAAGGAGTGCTGTGATAAACTATATTTGTACCATCGACAAAACGAGTATTGAATCCAAACGGGCATTTTAAGAAGTGGTGTCCGTTTTATTACTAGATAGAAGTGTCAGAATATTTGTTGATAAGGGAGGAGGGAAGCCATGGGAAAAGTTGCACGGAACGCATTAAAAGGCTATACAATTCAACACTACATATTTACGCTATTTCTAGCAAAAATGGATTCTGATAGAGTCATTAAGAAGATTGAATCAGAAGCGATTACGGATGGAAATTTTGATGATTTATATATAGAAGCAAATGAGAGTTACAGAATTCAAGTTAAAAACTACCCTAATACTAAATTAGATGATATTGTAATAAACGGTGATAGTGTACGAATCAAAGGAAACTCAAATAACTATAGTCAAAAAGAGAATAATGTTTTAATAATCAATACAGATCAAATTCATACGGATTCAGAGTTCATGGGCTTTCCGTCAACAATAATAGATGGAATTGTGATTATTCCTCTTACCCCAAACAAAGTACAAGAACTACTTGATGAGATGTTTAGTACTGAAAGCAGAGAGATTCAGATAATTCAATTCGCTTTTTCTCTTATAAGTTCCTCTCGTTTTGAGATTAATGAAGAAGAGCTTCCTAAAGTCATTAGAATGTCATTGGACTTAAGCGAAAAAACAGTCTTAATTAGAAAACCTATAGATAGAGTTAAAAAGGGAATTCTATGGATATATGGTAAACCCGGCGTAGGAAAAAGTCACTATGTTGAAGAACTGATTCAAAAGTATAACGATGCTATAGTGTATAGATTTTGGACTGGCCCTCAAGATGAAAGGCTTATGAAACGACTGCAATTTGATGCTTTTTTAGATGATGTGGCTCTTGCAGTTTTTAATTCTCCAAAGAGCTATACTCAAGAAGAGTTAATTGAAGAGATTATCTCTCAAGAAAAGATAATGATTATCGATGGATTAGATCATGTTGAAAATTATAATCAAAAAGAACTTCAATTGTTCATTGAATTTATTGATCTATTGAAAGAAACTCGTACCGTTGTTTTGTCTAGACCACTTAAAGCTAATGTTCAGTGGGAGTCTGTGGAATTAATAAATTGGAACTTTGATGAAACAGCATTATATTTGGCAATGGCTCACAACATCTGTGATTATAAGGTTACTAAGCAAATATTTGAAGTAACAGATGGTTATCCGATAATAACATATTTTATTGCTGAACACTTTCTCATATATAAGGAAATCAACATCGCTCCAGGAGTTGACAACCTATTCCATTATTATGACATATTACTTGAAAACATTCACACAAAATCATTATTAACAATCTTTGCAACAAATAATAGTTTCTATACAGAATCCGAACTTACCACTATCCTTGAAGAATCCTTTATGATAGATGCGATAATGGATTTTATTAAAGCATATCCATACTTGTTCAAAAGAACATTGAATAGGATTTCTTTAATTCATGATAGTTTTAACACATACCTTAGACATCAAATCATTAGTTATCCAGAAGTAGAAAGCAAAGTCAATAAGTTCGTACAGAACAGCTTATTGAGTGGAAATATCAATTTCATGTCTAGACTATCTTCATTTGAACTAAGCGAAGATTTCTATAGAGAAATACTTCTGATTTATAGTCAAATTGATAATTTTTCAGCATTGCTCAAAAGAACATTAGATTTCAATTCAATAACCTCGTTTTATGGTCAACTTCAAAAGTTACTAGAACAACGAGAAGGAGTATTAGATCTATATCATTATTATTCGTTTGCGTTGATTTATCAAATGGCTAACCGCAATGAGTTAATTGGATATGATGGATTAGTATACCAGATACTTGTATATATGAATGATCACTTCATTATTCAGGATGAACTGTTTAGCTCTGGTATTATGTGGAGAACTTATACCCTTTTGAAACTGGAAGACGAAGCATCCTATCAGAAGTATTTAGCGGATAGTATGTATGGTTCTAACAAATTAGATAATTTATATGAGACGTTGTATGATGAAAAATTTTTCTTTGAAAAGCGAGAAATGATACCGAATTATAAGGAAACATTACAAAAGTTGGAAGATAATGACTTATATCAATTTGATAAACAGGATATTTTAATCAGACATATGGTTAGAGTCTGGGTAAATCAAGACCAAAAAGATTTTTATTTTAGAATCTTAGATGAGTACTTCAATAACGATAAGGAACTGGCAATAAATCAATTAAGGAGTATTGTTGAAAAATATGACATTGAGGGTAGATGGTCGACCAGGATATTGTCGTCAGTTAATTACCAACTCTTTGAATTAGGCAGAATAAAAGAGAAGAATATATTTTATGGGAAAACTCTAGAAGAATTAATAAGGGAAAGTGCTTCAAACGGTTCTTTTGATGCAGCAGAGCATGCAAAATCATTTATAAGGTTAGCAAATCATGAAAACATGCAGATTGATATTTATTCAGTTAATAGAGTATGGGCTATGTACTATAACCGAAAAGATTACAGCGTGTATACCCTAGATGTTGCGTTGAGAGTGTTCGAGAAATTTGGATATTTGGATGAATTTGAGTCGATTGGCATAATTAGAAAAGTTATGAACCAAAGCGAAAAGGGAATTAGACATCTACTTGCGAGTTATATAGATATGGGAGATGAATCCTTAATATATAAATTAGAGCAAGTTGGTGCATTCTATGATAGTGATTTTCCGGCCGATATATTTAATTTGATGCCTGAGAAAATTGATTGCATAGATGTTAAACATATTGATCGAAGAGTATATGACCTTTTATCATATCACCGTTATGGGAAAACAATTGAATACGGAGATATTATTAAACCA
>JAWRJF010000068.1:0-6976 GCA_040307645.1 Anaerovoracaceae bacterium | reverse complement strand
GAAATCAAGGCTCTATGTGCAGGTAATCCAAAAATCAAGGAAAAGATGGATTTGGATATTGATGTGTCAAAATTAAAGCTTTTAAAAGCCAATCATCAAAGTAATCAGTACCGTTTGGAAGATAATCTACTAAAATACTTTCCTGAAAACATTGAAAAGAATAAGGGATATATCAAGGGATTTGAACAGGATTTAAAGACCCTTTCCGAAAATATCCCTGCTGAAGGAGAATTTTTACCCATGATGATTAAAGGCACTACCTTTGTAGATAAGGATAAGGCTGGAGCTGCCTTGCTTGAAAGCTGTAAAGAAATAAAAGGCAAAGAACCAATGGAAATCGGTAGTTATCGAGGCTTTACTATGTACCTATTTTATGATGGATTTTTTAATGAATTTCAACTTAACCTAAAGGGAGCAATGAGCCATACAGTAAAATTAGGAAAGGATGCAAGAGGAAATCTTACCCGTATAGATAATGCCCTTGCTAATATGCCGAACAGATTAAAGGTAGTTATGGATCAACTTGATAATCTCTATAAACAGCAAGATGCAGCAAAATCAGAGATTGGTAAGCCATTCCCTCAAGAGCAGGAATTAAAGGATAAAATCTCTCGCCTTACCGTTCTTGATACTGAATTAAATATGAGTACAGGTGTATCCGTACCACAGGAGCAGATTGCTAAAAGGACTTCTAAACCTGAACGTTCTTCCGTATTAGATAGTTTAAAGCAGTCTACACATATAGGCAGAGAAGTAAAGGAAAAGCCAGGTAAGTATTTGGAGGTGAGATAATGGCAAATAGAAAAAGAAATGTTCAGCTACACTTCATGGTAACGGAACGTGAACGCAGTCTAATAGATGAAAAAATGGATCAGCTTGGTACAAAGAATATGGGAGTCTATCTCCGTAAAATGGCTATAGATGGCTATGTTATTCATCTTGATTTAACGGATATTAGAGAGCTTGTCACTTTGCTTCGCCGTACCAGTAACAGCCTAAATCAACTTACAAAGCGTGTTCATCAGACAGGTAATATTTATATTGAGGATATAGAAGCACTAAGAGAAAGCTACAACAAACTTTGGGATACAGCCGATGAAATATTAGCCCGACTTTCTACAATAATTTAACATTTATATCATGGACAATTTTCGCTACCTTTGATATGCTCTCCCTATATACAATGAACGGAAAAAGGAGGACTTTATATGCGAATACTGCTTAAAATATTGCTGTTCCCCGTTACTCTTATATTGACCATACTTCTGAGCATCTGCGAATTTCTTACTATTTTCAGTTCAATGTTGCTTTCCATAGTTGCAATGATATTTTTCGTCTTAGGACTTGGGAGTATTATTCTTCTTAGGGAAACCAAAGACGGTATATATGCTATTGTACTCGCCTACTTGGTAAGTCCCTATGGTATCCCAATGTTTGCAGCATGGCTGATAGGAAAGATAGAGGGATTAAATAATTTGCTGAAATCAGTTTAAAGGAAATGGAATAAGGGCGAAAGCATTCTAAGGCTTTCTCCCTTAATTGACACACAGCAGAAGTTCCAGCGGAAAGCAAGGGCGGCGTAGCCGTTTATCTCGACCCTTGTTTTTTGATGGAACTTCTGCTATTTTTCTTTTGATGTTTTAGAGGTGTGAGGATATAATTAGATGTAATAAATTAACAGAAATTCTTGGAGGTACTAATAAATGACAGCAGTTATAGAAAATATTAGAATATTTGTGGAATACCTTGGTATATGGTTTATAGACAATTGGGTTACAGTTGTTTCAATAATTTTGTCTGGAGTTATTTCATGGATTATTTCTACAATTTATTATCATAAAGCAAATAGAAACAATCTACAAATGACAATAATTTTTCCCGTTATTAGATTATTAGAAGAGGAATACTCTATAAAAAACTATAACATTTTATGTGATTTATCAAAAGATTATTGCGCAAAGTATATGAATAAAAAAGAGAAAAGGCTATTGGCACAATTAATCTCATCTTATAAAGAAATAAGCAATTATAGGACAATTGATGTAAATGCTACTATTTTATTTTCTTATTTTGAGTATGTATTAGAAAAAAATAATATTGAAGTTAAGCCTGTTCCCATTGAATATCAAGGAGAAATCGTGTATTATGACTATCCACAAGATCTACGCTATTTAGATGTTGATTTGAAACAAATTCTTAAGGAATATGATCCTGATTTTCAACCAGAAGAATGTAAGGAAGCTATAATTTCTTTGTTCTCTCATTATTGTCGCAAATACTATACTGATACTCGGTTGATATATTTTAATGATTATGATTTAGATGAAGTTTTAAGTCAATCCCAAATTAGGTCGAGATGGGACAATAAATTTAGTGAAATGAATAAGATAAAAAATCAGTTTGTAGATTTGAAAATTGTCAAAGGCATTATTGGAGAATAAAAAGTAAAATTAAATTTGATAGAATAATTACATATCTTATCATATAAGAGTTGCCATATGGTAGCTCTTTTTCATGTCTTAAAGACCAGCTATTAAAAGTCAATAATAATTTTGAATTTATTTTGCCTTTGAGATTATAAAATTTAGGCTAGAACCTGTCAAGGGGAAAGAGTCCTTGACAGAACCTATCACAAATTTTCAAGTAAAATTAGGCAAAACAAATAAGCCTAAGGAGTTTTTCAGGCTAAATAATAGATAAAATGGATTATTTGATATTAGGCACGTATGGTTTATCATTCTTAAGCACAGCAAATATTATGTTAGTCATTTTTCTGGATACAGCACCAATGGCAGTAAGATGATGTTTACCACGCAATCTAAGTGATTGATAATATACGGATAATGCAGGATCCTTAAAAGCTGCAACTGTAGCAGCTAGCCAAATTGCTCTACGAAGATAAGGAGAACCACGTTTGGAAATTTTAGTTTTGGTCCCAATAAAATCACCAGATTGCTTAACACTTGAGTCTAAGCCAGCATATGCGACTAGCTGAGATGCGGATTCAAAGCGTGAAATATCGCCTATTTCACTAATTATAATCGCACCTAGAATATCGCCTATACCGATAATGGATGTAATTACATCATTTGTCTGGTGAAGAAGAGTAGCAATTTCAATTTCAAGTTCGTCCAATTGATCTTCGATAAAATCAATTTGGGCAATGATTTGCTTTATTTGAAAAGCAAATGCATTTCTAGCTAAGCTAATACCGAAAGTATTCTTAGCAGACTCTTTAATTTCAACAGCTTTTAGAGCTCCAAAACGACCCCTACTAGATTTAGACAAAAGCTCAGTTAGTGTCTGTGTATCCACAGACAACATATCTTCAGGAGTAGGGTATTTAGCCAGTAGTTCCTTGGAAGTTACACCAAAAGTGTCTGAAAATAGTTTAGAGTATTCTGGAAAAACTTGATCAAGAATAGCAATGCATTTACGTTTCCAATCTGAACATTCATCAACCAAAGCTAGGCGGTATCTAGATAATTGACGTAAAGACATAATATCGTCATTAGCTAAAGATGTCGTGGAAAACTCGCCAAATCGCATAATTTGAGCGATTACAAAAGAATCTTTAGAATCATTTTTAGTTTGTCTGATATACATCTTTCTAAAGGCATCAGATTGTATGGGATTAATGACATAGACAGTGTATTCTAAATCCAAAAGATAAGAATAAAGACTAAGCCAATAATGACCAGTGGCTTCCATTCCAATAACAACATTGGAAGTAGAAATATTATATTTCTCAAGTAAAGAAATTAATTTAAAAGATCCAGCTTGAGAATTTGAAAAAGAGATACTTTTATCAAGAAGCTTACCATTAGAATCAATAATAGAAGCCTCGTGATTTTTCTTAGCAATATCAATACCAACATAAAACATAAAATCACCTGCTTTTAGAATATTAACAGATAAAGTCTAGACCTCTCTACTTTACATAATACAACCTCGTTAGATATACAGTAACCAGGTACTATCCAGCTCATTCGCATATTAGATGTAAAGAAGAGGCGCAACCCTTTTTGAGGAAGACTTAGCTTCAAGGAGGTGAACTACGACCTCTATCTGTACAACAATTATCTCACAAGATTAGTGAGATAGAAAAGAATATACAGTAATTAAACTGTAACTATATTATACGAGGAGGTGTATTCAAATGGCAACAACTCGCTTAATTTCCATGCATCGTAATAAAGGAAGGTCTATTGCCAGCTGCCTTGCAGACCGTATAGAGTATGCATTAAACCCTGATAAAACCAATGATGGTGAATACGTTAGTTCCTATGAATGCGACCCTAAAACAGTACTGGGAGAATTTCTTTTATCCAAACGAATCTACTCTGATATTACAGGTAGAAAACAAGCAAATGATGTAATAGCTTATCAAATACGGCAGTCTTTTAAGCCAGGTGAAGTTACACCAGAGCTTGCCAATAAAATTGGTTATGAATTAGCCTTAAAATTTACCAAAGGAAGTCATGGATTTATTGTAGCTACTCATATAGACAAATCTCATATTCATAACCATATTATATTCAATTCCACATCTTTAGACTGCACAAAAAAGTTCAGAGATTTCTTGGGTTCAGGCAAAGCTGTACGTAAAATATCTGACCGGATTTGTCTTGAAAATGGACTATCAATTATTGAAAATCCAAAGCGTGGGAAAAATCATTATGGTAAATGGCTTGGAGATAAAAAGCCTGTTACTCATTCACAAAAATTGCGTAATACTATAGATGAAATACTTTCAAAAAAGCCTATAGATTTTGATGCATTTTTATTGCAAATGGAAGAGGCAGATTATTCTATTAAACAGGGAAAACATCTTGCTTTTAAGAGCAAAGAACAAAAGAAATTTATTCGTTTACGTTCCCTTGGAGAAGGTTATACAGAGGAAGAAATTAAAGCTATTATTTGTGGAGAAAAGCCGTTTAATGATAGAAAAAAAGCAAAGGGAAACTTACAAACATCTGTCAATCTCTTGGTAGATATACAGGCAAAAATACAAGCAGGAAAAGGTGCTGGTTATGAACGGTGGGCAAAGATTTTCAATCTAAAACAGATGGCACAAACCATCAATTTTTTATCAGAAAACAACCTACTTGCCTATGAGGATTTGGAGAAAAAAGCACAAACTGTAACGGATAATTTTAACCAGTTATCGGATCAAATTAAAGCTACTGAGAAACGTATGGCAGAGATAGGCAATCTTAAAATTCATATAATAAACTATTCAAAAACCCGTGACACTTATATAGCTTATCGTAAGGCAGGATACTCTAAGAAATTTTATGAGGAACATACTACTGATTTACTTTTACACAAAGCTGCAAAGGCTACTTTTGATGAATTAGAAGATAAGAAATTACCTACAATAAAGGCTCTACAAGAGGAATATTTTGAACTGCTTTCTGAAAAGAAAAAAACTTATGCAAAGTACCATTCTATAAAAAAAGAAATGAAAAATATACTGACTGCGAAGGCAAATGTTGACCGCCTTTTAGGGGAAGATATATCGGAGAAAGAAAAAGAAAAACACAAGAAACAAAGATAATTTCACTTATGATTTTTTAGCTCCCAAAGGGAGCGTAGCCACACAATTTATTGTGTGTTCAATGGGGATTGGGGATACTCCCCAACAAGCAGATTTTGCAGAAATTCCGTAAGGGAATTTTATGTAAAATCGCAAGGTGTGTACCACCTTGCCCTGCTTGCTATTATTGTTTGCTATTATTGTTTGAGAATAAAAGATAAAAAAAAGAACGGTTCAATTCTCCGTTCTTTCCTCTGATTTGACCTCTTGTATTCCCTTTGCAGTAGCAGTCATAATAGTTAAATATTTGCTGTCCATCTCATCAAGTAGCCTTTCAAGTTGTCTGCGTTGCGTAGATTTATTTGCTTCTTTGTTTGGAAAAAAGAATTGATCTACAGACACATTCAAAATTGTAACAAGTTCATAAAAAATTTGCAGGCTTGGGTGCTGTCCGCTGTTCTCGATAGATGCAATATACCGAGGGGCAATATTCATCTTATCTGCTAATTGATTTCTCGACATTCCTTTTGCATTTCTAGCTTCCTTTATGGCTTGACCCAAAGGTTTAAAATTGTATTTTTCACTTGTTCTCTTCATAATTTAATTCACCCTACTACATTTTACTGTTCATCCTTTGACTTTGGATATGAGTACAAATATCATGTACATGACATAAATAAATCACATTAATTTTACCGTAGCCTTTCTAAAATGGAAAAGGATGAACTTATATATATAAAAGTTTTATATAGTTGATGATATTGAGAAAGAAGAAAAGAATTACTACTATATGATGGATTTTGTATATAAACATAAAGCTGATGATGATTATTATAAGAAAATAATTTTTGATGCAGGGTGGGAAGTTTTAAAGCAGTCGCAAAAATTCATATTGTGTAGGTCTGATTTTGCATTAAATAAAAATGTAGAAATTTATACAGATATACCAACAACGCTTACAAAATTAAAGAAAATCTCAAATTATGCTTTAACCTGTTTGATGATATCTATTGCTAATAAATTTTTTACAGACTACAGGGTTTTTTGTAATCAATATAAGATTTCAGTGGTTATGATAGCTGCAATAATAGTTATGTTTTTAATTACAGGGTATCCAAATGTAAAAAAAAGTAGGGCGTTGTAAAAATTAAAAGTTAAATTAGAATAATTAAGAAAAGTATAATAACCCTAGCTTTCTAAAGGTAGATTTTTAGAGAGTACATTAAGGATATATAACCCTATTTGTATGATGATATTCTTTAAAAGATATGGAGTTTTGATACAATTAACTTATAGTTGTAAATGTCAATCCCAAAATGCATGTTTTTTAGAATCTCAAAATGTATGATTGTTAGAATTAATTATTGGTACTTTTTTTAGTTTCTACCAGGTCAATTTTATCCTTCAGCCTATAAGATGGACCTGTAATCTTAATAA
>JAWRJF010000067.1:0-8343 GCA_040307645.1 Anaerovoracaceae bacterium | reverse complement strand
AAGAGTACCTAACGCAGGTTTGTCTAAGGAAATGGGGACTATTTTTGAGGGTGTCTGAAACAAAGGGTAGCCAATTTGGGACACTCCTAAAAAACGGATTCCCAAAACTAAAAATGTCCTTGACATGGGGTACAGTTTAATCTGGGATAAAAATCTTCTTTTCTCTTCCATTTTATTGTAAATATTGTCATATTATTACATATTTTATCACACTTTCATAGATTTTTGGCTGTTTGGGATAAAAATTTATCCCAGATTTGTACCGAATTGCTCATCTGTGATAAATCACTAGAATCCGGCCGGGTCTCAAGTGAATTCGGCCGGGGCTACAGAATCCGGCCTCGGTCAGTTGGGGAGGCGAGCAAACCGGGTCTCAAGTGAATCCGGCCGGGGCTACAGAATCCGGCCCGCCTCAAGTGCAGCCCGCCCGGGGCTGAGGAGGTAAAGGCCTCGGGCAGTTGAGGAGGCGAGAAACCCGGGGCTGGTATTGGATGGCCCCGGGTTTATGATGGTGTGTATTATTTTTTTAGATCGAATATTACTTTTACGATTTGGATTACGACAGTAGGTGCAAAAGCAAGAGCTAGTATCCAGCCAATTTGTGTACTGGTCAAAACTGCGATGCTAAAGGCTTTTTGTAGGAATGGTGCAAGTAGGATTATAAACAAAAGTGCTGTACCTACAAGGAAAGCGCCTACAGTGTAAAGGTTGCTAAAGAGGCCAAGGTGGAATATGGATTCTTTGCCTCTAGAGTTGAAACCGTGCCATAGCCTTGACATGCAAAGAGTGGCGAAGGCCATGGTCATTGCAACATATGGTGAAGTTTCAAGTCCGATATAGAAAGCTGCTAAAGTAGCTGCACCTATTGCAATACCTTGAAGGATAATTTCAAGGAGAACAGGTTTTGTAAGTATGGATTCGTCGCTTTCCCTAGGCTTATCTTTGATCAGGTTAGGGTTAGATGGCTCCATGCTTAAAGCTAAAGCTGGCAGACTGTCAGTTATTAAATTTATAAACAAAAGGTGTACTGCTGTGAAAGGTGTTGGCAGTGCGGCAAGGGTTGCATAAAGCACTACTAAAATACCGGCAGCATTACCGGAAAGCAGGAACTTTATTGCATTCTTTATATTTGCATAAACATTTCTTCCATTTAGTACGGATTTTATAATAGTAGCGAAGTTGTCGTCGGTTAGTATCATGGAAGCTGAGTCTTTTGCAACTTCGGTACCAGTTATGCCCATTGCTATTCCAATATCTGCGCTTTTAAGAGCAGGGGCATCATTTACACCGTCTCCGGTCATGGCAACTATTTTGCCAAGGGACTGCCATGCGTTTACAATTCTTATTTTGTTATCAGGAGAAACTCTAGCGTAAACCCTGATATTTTTTAGATCCTTCATTAACTCTTCATCGCTCATTGCATCTAGCTCAGGACCTGTAATGGCTTTTTCATCGCCGGAGATGATACCAATTTTTCGTGCGATTGCAGAAGCTGTTATTTTGTGGTCACCGGTTATCATAATTGGTGTGATGCCAGCGGCTATGCAGTCAGCAACGGCTCCTGCCGATTCTTCCCTAGGAGGGTCCATCATTGCAATAAGACCGATAAGCTGGAACTCATTTTCGTCGTCAAAGCTTATTTCGTAAGCCTCACCTAATTCTTTTTTAGCAAAGGCCAAAACTCTTAGGCCTGAATTAGAGTAGTCAAAGTTTTTTTGTCTTATCATCTCTTCATCTTCTTTAGAGATGTTAATGATTCTGTCCAAAATGACATCAAGGGCGCCTTTTGTGATAAGGTAGTTTTTACCATCAATATTGTGAACTGTACTCATTAGTTTTCTGTCAGAGTCAAAAGGCAATTCGAAGAGACGTGGAAGAGAATCCATTACCTCTGAATAATCGTCTTTGTTTTTCATGTAGTAGTCTACCAAAGCTGTTTCTGTTGGGTCGCCGGTATTTACACCGTCGGCAACGGCAGTATCGTTACATAGGATTGCAGCTCGCATCAATTCATCTTTTTTGTCCGGATCACAGAAAATATCTTCTACGGTCATTTTGTTTTGGGTGAGAGTACCTGTTTTGTCTGAACAAATTATGGATACGCAGCCAAGACCTTCAACGGCACGAAGCTGTTTTATTATAGCGTTTTCATCAGCCATTTTCTTTGTACCTATGGCTAAAGAAATAGTTATGATAGAGGACAGTGCCTCGGGGATAGCTGCAACTGCAAGAGCAACAGCGAATAGTAGGGAATCTAATATTGCCATACCTCTGTAAATATTAAGGCCGAGGACGATTAAGCAAATGACGATTATTGCCATAGAAAGCTTTTTGCTGAAGTTGTCCATGCTTACCTGCAAAGGAGTTTTGCGCTCCTGAGTGTTTGACATGAGGTTTGCGATTTTGCCTAGCTCTGTTTTTTCTCCAACAGAGGTGATAACGGCTAATCCTCTGCCATAGGTTACCAGCGAACTTGAGAATACCATATTGTACTGGTCTCCTAGAGCGACTTTTTCTTCGGTCAATGAAGCTACTGTCTTTTCGACACCTTCTGATTCTCCGGTAAGTGCACTTTCGTTGATTTTTAGAGAATGGCTCTCGATAAGTCGGCCATCTCCAGGTACTACGTCGCCTGCATCTAGTCTGATTATGTCTCCAACTACTAATTCTGATGCTAAAATCTCAAGTTTTTTACCGTCTCTGATGACTTTAGCGACTGGGGCCGATAAGCTTTTTAAACTGTCTAAGGATTTTTCGGCCTTTACGTATTGAACTGTTCCCAAAATAGCATTTAGTATTAAAACTGTAATTATTACTATGGTACTTTCGATACTTCCTGTAGCCATAGAAATAATAGCTGCTATTATAAGTATTACTACTAGTAAGTCTTTAAACTGCTCTAAGAATATTGTAAGAATACCTTTTTTCTTTTTTTCGTAAAGTTTATTTTCTCCGTATTTTTCCTTGTTAATATTAACCTGTTCAGGAGTAAGACCTGTAAGGGAAGAATTTAACTGGGAAAGAACATCGTCTGGATTTTGGTTGTAAAACATTGGTTTTCCTCCTCGCTTTTAGTAAATAGTCTTTGCAAAGTTTTATTTTTTATTATAGTAACTGTATATAAAAAAGACTCTCAGGATGGAATAAAAAATCCATCCTAAAAGTCTCGCTAATTAAAGTAAACGCGGATTATTCTATAATAATCGTATTGACGCAGATACTGCAGCTCATCCACTAAGAACTGCCAGCTACTCCCTTTTATTATGTAACAAAAACTTGTTTCGTTTTGTGAAAGTTAGTATATATTATATGTACTTAAAAAACAACCCTATTTTTTGAAAAATAAAAAATTTATTTATTGTTAATAATATGTTACAATAGACTAAAAAGTGCAAAAGAATTTTTTATATAGATTTAGGAGGATTAAAGATGAGTATTAAAATTGCTATTAATGGTTTTGGACGAATTGGACGCCTGGCATTCAGAAGGATTTTTGACGACAGCGCTTTTGAGATTGTTGCAATCAATGATTTGGCTAAACCGGAGATGCTTGCATACCTTTTAAAGTATGACAGTGTTCAGGGCTCATATAAAGGTCATATTGTAGAAAACGATGACCATTCAATTTGCGTAGATGGAAAAACCATAAGAATCTATGCAGAAGCTGATCCATCAAAATTGCCGTGGGGCCAGCTGGGGGTTGACATTGTTTTAGAGTGCACAGGGTTTTTTGCAGGGAAAGCAAAGGCACAGCCACATCTAGATGCAGGAGCTAAGAAAGTTTTGATATCTGCACCTGCAGGGGACGACCTTCCAACTATAGTATATGGGGTAAACCACAAAACTCTAAAAAAAGAGGACAGGGTAGTTTCTGCAGCATCATGTACAACTAACTGTCTTGCACCAATGGCTAAGGTGTTAAGTGATTATAGAGAAGTTAGAACAGGTTTTATGACTACTATTCATGCATATACAGGGGACCAGATGATTTTGGATGGACCTCACAGAAAAAATGACTTTAGAAGGGCTAGAGCAGGTGCAATTAATATTGTCCCTAACAGCACAGGTGCAGCTAAGGCTATAGGTCTTGTAATACCTGAATTAGACGGAAAGTTAATCGGATCTGCACAGAGAGTTCCTGTTCCTTCAGGATCAATTACAATTCTTGATGCCACTTTAAAGGACGAAAGTGAAACTGTTACAGTTGAAGGTATTAATGCAGCAATGAAATCTGCAGTAAGTGAATCTTTTGGATATACGGAAGAAGAGCTTGTTAGCAGTGATATAATTGGCATGGAATATGGTTCTCTGTTTGATGCCACACAGACGTTGGCTCAAAGATGCGGAACTAAGATTTATGAAGTTAGGGTTGTTGCCTGGTATGATAACGAAAGCAGTTATGTTTGCCAGATGATTAGAACTCTAAAATATATGGCGTCATTAATTTAATAATATATATAAAAAAATATCTTGAAAGGTGAATTTTAAATGGAACCATTATACACAATTAAATCCAAGTTAGAAAAGAAAGATCATATTAAATTTATGTATGTATCCACATTCTTTAAAAAACCTATTACGTTTTTATTCTTTGTGGCTGCAGCTGTGGCCGGAGGAATAGGTTTTGGCCGTGGAGCAAGATTACAGGAAACATGGCAGTTCTTCATACTTGGCTTTGGAATTTTTGCGTTGCTTATATTCTTTATTTTTGTAAGGGTTAGGGCTAAAAGCGTAAAGAAAATTATAAAAGATAAAACAGGAAATTATGAACTGGAGAATACTTTTAAATTTTTCCCTAAGGGGATGATCCTTGAAGGTCCGAAAATGAAAACAGCTAGTTTGGTGAAATACGAAAAATTATATAGAGTAATAGAAACAAGGGATTACTTTATGATTTATTTCAATGAGTTCCAAGGCTCATTATTTAAAAAGAGTCAGGTTGAAAACTGTAATGAATTTCAAGACTTTCTAAGAAGTAAGTTTACTAGCAGAAGATATTATAAAATCATGATTTAGGTTTTTTTAGACTGGACTTTATAAATATGAAAGAAGATAATTATTTACATGCTCAGGTTACTGAAAAAATAAAAAAATGTGAAAACCAGTACATAGAAACCCACACTGATTTTTTAGATGGCAGGCAGCAGGCCTTAGTGACATCAATGAATAAGTTTTCTCAAGATATTGAAACACTTTTTTATGGTGGATATGATGATGCTGAGAGAAGAATCTTTATTTGTGTTCCTTTATATAGTACCTTAGAGGAGTGCCAGCCCCTTACAGTAATCAGGGTTATGAAAACTCCTCGAAGCAGGGAGTTAACTCATAGAGATTACATGGGGTCCGTACTTGGTTTGGGAATAAAGAGAGAAAAAATAGGGGACATTTTGGTAAGAGAAGATGGCGCTGACATAATAGTATTAAAGGATATATCAGAGTTTTTGCTTCTCAATTATACTAAGGCTGGACGAACAGATCTTTCTATATCTGAGGTACCAATTGACCAGCTTATTGTTCCGGAAGTAGATAAAAAAATCCTTAAGGATACGGTTGCATCCTTAAGGATTGATACAATTGTTTCTTCTGCCTTTTCACTTCCTAGAAGTAAGTCGGTGGAGGCAATAAAGCGAGGTGTTGTTTTTGTAAACAATCTAGAAGTAACTAAGGTTGACTTTCAAATCTCTGAAGGTGACAAAATAACCTTAAGAGGCAAGGGAAAGGTAAACCTAATTGAGATTGGTGGCCGCTCAAAAAAGGACCGCATCTATGTTACTTTTGAAAAGTTTTGATTTCCTCGAAACGTTTTATTTTACCTGTGGTAGTTTTTATCATTGGTTGATCAGTAATTACAATACGGCGAATTTGCTTATATATAGGTAGTTCGTCGTTTATTTTTTCCAAATCTTTTTCGATTATCTTTTCGATGGATTCTACTGAAATGTTTTCATCTTTTTCTTTAAAATAATCTTCTTTATAAACTAGTTTCAGTGCTAAAGTAAGATCATTAGGGTCGTCATGCTTTGGTTCTCCGAACACCATATTTTCTTCAACGTAAGGGAGATTACTTATTAACAGCTCTAGTTCTTCAGGATATACATTTTTACCGTTTTTTAAGACGATAACATTTTTTGCTCTTCCGCAGAGGAATAGGAATCCGTCTTTATCTAGGTACCCTAGGTCTCCTGTTCTAAACCAGCCATCTTCAAGGACCTTGTCAGTTTCTTCAGGGTTTTCATAGTACCCAGCCATTATATTTGGCCCTTTAGCCATTACTTCTCCAATTCCATCACTGTTTGGATTGTCAATTTTTAATTCTACATGAGGCATAGCTTTACCTACAGAACCTCTTCTTATACTTTTAGGTCCTTCTGCGGACAAAATAGGGGAGGTTTCAGTAAGTCCATATCCTTGAACAGTTAGAATACCAAAATTCTGGAAACCTGCAAGAGCCACAGGGTCTATGGCAGAAGCTCCACTTATTATAAATCTGATGTCCCCACCAAGCTGGTCTAATATACTTTTAAATAATTTTCTTCTCACGTCAATTCCCACTTTTAGTAGGGCATTTGAAATAAACATGGCAGTTTTTATTAGCTTTGTCTTTCCCTGTTTTTCCACTTCTTTCATAACTTTTTTATATATGGATTCTATCAAAAGAGGAACGCACACAAATACAGAAACTTTATACTCTACCAGGTTTTTCTGCAGATATTTCAAACCGTCACAGTATGCAGTGCATGTTCCGGCAGCTAACATTACGATTTGGCCTGTTGCTCCAAAAGTATGATGATATGGCAGGAAGGCCATGTTCACATCAGTAGGAAGTATTGGCTCACAGGCAATAGCGTCGTATGTATTTGTCACTAAGTTGGTGTGAGAAAGCATTACTGCCTTAGACATAGATGTTGTTCCTGAAGTGAAAAGTATAACTGCAAGTGCATCGGGGTCTATAGGTAAGTTTTTATAATCTGTATATCCTGCGGAAAGCAGCTCCATGCCTTCTTTTTTTAGTTCTCCAATTGTCAAATAGTCTTTATAATCGTCCATGCAGATGTACAGTGAAAGGTTTGTGTTTCCTCTCTCTTTAATTTCTTCGATCATTGAAGCATGATCTTTATCAAAAACTATTATATCCGCATAGCTACGAATTATTGAAGATTCAGCTTCGTCCATTGGCAAGCCTTTATCAAGAGGAACTGTAATCCCGAGGCCGCACAATGTTGCAAAGTATGTCAATGCCCAAGGATAGCTGTTTTTCCCGATGATGGCAATCCTTTTGTTTTCATAGCCTCTTTTTAGAAGGGCTGAACCCAGTGCATTTACCTCATGAAAAAAATCTTCGTATTTTATATATTGGTAGGAAACATCTTTTTTTACTTTATGTTTTAACACGAATGCATTTTTACCTGCATAAGCTTCAGCTGTGTACTTCAAAAGCTGACGTATATCTCTGTGCAAAACATGTTTATATATTATTTCTAATTTTTCCATTTACTGTTATCTCCTTATTATCTAGTTATCGGAACTATATTACATCATTAGAAACTCTTTGTCAACTGTTGACAAAATATATACAGCTATGGTATCCTAACGTTGCATAATATTTTGTGGAGGGGAAAAATGATTGAGAAACTACAAGACTTTAGGTTACCTAGATGGGATGAGCTCCCGTCTGTCGACTTATATTTAGACCAGGTTTTGTCTTTTATAGATAATTGGATTGGGGATTATCTTTCTGATGGTGAGAAAAAGGTTATGACTAGGACTATGATTAACAATTACGTAAAGCAGAAATTTATAAATCCGCCAGTTAACAAAAAATATGACAAGCTTGCTGTTGCCAGCCTTTTTGTTATTGCTGTTCTAAAATCAGTATATACAATCACAGAGGTTTCCAAGCTGATTGAATTGGCTTTGGGTGCTGATGACAGGGTTACTTCCTATAATAGGTTCTGTGATATGACTGAAAATGCAGTCATGGAAGCTTTCGCCGGTGACACCATGGTAAAATATGATGACCCAGCTGATCCAAGACATATTTTATGGAACGTAAGCAGTTCCTTTGCGTGCCAATTATATGTAAAGAAGACATATTTACAAAGTGAAGAAGAATTAGATAAATAGTCACCTTTCAGGGCCCAGTTTTGTGGGCCTTTTTTAGTTCCTGCTCGGGCCCACGAAACAGGGCCTTTTTTAGCACCTGCCCGGGCCCACAAAACAGGCCCTTTTTAGCACCTGCCCGGGCCCAAGAAACAGGCCCCTTTTAGCACCTGCCCGGGCCCACGAAACAGGGCCCTTTTTTTAGCACCTGCCCGGGCCCACAAAACAGGGCCCTTTTTAGTT
>JAWRJF010000066.1:0-23734 GCA_040307645.1 Anaerovoracaceae bacterium | reverse complement strand
TTCCTTTGGTTTTTCTATACTCATATTATACCACAAAAACCCTAATAAGTGTTGAAATTTCAGTGTTTATATTGATTTATTGCACAAGAAAAAGTCCTCGGATTCGTCGTGAACCCTCGGACTTTGTCTTCAGTCTGAAAGGGTTATCGTAAATTACGATAACCCTTAATTAATTGTTTTATGAATTATTCTTCAAAAAGATCAATGCCACAATTTGTATGCACTTTCTGTACATCATCATTATTATTAAATAAATCGTTGAAATTTCAACATTTATACAGCTTATTTGAACATCTTAACTCAATATGAACATCATTATTCAAATATAATAAATTTCATAACTATTATATATAAATAAAGAATCAATTACAAGTCAATTTTTAAAACATTGCATTTAATTCTACTGTCATAACTTTGACTATATCACCACAAGTAAAAGTTAATGTTAAAGGTATCATTGACCTCATATTATTCTTTAAATCAAAAGTATTATTTCCTTTTGCTGTCCATGTATAACAACTAGGAGCATCTGCCCCACTAGGAACAGCACTCACAACATCAGTTTGAATAACACCATTCTTATATAAATTAGCTGTCATTGTTATTGTTCTATTTTGCTTTATGGCTGTTATCTCTGGATTAACAATTATTTCTTTTACATCAATAACAGGTTCTTTAATTTCAACACTTACACTATCAGATATTGAATAATCTGTGTCCTTTTCCTTATAGTTACCTATTATGTGCGTGTTCCCCATGCTCAACCCTGTTATAGTGTTTGTGCTGTCAATAGATGCAACAGTATTATCTTGAATAGTCCATAGTATAGGATTTGTTGGTGTATATGCTTGATTGTCCTTTAGAACTGATACATTTAGTTGCTGTGTTTCATTTTTAAACATAGATATTTCGCTTTGCTCAATAACAACTTTATATGTGTTTGGTTTTTCCTCATATAGCCACCTATCAGCTATGGCGTTTTCTATATCATCATTACTATTTGTATTATCCCTATCACAATAAACTTCTATCATATTATTTTGATAGAATAAATCTCTTATTTTCCATGCTAATTTAGTGCCACCTGCAAAGAACCTATCATTAATATTCATTGCTTTAGTTTCATTAGTTAAAGGAAGTGTAAAATGTCCACTTGATGTAATTGTGTTAATATCTGTACTTATTTTGATAGATTCAGCTATATCATAGCTAACAGCATTAAATGTTGTTATCGTTGCTTTTGTACTATTAATAGGATTTTTAAGCATATATTTGATAATTTGATTGCACTCAACACAAGTTGATTTATTATAAGTATCATTTTCAATTGTTACTGTCTTTAGAACTAGATAGGGTCTATCTCCAACAGTTATGACAACCCCTTGATTTATCACATCTGATTTTTGGCTATAAATGTTCAAATATGGCACTTTACCACTATTTTCATTCTTCCTAGCAAATACTTTTACTGAATTATTACCCACTATTATATTGATACCCTCTCGCTGTAAGGTATCATAAAACATAGTATATGTTGGATTATCATTAATCATATTATCACCCCTTTAGTTATGATATAGAAATGAGATATTTGTTTCTGTTGGCTCATAACTAGGAATGGTATATAAACGATTCTGAACGTCTTGAATCCTTTGTCTTAAACTTGTATATGCTTCACTTGTATTAGAGAACTCTGTTTCAATTCGTCTAAAATAATCTATATTGTTAGATAGTGATTCAAGTATTGCTATTACTGTTTTTAGTAGTGATGCCATGTCTGTTGTATGGCTAAATACATCAGTAGGTACAAGTCCATTTTCTTCAAGAAAGTTGTTGTAGTTTTCTTCTGTATAATATAGACGGTTTCCCATCTCTAATATTAATCTATTTAAATTTGTCATAGTTTGATTCCTTTCAATTTTTTCTGTGTAAAAAAAATAGGTTAGCTAGAACATACGTTCTTTTTCAGGGGTTCAATTCATTAAAAAAGCCAATATTCCTTGAAATATCGGCTCTAATGTTCGTGTTTTATACTAATTATTCTTCAATAATCTTAATATATTTATATATTGTAGTCCTACTCATATTACATAGTTTAGCAAGTTCAGTAACATTAATAGTTCCGTCCTTATATTGCTGATAATACTTGTTAAAGACAGCAGGTATATCTTGTTTTTGTGTCTTATTTCTGCCAATATGAATACCTTTTGCTCTGGCATTATCCATACCACTCTTAATTCTTTCAACTGTCATGTTACGTTCTAGTTCAGCAAATACACCACTTATTTGTATAAATGCTTTTGTCATTGCGTCCATATTACCACTTGTACAGTCAATAGTCATTGAATTGCCTATAATTAGTTTAAGCTGTTTATCTTTAACCAATTCTATTATTTCACATAGTTGCTTTGTTGACCTTGTTATTCTGCTTATTTCTGTTGTGATTATAGTATCACCTATATTGATAGTATCTAATAAGCGTTTTAACTCTATTCTATCAACCTTTGTACCACTTTGATACTCTAGGTATATGTTTGATTCATCAACACCTAAACCCTTTAATTCTCTAACCTGTCTATTAATATCTTGTCTGCTCTCATTGGTGGAGCATCTGCAATATCCGTACAACATATATTTATATCCCCCTTTCGTGAACATACCCTAATTATATACTGTTCAAGAAAGGTTGTCAATTAGTTTGAACACAATTATAGTGTTATGGTTATTAGAATTTCAATATAAGTGCCTGTGATTATTAGTGTCCACTAATTCAACTGTTTTCGTGAACACTATAAAAGTTGAAAAAATAGGGTGAATTTCGTGTTTAATATAATAATGGTACTATCTATCCAAAAAGGTATTATCGTTGAAATTCGCCCTATTATTCGTGCTTTTTACACGAAGATTTAGGTATATGAAGAGGTTAAGAGATACAGATGTACAGGTAGGAACTGGGTGTTGATATTGTTAATATAAATATTGTTATTAGTAAAATGCGAACATTAAAACATATGGTAAAATATGGATATGAAGTAGCAATTTTTCCATATTTTTACATATTTTTTTAATTGGGTAATCGCGTAAAAGAATATCTGTTCTTTTTTATAAACACAAAATAATTTATTGTATACAAGTATACATATATACAATCGACTACAACTCTTTATCCACTAACCTCTCAACCCCACTATTTTCAACACTTTCACCATTTCGTTCAAGGTTACTTAGTTCTTTGTCAATATCCTCAATGTATGGACTAACTCTCATAGCTGTTTCTTTGCTCATTATTCCTAAATCCATCTGTATCTCAATATCTTTAATCAATGAACTATTATCAATAGGTCGGTTGTAGTTAAATGCAATATCAATATCAGAGAAGTTCTCCTTTGCTAGTTTACCTATATATTCTAATCTTTGGTACATTCCCCTTAATAGTTGAAATGCTGTTCTCTTTGCTAAATTATCAGCACAATTAAACAGTAGTTTTAACGATACTTCACTAACATTAGCAATATTACTTTGTCCATATAATATACTAGGCACTTGTGCAATAGTATAGAACTGTGCAAGCAGATTATCTAATATCTTAGTTATAGCAGGAGTATCAAGTTCAGCAGTTGTCCACTTATAATCTCCACCACCCTCAACATTTAATACTGCACCTGTAACATCAGCATCAACACTTGTATCAACTCTATCACCAATACTAACCCCTAAAGGATTCAATGACAATGTTGTAACACTATCACTCATCTTACTTAATAGCTGTTCTATTTCGTCCATAATAGGTATTAAATCACTAACAATACTTGTACCAAAATACCCACTTAAATCAATATCACCACTATTATAATGTATAGGAAGTCCTGTTGGATTATTATATTCTGCTGTCTGAACTCCCCCAACATATTCATATACCATTGTAGGTGTATAAACTGTCGCATATTCAATATCATTAGGAACATCAATCCACTTTTCAACAAAGTATAAGTATTCACCACCATTATCATACATAGGGTATCCATCTTCTGCCCTTATTACTTTACTCTTGATTATGCCCTTTGCATCACGATATACATATTCATAAGCGTTACCATATGTATATAAATCCTTTGCTATGTCATAATCAATAGAATTATAAAATGCTTTCTTATAGATTGCTTGCAAGAACATTAGCTGTTCTTTATCCCCATTTAAAGTTACAGGATTCCCACATATATAAGAACTGTGAAAGTCGATAATGCTCTTTATTGATTGCAATATTATCTTTGCTGTAGTGAACTTTTCTTGTTTAAATACAAAGTCCTTTCTGCTACCTATCTTATGTGAACCCTCGATGTAATTCCTTATCTTATTTACCCTTGCCATGTTGTGCATAGCAGGTACATTGTCTATTTTTAAATCTATCATTATTTATACCTCACCCCACTCTTAATACCTTGAATTGCTAATGCTGTTGCCATAACTGTATCATCATGTTTACCTGTTATTGCTCCCATGCCACTATCAGAGTATTCAAAGGTTTTCATTTCGTTTAATAAGTTTAATGACTTAATATAAATGCTGTCCGTTTCCCAAAGTTCAACAAAATCATTTATCATTATTGGCTTTGTCTTTGCATTTGTATTAAATCCTATTTTCTTTACCATTTTTCCACGTTGGTCATAGTCCTTATGCTTATAAAGATTCTTATAGTTATATACGTTCTTTAGTCGGTCAAGTACAATATGTCCACCACTTGCCTTTTCAACTACAATTAATGCTTTGTTGTACCACAACCCTAATTCATTAACAACTTTAGCAACTTCATGAGGAGCAGTTTTATTAGACCTAAACTCTGCAACTTGCATTAAATCATCATTATATATATGAATTACATTATAGTCCTGTCCGACTCCCTCCGATGCATCAACACCTATACAATATTTAACACCTCTTTGTGGCTCCCCCCATATAGATAAGTAGTTTCTATTGTATGGTTTTAATATAGGTGGCAGTCCTTTAATGTCTTTTAATGCCTTAAACTGTGCCACAACATTATATATACTAACTATCTTTTCAGTATTAAACATATTTGCACCTGTGGTTATAAATGCCTCAATAGGTGTTGCAGGGAATTCTTGCTTGAACTGTTCTTCACTTGAATTTTTTATCTTAATTCTTCTCCATGTAAGTTGTTCTAATGTTGCACCCATATCAAAATAAATAGTTTCCTCTGGCTCTAAGTCCTCATATTCTAACTCACACCCATGCAAATCTTTATATCTTTGTGCAAACTGTTTATATTCTTCAGCGAACATTAGCTTGTCATTAATCCAATTAAAAAAGAACGGTTTATATAAACTATCTCCGTTCTCTGCTTTTTCCCACATATTACTGAACTCATTTAGTCCATTTGCTGTTGATTCTAGTATTATCTTTCCTTTAGGTAGTAGTGCCTGTTCTATTGCAAGTATTTGTTTTTTAATCATATCTTGCTTGCAGAACCCTACTTCTGAAATGTGGCAGAACTTAATGCTTGAACCTCTTGCAATTTCTTTGCTACCTAGTGTTGCAACTGTAATGCTTGAACCATTCTCAAATTTAAGTTGCTTTTTATTGTTTGCAACATCTTTTAGCTTAATTGACTTAGGCAAATCATCATATAGTTGCTTTAATTTGTCAAAAATTGCATTGGCACTATCTAAACTATAAGATACCAATAAACAAGTGCTGTTAGGTGTTGTAAGGGCATAATAAAGGGATAAACCACACGATACGGAAGTTATACCTAACTGTCTTGATTTCAACACTATATTGTATTTATCAAGATTATTTATTAGTTGTTTTTGCTGTGGATTTAGCTTGAAGTTTACCTTAACACCATTCTTGTCAACTATTGTTAAAAACGATTGAATCCATAAAATAGGGCTTTCCATTATCTTTTTTAGTTTCTCTGCTAAAGTCATTTAATCACCCCTATTCATCAATTTTAACACCTTTTAATATTCGAGTTAGTTCACTTTCAGATTCATCAGCAAAGAAAGTGTTGCTAAACTCAACAAATGCTTTAAATGCGTTAGTATCTTCTTTTGCTTTATCATAATAAATCTGATAAAGGTCTATTAATTTCTGTTTGTGCTGTGCCGACAAAAGCACTTTTAATGCTGTTTGTACTTGTTCTTCCAATAACCATAGTTCGGCTTGTTCTTCTGTTACCCCTTTAGGGAACTTTTCATATCTTGCTTGTAGGTCTTTATATGTCTTTATGCCCTCTGGCAGTAGTTTAGGGGCGTACTTGAACCATAAATAATAAACCTTATATTCAGTACAAATTGCAAGCATCTTTTGTCTTATGCTCTCTTTATTTGTTTCACCTATTTGTACAGGTGTTTTTCTTGCTGAACTTTTATTTGCCATTGTTATCACTCCTTTTATTGTAATAAAAAAAGCACCTGTGCTATACAAGTGCTTTGTAATGTTTTGTATTTAATTTAAGTTAAAAAGGACAGTCCTCAAAATCATCTATTGATTTATAAAAACTTTTCTTTTCCATTTCCTTAGATTTTTTCTCTATCTCATATTCTTTCCTAGTTTTTTCCTTTTCCTCTTTTAGTGCCTTGTTAATAGCTTTATTTTGTTCTTTTATTTTCTTTTTCAATTTTCGTTCTTGTATTATTTCTAATATGTCTTGATGCTCTGGCAATGTATATAATTTAGGCATATTAGTAAATGTATTGTTTTTATTTAGTTTACTTGTTTGCTTAGAAAAGCATATTATCCCTAAATCAACAAATAATTTATGTCTATCCGATATTGTACTTTGTCTTGATATTCCTAAAGCATCAGCAAAAAATGAAGTGCCATGTTGTCCTGTATGTTCAAAGGCATTTATAGTAGAACATAACAATAAGTAATGATGCAAATAACTAACAGCATTTCTCTTTTGCTCCATTATTTTATATAGGTACTCAATAGGCACATTAAAATACTTTTCTGTTTCCCCATTTATTTCAACATTTTCTGTATCTATACTATATACACCCTTGTTCTCGTTAAAATAAATGATATCATTTTTTTCTAATATCTCTAACCCCTCTTTAATACCCTTTATCTGATTTTTATTAGGTTCTTTTTCAGATAAAGTCATAAATAGTTGTTTAGGTGTTGTAATTAAATTTCTATCTGATTTAGCAGAATATCTTATTGCAACATAAACAAATGTTGCATAATCAGATTTATATACTTCTTGTAAATCACATTCATTAGTTATAGGTCTAAACATAGACATTTTTAATTTTATATTATTCATTATTTCTATCCTCTCGATTTATATTATTTAGATATGTGAAAAACACACTAGTGCTTGCACGAGGGTGTTTTATGTTTTGGCATTTTATTAGTTTTAACAGCGTAGCGTCTAATGTTTGGCATATTAATATATATTTAGGCAACGGTTAATGACCCAAAAAGGACACTAAACCGTTAACCCCTTATAACGGTTAATGACCCAAAAAGGACACTAAACCGTTAACCCCTAGATTTCATGCTTAACCCATTTTATAAATATTTCACTTGTTTCAACTTTATCATAAACAAATACTAAAGTATCATTGTATCCTAATTCCATTCGCAACGGCATAAAGCCATACTTCATATATCTCGCTACTTGTTTTGGATTAACAATCTTAACTTCATCATTACACATAATAACACCCCTCTTTATATTCATTAGTATTCATATATGCTTTTAATTCTTCAATCTTAATTTCTACTTCTTCTATTGCATCACGATTAAGTTTAATATCGTCTTTTACATTCCAATAGAAAAAGTTATTATATTCACCAATGCACAACTCTTTATACATGGCTTTGTATTGTCTTAATTTATTTTCTAAATCTTCTAATCTGATTTCTTCCCTAGTAAATTTCTTCATTATAACACAATCTTTCTTTAAATATTTCTTTCAAGCCACTTTTTGTATAATTCTTTGGTATCTGCTTTCAGAAATTCAAACACTAATTTCTCTGTTTTTTCGTCATAGTAAAATGAAACAGGGTTGACCCCATGCTTCATATACTTACTTGCCTGTAGTGGATTTATTATTTTAACTGTTTCAGTATTTTTCATATATTATTAATCTCCTTTACCTAACCAATATATTGTCAACCATTTTACTTGTTTCGGTTACTAAAGTGTTGATATTACAACACTTATTATAGCTTTCATTTGCTAATTGAAGTATCTCTTCTATTCTTTTTTTAAATTCTTCTAATCTTTCTACATTCATAAATAAACTCCTTTAATTATAACTATAAATAGTTTTGCCCTTATAAATCATGGCATTACTAAATACATTTTCAACAAATCTTCTCATATATTCAGCACTTGAACGATTTGTGTTGAACTCTTTTACCTTAGTTTCAAACTTAAGTTCTGGCTTTTTAATGAGAAGTCCAAAATCTTCTTTTATCTTTTCATACTCGATAGGGAACGATAAAACACCATCACTATCAATAACTATTTTGCTATTGATTTTATAGTCAATAATTGCGTTGTAATAGTCCTCAATTTCGTTTTGGCATATTATATTGCTAAGGTATTTTAAATCCATTTTAGATACCCAAATATCCCATTTATCCCTATAATTGAAGTATTGTTTGAACCATACATCAACACATAGTAACAGCTTAATTTGTTCGTCATCAAATACACTTAAATCTTCATCATACAAACTAAATAATGTAAAAAGTGTACTGCCTGCATATTTGGAATTATAAGCTATTTCAGATATGTTGTTATTCAAATTAATACATTGTTGATTTTTAATTCCTGTTACATGGTTGCCAAATGCTTTGCCATTGACAACGTCACAATCAACATATATTGGTTCTTTCCCTTTTGTTATGTCCTTGTTTTCATACATTGCTGTAAAATCATAAAATGCCCCTATCTGAACACCAAATTTCTTTTGTAGATAAAGACAAGATAAATAGCTGTCTATATCATCTGTAAGCACCAAATAATACTTTTCTTTATCAATCTTGTAGTGCCAATTAGGGAAACTCATTTTAGTTATTAAATTCACTTCATCACGTCCTAACGTCTTAAAATTTGTTAGGACAACTTACCCTTACTCATTTACTCATTAAAATAGAGGGCATTTGTCCTCTCCTTTTAATCCTTTATATCCGTGAACTGTTTTGTTCTATTTTTCTAATAATCGTTTCTTGCATCTTGCTACATTAATAGCATCAAATATTTCTTTTTCATTTTCTTCATTCATGTTGACTTTTCCGTTTTCACATTGACCTAGCCATTGTTCAGATTTTGCAAAATCACCTAAAGTAGCTACTTCTTTTTTAGTCAATCCACTAAAAATTCTATATTCTTTTATTTTTTCTGCTCTAGTCATATTATTTCCTCCTTTAATTAATAAAGTGAGGGATTGCTCCCCCACTTAATATTTCAATTATTTATACAATTGTTTTTCTAAGAATTACAACATCATCTTTGTTGATTAGCTTAACAGCATAAAGAGAACTAGCAACGATATCTGTGCATAATAGCTTTACTTCTCTTTCTTCCTCAACACCAATTTCTTTTTGGAATACATAACCTAATGCGTTTTTCTTACACATATAAGTTTTACATTCATTTTTAGTTGTATCATAAGTATTGTTGTTGCAAATGATAACAGGAATTCCTAACCAATAACCACATAAACCATTCTGAACAAGTCCATTACCCATATTTGCATATGTCTTTTCTGTGCTTGTGAACTCAGGCATACCTACTAATGATGGGAATAATCTACTGTTGATTATAATTCCTGCAAAAGATTCTGTGTCAATATCATCACCAAATAATGACATACCTGCCATTAATTCAGCACTTGTAATAGCTGTTGCACCTGCTGTTGCCTCTTTCTTGATAGCACTAGCGTCCATTTCAGATGCAAGGTCACTATCAATAGTTTTCTGCATTGCATCAACAACTTGCTGTACCATGTTATCCATTACAGCACCCTTAATCTGTTTTGCATCTTTGTCATATACCCTTAATGGTGATGCAATCTGTTTAATAGTTGCTTTGTTCTCTGTCATAGTGATTTCAACAGGTGTCAAAGGTGTTCCTTTTACTACTGTAGAAGTTTCAGCAACTCTATCGAATTTAGGGAAATTAACAGTATCTCCCTCACTCATGATTTCTGGTACTAATGAAGTAGCGTCAAAAGCTACACTTCCTATTCTAAGGGCAACCCCTAATTTTTCATTTACAGCGTCTGCAAAGACCTGTGGTATAATTAATGCCATATTACATTTCTCCTTTATTATTTATTATTTAATTCTGCGTAAAGTGTTGGGTTTTCTGAATAAATTTTAGCTTTTTCTTCATATCCTAATTTGTTAAATTGTTCCTTAGTCAACCCAGCATTAGCAGTATGATTTTTTGCTATATAATCCTGTTTTGACTCTGCAAACCCTTTAAATACATTAGAAAATTCATCAAAATCTATATCAGATTTTAAGAACTTGCTTAAATTTTCATCAATCCCTTTTTCTTTAATTGCTAATTTGAACTTTAATTCTTTAAGTTCGTTTTGAGCATTTTCGAATTCAATTTCTTGCTCTGTTTTTTCTTTTGGTTTGTACTGTTCGAGGTCTTTTATTTGTTGAGTGTACTTAGTTCTAAGTGAATCCTCTTTTGATTGAATTAATTTTTCAATTGACTTTTCTTGTTCCTCTGTCAGTTCAAATCCTAAATCTTTAATTTCCATTGTAAATTACTCCTTTCAAGTTGCTATTTTCTGCCCCTTTTTCAAGTTGCATATCTTTGCCCCTTTGTAAAAAAATTATATATTAATTCATATTGAATGAATTTCTTAGGAGAGATGCAGAGTTCCCCCTGCATCATGTCAAAAAGTGTTTAAATTGGAGTGAAAACACTATGAAAGGGTTTTGAACTTACCCTAATTTAAGCTGTTGAATTAGTTATGAACAGCTTAAATTAAGGCATAATAAAAGAGCATAATATTAACTATGCCCTTTTACAGTTTTGTTTTATAATATTTTTCAATGTCTTTATCTGTGTAATATCTTCTATTTGTTATGGTTCTGTGTGCCTGTAAGATACCATTATTATCTAATCTCTGTAATGTTTTAGTTGAAATGTTCAGTATTCTAGCCATTTCACCTAATTTATATGTTTTCATTTTATTGCTCCTTTTAATCAAAATGTGGACAAATGTCCAAAAAAATAATAATCCCCCCTCTGAAACAACTTAATGCTCCAGAGAGGGTATAGAAAGATTATATGTGTAAGCAAACTTACACAATGAGAAAGGATTTGTAGTCATATTTAAAAAACATGGTGTAAAAACCATGTGATTTGTAAATGTTATGTAAATTTGAAAATTGCTCTATATATATCATATTATACAGGGTCAAGTGTCATTAAAAATAATGCTTGTAAATGTTGAAATTTCAATGGATTTGGGAAAATAAACTTTTATTCCAAATTGTGTCTTTTTTGATTTTATTACCCTAACAATAGGTTCAAGTGTCATTAAAAATAATGCTTATAAGTGTTGAAATTTCAATGGGTTTGGGGTTTGAGTTAAAGTGGTTAAATTATCTCTTCTTCATTCTAGTAAAAATGCTTTCGAGCTACTTACAAAAGGTCTCTGCTTTCTGCCCCTATCATATATGGGAATTGCTCGAATGCTTGTAAGTGTTGAAATTTCAATGGTTAAACTTTGTTAAATTTTTATCACGAGCATAAAAATGGTACATTTTTACATATTTTTACATCTCTATCATAGCCCACTTTTCCCCAATCCCCAGAACCATTGAAATTCGTGGGTTTGTAAAGGTTCTAAAATTCCTTGTTGTGCAGAAATAAGTGTAAATATATTACATATTTTTAGATTTATGTATCTTCCCTATTAGTTTCAATATTTTAACCTCTCAAATCCCTATAACTATTGAAATTTCAAGGTTTATAAGGGTTTTAAAAAGTGGTAAAAAATTACATATTATCTTTTTTCGTTATATTTTTTATATTTTTCTAAATCTAAAACACTTTGACACTTTCTACTACAACATACTTGCTGATTATACTCAATATCAAACCTCTTCCCACAAATAGGACAGATTTTACCGAGGGATTGGGTAAACTAAAAGGGCAATCATAGGACTTTTGCCCCATAAATCACCCCTAATTTCGATTTTTATTCAGTTTTGGTATAAGTGTTCCACTATGTAAAAAAGTCGCTTAAAAAGGTGTTAGAGTGGAATTATTTATATATATTTTCTAATACATTAAAATTTGTTTTTCTAATCATATACCCATTGTCATACAATTACAATACCCTAATCTTAGGGTTAAAAGTGAGTTAAATAGGTCTAATTTCGATTTATATGTAAAAGTGGTATAGTTGTTCCACTTATTAAATAAAATGGCTTAAAAGTGTGTATAAGTCATTTTAACCCTATGATTACAAATTCATAAGAGGACTATAGGATACAGATTTTTTTATTATATCATCATCTTTAATACTTCTAATATAAGTTTGTGTTATTGATATATTACTATGTCCTAAAAGCTTACTAACTGAATATATATCATTTCCACCTAGTAATTGCTTTTGTGCAAAGTAATGCCTGCACGTATGAGGTGAACACCTTATGTTTGGGTTTATATTTGCTTTCTTACCTGCCTCTGCAACTATCCTTTCAATAGACGCATCTGTCAACTGTCTACCAGTCCTAGAAACAAAATAAAATTCTTCATCACAGGTTCTACATTCAAAATGTTTATCTTTTATTCTCTCATATCTAAATAATACTTTGTTTAAGTATGGGCTTCTCGGCACAATTCTTTCCTTGTTACCCTTGCCATAAATTAAAATGTAATTTTCTTTAACCATAATATTTTTCAATGAACACAATTCAAAATTCCTTATACCTGTATCAAATAGCATAGCCATGATAGTTTTATTTCTAATGGTTAAATAGTCATATCCTTTAAATACACTAATCATTCTTTTTACTTCATCATCAGTAAAAGTTTCAATTAATGTTTGATTACCTTTTAAAAGCTTTATTTTATCCATTGGATTTTCGTGTTTTGAAACATACTCTTCCCTAATTAACCACTTATAAAAAGCAGTAAGTATTTTAAGTGTAGTATTAATATAAGAAGTTTTACACCCTTTATCTTGCTGATTTTTAATGAATTTTTTAATATGAATATGTTTCAATTCATTAATTTTATAAACCTTTAACACTTTTA
This sequence comes from Anaerovoracaceae bacterium, assembly GCA_040307645.1. Lineage (GTDB taxonomy): Bacteria > Bacillota > Clostridia > Peptostreptococcales > Anaerovoracaceae > JAVXAG01. The sequence continues at coordinate 10,458 of JAWRJF010000066.1, read as the reverse complement.
GATATTTATTAAAATATTCTAAGTGGTTGGTATATCCTTTGATTGTCCTTTTAGTTAAATTTCGAACCTCACAATCATAAATAAACTCTTGAATTAACTCTTTTAACTCCATAAAAAAGACCTCCTTATTTGATATTCATACCAAGTAAAGAGGTCTTGTACATCATCATTCAATTTGTTATGTACATCATAACTCAAATGAAAAACAATGTATTTAATTTTAAATAAGTTCCTTATAAACGTTTAAATTCCAACTATTCCATCTCTTCTAGATCAATGCCACAATTTGTATGCACTTTCTGTACATCATCATTATCTTCAAGAGCATCAATCATTTTTCTCAGCTTTTTAATGTCATGTTCGTCAGATGGAGAAGATTCCATTGATGGAACGTATTCAATATCAGCTTCTACCAATTCATATCCTGCTCCAGTAAGCGCATGATAAACATCAGTATATGTAGCTGGGTCAGTCTGAACATCAAAACTATCTTCATTACCAATAATGTCTTCAGCTCCAGCTTCTAGAGCAGTTTCCATTAATGCTTCTTCATTTATTTCATCAGTTTTCTCTATGATGATAACGCCTTTTCTTGAGAACATGTATGATACACAGCCTGGTGTGCCAAGATTACCACCATGCTTGTCAAAAGTTGATCTTACTGCTGCAGTTGTTCTATTAGTGTTATCTGTTAAGCAATCAACGATTACAGCAACACCACCTGCACCATATCCTTCAAAAGTTAACTCCTCGTATGTTGCGCCGCCTAATTCACCTGTGCCTTTTTTTATGGCTCTTTGAATATTGTCATTAGGCATACTTATACCTTTAGCTTTTTCAATTGCTACTCTTAAGGCTGCGTTATATTCAGGATCTCCACCATCCTTAGCTGCTACTGTAATAGCTTTTGCATATTTCGTAAATATTGCGGCTCTCTTAGAATCCTGTGCTGCTTTTCTTCCAGCAATTGTGCCGTGTCTTCCCATGGAGACACCTCCTATTCTTTCTGTAAATTTCAATAGAATTATACACTAAAAGAACATTACTTTCAATGGTTTAGACACATTTTTTCGCTTCAGTAGCTTTGTCTGTTGTTTTTTTCAACTCTTTTCGTTTGTCTTTTAGGTTAATAGACTTTGATTCTTCATCTTTTAAATTCTTATGAGCTGTTGCCATCATCAACTTAATTCTGTTTAATTGATTTACATCACTAGCCCCAGGATCATAATCAATGGCAGTTATATTTGCCTTTTCATTATAATGTCTAAGTGCCTTCATCATGCCTTTTCCTGTCACATGATTTGGAAGACATGCAAATGGTTGAAGACATAAAATGTTCCTTACACCGCTATTTATTAGTTCTACCATTTCACCTGTAAGCAACCATCCTTCTCCACACTGGTTTCCTAGGGAAATAATTTTCGAGGCCTCAGCAGCAGTTTCTTCAATATATGAAGGTTCTATAAAATGCTTACTTTTTCTTAATGCCTCCCTTGCCGGTTTTCTAAGCCACTCGATTATCTTTATAGCATATTGATTAATTATCATATTTTTATATGAACCTGAAAGATGCTCATAGTTAAATTTTTTACTATACATACCATATAAAAAGAAATCTAACAAATCTAATACAACAGCCTCTCCGCCTTCTTCTTCTATAATACCGACAATGTCATTATTTGCATTTGGATGATATTTAACTAGAATTTCGCCTACGACACCAACCCTTGGTTTTATAACATCCATTCTCGGTAGTTCATCAAATTCCTCAACTATTTTCTTTATGTTGCGTCTAAAAGTTCTTATATTGCAGTTTATACAATTTTCAGTAATCCTATCCTTCCATTTTTCTATGATAGCTTCTGCTGAACCTTTTTCTTTTTCATATGGCCTTGTTCTATATAACACTCTCATTAAAACGTCCCCATATACCACTGCCAGTACAAGACGCATTCCCATTTTTGCAGTAATTTTAAATCCTGGATTTGTTTCGAGCCCTGCCGCATTAAAACTTACTACTGGAATTTGACCCATATTTAAGTCTGTAAGAGCCTTTCTTAATAGAGGAATATAATTACTAGCTCTACAACCTCCACCAGTCTGGGACATAAATACCGCCGTCTTATCCAGATCATACTTGCCTGACTTTAATGCAGAAATAATTTGGCCTAAAGTTACAATTGTAGGATAACATGCATCATTATTAATATATTTTAATCCTTCTTCAACCGAATTTTTATCTACCGGTGGCAGCAAAACGGCATTATACCCACAAGAGTTTATAGCAGGTTCTAAAAACATAAAATGAATTGGTGACATTTGAGGGACCAAAATATTATGCGACTCTCTCATTTCCTTTGTGAAGACCTTTCTTTTATAAGGTTGATCACATGGTATAGGTTTAACATTATTTTTTTCTCTTTCTTCTATTGCTGCTTTAAGTGATCTGATTCTTATTTTGGCAGCACCTAGATTTAGCCCTTCGTCTATTTTTAAAACAGTATATAACTTATTGTTATTTCTACATATCTCTTCAACTTGATCGGTCGTAACAGCATCTAATCCACAGCCAAAAGAATTTAACTGAATTATTTCCACGTCATCACATTTACCAACAAATGTTGCAGCTTTGTATAATCTTGAATGATACATCCATTGATCCAAAACTCTAATAGGCCTATTAATATTATCCATATGAGCAACTGAATCCTCAGTCAATACAACCATGTCAAAGGAGTTTATCAGTTTATCAATTCCATGGTTTATTTCTGGATCTAAATGATAAGGTCTCCCTGATAATACTATACACTTTTTATTATGGTTTCTTGCCCATTTTAAAGCATATTCGCCTTGTTTCATTATATCATTTTTAAACCTTATATCTTCCGCTCTTCCTTTTTCCACTGCTTTAGAAATTTCATCTCTAGAAATATGAAAAATCCCCAAAACTTTTGTTAACTCATCGATGAGTCTTTTATCATTATCATATGGTAAAAATGGATGGGAAAATCTTACCAATTTATCTTTAAACAAATCATCCATATTATTAGCAATCACCTCAGGGTATGTTGCTACTATTGGGCAATTATAATGGTTTGCTGAAGTAGAATCCTCTTTTATTTCATAATTTATACATGGATAAAATATCCATTGTTCTCCTGCATCTACTAACCACTTTATATGACCATGAACCAGTTTTGCAGGATAACAAGCCGTATCTGATGAGATAGTCTCCATGCCTTTTTCATAAAGTGATTTATTTGATGAAGGAGAAAGAATTACCTGAAATTTTAAAGCAGAAAAGAACGTAAACCAAAACGGATAGTTCTCATACATATTCAATACCCTAGGGATAGCAACAGTACCCCTAGTTGCTTCAAACTCTGAAATAGGTTTATAACCAAATAAACGTTTGAATTTATAATCATATAAGTTTGGTAACTCTCTAGTTTCACTGATTTTGCCAGCACCCTTCTCACATCTATTACCTGTGATAAACTTCGAACCATCATGGAATCTGTTTACTGTTAAAATACATTGGTTTTCACAGCCTTTGCATCTAGCATGTGTGTTTTCAACTGTAAAGCTATCTAATTCTTCTTTATTTAAAATAGATGACTCAGTACCATCAATATAGTTTTCCTTACCAATCAATGCCGCACCATAAGCTCCCATTAGACCGGCAATATCAGGTCGAACTACATCTTTACCAATAATTCGCTCTATACTTCTAAGCACAGCATTATTCATAAAGGTTCCACCTTGGACTACTATTTTTGTTCCAGCTTCCTCTGAATTTCTAAGTTTGATTACCTTATACAGTGCATTTTTTATTACTGAATAAGAGAGACCTGCAGAAATATCGCCTATTGTTGCTCCTTCTTTTTGGGCCTGCTTAACCTTTGAGTTCATAAAAACTGTACATCGTGTTCCTAAATCTACAGGACTCTTAGCAAATAAAGCCTCCGCAGCAAAAGAAGGCGTGTCTAAATTTACTGATTTTGCATAGGTTTCAAGGAATGACCCACATCCAGATGAACATGCTTCGTTTAACATTATATTATATATTGCACCATCCCTAATTTTCATGCATTTCATATCCTGACCACCAATATCAAGGATAAACTCTACACCAGGGAGAAATTCTTCTGCAGCTTTATAATGTGCCATAGTTTCAATTTCACCTAAATCGGCCCTAAAGGCTGCTTTAATTAAATTCTCACCATATCCTGTGACAGCGGTATTTGCTATGTAAGCATTCTTAGGTAATAGGTCATATAACTCTTTTAACATTAATTTAGTTGCTTCTAAAGGTTTTCCCTCATTCCCCCTATAGAATGAATATAGAAGATTTTTATCCTCATCAATTAATGCAGCTTTAGTAGTTGTAGATCCTGCATCAATACCCAAAAATGTCTTTCCTCTAGCTTTTTTGATTTCTTTTCTTTTAATTTTATTCTGATCGTGTCTTGATATAAATTTATAATATTCTTCTCTTGAACTAAATAAAGGTTCAATATGTTTAGTTTCAGAAAGCTTACGCTGATCTGCATGATTAATTTTATTCACAATATCCTCAAGCTGCTGAGTATCATTTTTCTCTGCAAGAAGGGCTGCCCCAATAGCAACAAAATACTTAGATTCTGCAGGGAAAACCACTTGGGACATTTTTAGTCCTAAAGTCTCAATAAATCTATTTCTAAGTTCTGACAAAAATGATAAGGGACCGCCTAAAAACGCAACGTTGCCTTTAATAGGACGACCACAAGCCAAACCACTAATTGTCTGGTTTACAACCGCTTGAAAAATCGACGCAGATAAGTCTTCTATTGAAGCACCTTCATTAATCAATGGTTGTATATCTGTCTTTGCAAATACACCACATCTGGCAGCAATTGGATAAATCATTTTGTGTTTTTTTGCAGCGTCATTTAAACCAGTAGCGTCAGTGTTTAACAAGACTGCCATCTGATCAATAAAAGCACCTGTACCACCTGCACAAGTTCCATTCATTCGTTGTTCTACTGTAGCTCCATAAAATGTAATCTTTGCGTCTTCTCCCCCTAATTCAATAGCTACATCAGTTTCAGGTATCATTTCTTCAACCGCAGTACTGCAAGATATCACCTCTTGTTCAAAATGAATATCTAGTAGCTGTGATAAGGCTAATCCTCCTGAGCCAGTTATTGTTGGCTTGATAATAATATTACCTTTTTCTTTATGTAGATCTTCTAATAGTTCTTTCACTTTTTCAAATACATTCGACATATGTCTTTCGTATTTTGAATATAATATTTCATTTTCATCTCCGAGCAACACCAGTTTTACTGTTGTTGAACCCACATCAATACCTAATTTCATCCATATCTCCTTAAACTACAATATCCTAATTAATCTTATCACTTTTCTTTTTATTTATCACTATTCAAGCAGCGTTTTTTCTATACTACTTTAGTATTATTTTGGTGTATAATACAGCAAAACGTTGATATTTCAATATTTTGTATAAAAAGAAGAGCCTTGTTAGGCTCCCTTATCCATAATTGATTTTGTTATAAGTTTTTAATTTCTTTATTGTATAATATCTTCATCATAACGAGAGAATAAATAAGCCCAATTATTTCAGCTAATGGGAAAGACGCCCATGAAATTGATATTCCCGCATATTTCACTAATATATAGGCTATAGGAAGAATACCAACTAGTTGTCTAAGAATTGATGCAACTAAACTATATACGCCGTGTCCTGTTCCCTGAAAAAAAGTTGCATTTATTATTCCAAAGGCTGCCGGTACAAAACATAAACTTATAAGTCTAAGTGCAGGAACGCCCATAGCTATCATCTCATCAGAAGCACTGAATAATTTCAAAAGTTGCACTGGAATTAATTGAAATAACATAGTTCCTAATGCCATAACTATTATAGCTACTAAAAGTGCTTTTTTATATGTCTCCATTAATCTATGCTTATCCTTTGCACCAAAATTGTATCCCATAATAGGCATTGCGCCTTGGTTAAGACCAAATACAGGCATAAATACAAAAGACTGTAGTTTGTTATAGCATCCTAATACAGCAACCGCGGTAGTAGATACTGTTGCAAGTATTGCGTTATATCCAATTAACATTACCGATGCTACTGATTGCATTATTATTGAAGGTAATCCTACTATATAAATATCCTTGACTATAGACCAATCCATTTTAAAGCCTTTTAATTGTATTTTAACCTGATGTTCTTTCCTAAATACAATAATTACCGCTACAAACATTGCAAATGCTTGACCGATTACTGTGGCAATAGCCGCCCCTGCAACACCTAATTCAGGGAACCCTAGAAGACCAAAAATTAAAATAGGATCCAAAATTATATTTGTTATAGCGCCACTTAAACTAATCAGCATTGGGGCAATCATATTACCTGTGGCTTGCAATACCTTTTCAAATATGATCTGGAACATTATGAAAACAGAAAATATGGTAATTATTTTAAGATATGATATTCCATTTTCAACAATATACGGATTATCTGAATAAGCTTTTATAAATGGAGTTGCAAAAAATACCCCAAAAATAGCAAACAATATATAGTTAAAAAAAGCAATTCGTAAACTTATACTAGCTGCTTTATTTGCGTCATCAAATTTCCTAGCCCCCAGTCTTCTAGCAATTAAGGAGTTTACTCCTACCCCGCTTCCTACTGCTAAGGAAATCATTAACATCTGTATAGGAAGAATTAATGAAACTGCAGTTAATGCATCTTCGTTAATCATGGCTACAAAAATACTGTCTACTATGTTATACAATGCATTAATCGTCATTGATAATATAGCAGGCCATGCCATAGATGATAATAATTTACCTATGGGCATTGTCCCCATTTTATTTACATGTTTTTCATTTTCTTTTTTTACTTCCATAATTTCACTCTTACCTCTTTCTTGTATTATTTTACCTTTTTATTGAAACAAAAAACCCATGAATAATTCATAGGTCGATTTCTCATAAATTATATAGTTTTGGGCAAGTCGTAAGCCGGGTTCTGTATTAGACAATCATCTATCTAAGGCGTAACATCACTGCACGCTCATGCGACCTACCTCTCGGGCGATGACGGGCCGCCATCTAAAATGCCCATTTTGGTCTTGCTCCGGATGGGGTTTACACGGCCGCCATGTCTCCATGACGCCGGTGAGCTCTTACCTCACCATTTCAACCTTACCACGGCATTACCCGTTTCGGCGGAATGTTTCTGTTGCACTTTCCCTATAGTTACCTACGCCAGACGTTATCTGGCATCCTTGCCCTGTGGAGCCCGGACTTTCCTCATGCATAAAGCACGCGATTGTCTGACTTCCCCAAAACATTAGTATTATAACACAAAACATCATATAATACTAGTCCGTGATTTATAAAATATCTATCTTATCTCCGATTATTTGAGATATCCTTTTGTGTGTATCATTTAACTCATCATCATGATAATTTCCATTATATTTAGAACAACATGGTACTAAAACATAACTATAATTTCCAAATTTTTCATACATTGTACAAGGATAATAGCCTTCTTCTTTTATTGAAACTCTTCCTTTGTCTTTCGACAATGTAACTTTTAGTATTATAGTGTCTTTTGTAATAGGAGATTTAGTCATATGTGATACAAAATTTCCTAGTGAGTATATTACAGGTACCTTTCTGTTATCTTTAGTTTGTAAAATATCGTATTTTTGTAACGCATGAGGATGTGAACCTGCTATAAAATCCACCCCCGCTTCAGCCATTTCCATTGCATATTTTATTTGTTTAGAATTTTCTATATTGGTATATTCAGACCCCCAATGATTATATGCAATAATAAAATCTACGCCATCGGCTTTCATTTTCTTAATGTCTGAACTGATTTTAATTTTAGAATATCTGTTAAGCATAAATAACCGTTGAAACAATGACATATTGTCTTCTTTTTGGTTGTAATATGTTGCGTAGGATAATATACCTATTTTAATTCCATTTACATCTTTTATAATATATCGTTTTTCTTTTCCATCTCTAAATAAACCTGTATGTAAAAGGTTCTTTTTATCTATTTGGTCTAATGTTTCTATTATACCATTATAATTAGTATCACAATTATGGTTATTTGCGTTTACCAAAACATTATATCCAGCATTTTTAACAGCATCTAAAAACTCATTAGGTGAATTTAGATATGGTTTTCCTTCCACTTTATTAACCTCTAGAGATAATTTATTACTACTAGATATCATTGTCTCCAGATTTCCAATTACCAAATCCCCATCCTTAAAAATCTCTTTTGCATATTTAAAAGTATGGTTAAAATCAAAGAAGCCATAAGGTTTTCCTTCAATTTGTTGCTTATATTGACACATCAAATCCCCTGTGATATATATTTTAGCTTCACTTTCTGAAGATGCAATAGAAATATTAGTAAATGCAATAATAAAAATAACTGTAGTTATAAAAGTAATCATGTATCTTTTCATATATTTGCCCTTAATTTATATAATAAATGGATTGATATCTTCATCTGATAAAATAATATCTACATCCGTCAACTTTTGACTAATTAAACTAAAAAAGTTTTCATTAAAAATTTTCTCGGTATGATAATGTCCACAATCTAAAACACAAAATTGTTGTTCTCTCATAATCTGTCCTTGATGATATTTAATATCACCAGTTACAAATACATCACATCCCTCATCTTTTGCATCCTCCCAAAATTCAGCCCCAGAGCCTGTACAAACTCCTACCAAACTAATTCTTTTGTTTAAGTCTCCCACTGCTTTAAATTGAGAAGTATCACAGTTTAAAGCTTTTGCTGCAAATTTAATGAAATCAATAAAAGTCATTTCCTTTGGTAATATACCAATCCTACAAAAATCATTCCTATTATTACTAAAATGTCTTATTTGTGAAAGTTCTAAGATTTGTGCAATGTAATCATTATTACCGCCATCTACTTTATCAAAATTCGTATGACATGAATACACAGAAATATTATTTTGAATAAGTTTGCATATGTAATTTCCGATAAAATTATTATCGTCAACACATTTAAGACTTCCAAATATAAGGGGATGATGAGTTATTATTATATCTGCATTGCGAGTTATAGCCTCTTCCACCACATCATTTGTAATTTCTAAAGCGATAAGTATTTTTTTTATATCATTCTTACCGACGTTTACCTGTAATCCACAGTTGTCCCAAGGCTCTGCTAGTTCAGGTGGTGCAATACCTTCGATAATTTCTATTAACTTTTTTTTATCCATATAAATCACCTATCATTTCTTTTATATAGTGAATTCTATATTGACATTCCTTTAATTTTTCCAAATCAGGATCCTTTGCCTTTCCAATGTTTTCTTCAATATAAACTTCCATGTTTAACTTATTGTACAAAAACTCTTTAAGTAATGGTCCTTTACATGTAAGAAGAGATCTAGGCAGCTCATAGTGTATTGGATTTTCATTAACTACAGTAAGTACTTCCCAAATAAACTTACTTTCCCTAACTAATTGTTCTTTAATTATGGTAAAAGAGTTTTTTGAGAGCCACTCTCTCAACTTCCCAATATTATTTCTAGGTTGAAGAATATACTTTTTTATTGAATGGCTTTTTTCTATATCTTTTCCAAGTATTTCTGTCATTAATATCCCGCCCATACCTGCTATTACTACAGTATCAACCTCTCCATCCTTCAATACTTCAATACCACTTCCCTGTCTAAGATCAAAAACTTTTTCCGGGAAATATAACTGGCAGTTTTCTCTCGCTTTTTGTAGTGAGCCCTGGCTTATATCCGCCATAATTGCTTTTTTACACTTTTTTGTTTCTAGCAGGTATAGTGGCAAAAAACCATGGTCAGTTCCAATATCAGCCATGGTTTCACCTATATTTATTTCATCTGCTATCATCTGTAGTCGATCGCTTAGCTTCATATTTTACTCCAAGTAATCCTTTAATTTTTTACTTCTGCTAGGATGTCTAAGCTTTCTTAAAGCCTTAGCTTCAATCTGTCTGATTCTTTCTCTAGTTACATCGAATTCTTTTCCAACCTCTTCCAATGTTCTAGCTCTTCCATCCTCTAAACCGAATCTAAGCTTTAACACTTTTTGCTCCCTATCAGTAAGTGTATCAAGGACTTCAACTAATTGTTCTTTTAGCATTGAAAACGCAGCTGCTTCTGCAGGAGCAGGTACATCATCATCTGGAATAAAATCACCTAAATGGCTGTCCTCTTCTTCACCAATAGGTGTCTCCAATGATACTGGTTCCTGGGCAATTTTTTGAATTTCTCTAACTTTATCAACAGAAATACCCATTTCTGTTGCTATTTCTTCAGGTAAAGGCTCTCTTCCATAGGTTTGTAATAGTTGTCTCGATACTCTAATAAGTTTATTTATTGTTTCTACCATATGAACAGGTAT
>JAWRJF010000065.1:0-19125 GCA_040307645.1 Anaerovoracaceae bacterium | reverse complement strand
TCGTCAGTAATTGACTTTTCAATCAAATCATATAAGTTACTTAAATCACATATTTCATCGCATATGGTATTTAGTAATTGGCTTTTACTATAATTCAAATTACTTTTTATTTCAGGAAGTACAAAAACGGAATTTTTAAGTGCAATTAAGTCTTTGCCATTTGCATTACCACTAGCTACTCTTCCCGCTAATCGTTCAAAATCATATATTTGTCTTAAAGACTCTTTTAGATTATTAGCAACAATAATTTCTTCTGTAAGTTCTTCTACAGCATCTAGACGTAGATTTATTTCTGTTACATTGTTTAATGGTTCTCTCAACCATTGTTTCATTTTACGTGAACCCATGGCAGTATTTGTTTTATCTAATATTCCAAGGAGAGAACCTTGGATTTTTTTATCATATAATGTCTCTGTTATCTCTAAGTTTCTTAACGTAGCTTTATCAAGAGACATGTGTTTTCCAATTTCATAATATTGACAATTTGTCAATTGTTTCAGGCTATGTTTTTGAGTTTCTAAAAGATAACTTAATAAAGCCCCAAGTGATAATAATGAATATTTTCTAAAATCAAGACCAATTCCTGTAAGAGAAATAGTATTAAACTGAGCTTTAATTATTTCTTCTGAAGCCTTTTCTTTATAATATTCTTGATTTTTCTTATAGATATATCCATCAACTGAAGATCTCAATAGTTCTTCATCGTAGTAATTTATAAAATCTTCATTTATAATAATTTCTTTAGCATTAATTTTAACAAGTTCATTTATAATAATTTCATATAAATTATTTCCTGTATCTTCTGTATTATATAATTCTCCTGTGGATATGTCACAGTAAGATAAAGAACAACCATTTTCATCAATATAAACCGATGCTAGATAATTATTTTCTTTTTCTTTTAACATAGCTTGTGAAGTAACAGTGCCTGGCGTAACAATCTGAGTTACTTCTCTTTTTACTATTCCCTTTGCGAACTTAGGATCTTCGACTTGTTCACATATGGCAACCTTATATCCTTTTTCAACAAGCTTAGCTATATAAGTATCTGCGGAATGAAAAGGAACTCCACACATGGGAGCCCTTTCCTCTTGACCGCAATTTTTTCCTGTTAAAGTTAGCTCAAGTTCTTTTGAAGCTAATTTTGCATCTTCATAAAACATCTCATAAAAATCACCTAGCCTGAAAAACAGTATACAATCTTGGTGCTTTCCTTTAATTTCCATATATTGTTGCATCATTGGTGATAATTTCATATTTTATAAAGTCTCCTTTGTATTATGTTTAGATAATTTATTTTTGTTTTGCGTTATATGCATCAATACCTAATCTAATAAGTTCAACGCCTCTTCTCATATCAGCCTGGTTAAGTACATATGCGATACGCATTTCATCCTGGCCAAGACCTTCTGTTGCATAGAATCCTTCTGCAGGAGCAAACATTACAGTTTCGCCATTATCATCGAATTCTTCTAATAAGAATAATAAGAATTTTTCAATGTTATCTACCGGTAACTTAGCTGTCATATAGAATGCACCACCTGGTTTTTGGCAAACAACACCAGGAATCTTCATTAACTCTTCGTAAACAACATCTCTTCTTCCACAATATTCTGCTTTTACTTCATCATAGTATTCTTTTGGAAGTCTAAATAATGCAGCTGCTCCAACCTGGTCAACTGTTGATACACATAATCTTCCCTGTGCAATCTTCATAGCATTTTTCATGAATTCCATGTTTTTTGAAGCAAAAAGGCCAACTCTAGCACCGCAAGCAGAGAATCTCTTTGATACTGAGTCAACAATAATAACTCTATCTTCAATTTCTGGTATCATCCCAAAAGATACAGCTTCTCTATCATCGTAAGCAAATTCTCTATAAACTTCATCAGCTATAATCCATAGATCATGTTCTTTAGCAATCTGACCTATTAATTTCATTTCATCCATTGTTAAAACTGTTCCAGTTGGGTTTCCTGGGTTAATACAACAAATAGCTTTAGTCTTAGGTGTTATTGCACTTTCAATCTGTTCTTTTTTTGCATAATGATATCCATCTTCTGCTTTAGTTGTAATCGGAACTACGTTTCCACCTGCTGCTGCAGCAAAAGTACGATAGTTTGTATAGAAAGGTTCTGGAATTAGTACATCATCACCTTCATTTAAGATAGTAGTGAAAATCATGCTTAAGGCTTCAGAACCACCGGTAGTTATAATAATATTTTCTCTTCCGAAATTAATGCCATATCCCTTGAAGTATTCGATAACAGCATCCTGTAAATCTGTTATTCCGCCAGATTCAGCATACGCAATTACCTTTTTGTCAAAAGCCTTAATGGCCTCCATAAAACAAGCTGGTGTTTCAACATCGGGTTGACCAATATTTAAATGATATACTTTTTTACCAGCATCTTTTGTTTTTTGAGCAATAGGGTTAAATTTTCTAATTGGTGAAAATTGCATTGAATTTACTTTTTTTGATAATTCCATTACTATCATTCTCCTTTTATATTATATTTTTATCTATTCAAGCTCCTTGTGGGAGTTCAAAACCACATCATGTATACATAATTCATTATACTCTAAATCTTTTATTTTGGAAAGATGTAAAAGATATTCTATATTACCTTTTGCACCAGTTACAGGAGAATATGTTAAACCTGCAATTTTAAATCCGTTTTCTTTAGCATAACCTATTACATTATTTATTACTTCTTCATGAACTTTTGTATCTCTTACTATCCCCTTTTTACCTACTTGTTCCCTTCCTGCTTCAAATTGAGGTTTTACAAGGCAAACTAATTCTCCCTTTTCCCCTAAAAGCTTAAAGGCAACCGGAAAAACTAGTTTAAGGGATATAAATGAAACATCAATACTTATAAAATCAATAGGTTCTTTAATTAAGTTAAAATCGATATATCTGATGTTACATTTTTCCATATTTATAACTCTTGGATCTGTTCGTAATTTCCAATCAAGTTGGCCATATCCTACGTCAACAGCATATACTTTCGTAGCACCATTTTTTAGCATACAATCGGTAAACCCTCCGGTAGATGCTCCAATATCCATACATACAGTGTCATTTAAAGATAGCTTAAATTCATCAATAGATTTTTCTAATTTAAGCCCACCTCTGCTTACGTAGGGACATATATTTTCTTTTACGTATATATCTGCTTCTGTATCAACAAGATTACCAGCCTTATCGCTTTTTTGTCCATCAACATAGACAATACCTGCCATGATAGATGCTTTAGCCCTTTCTCTTGACTGATAAAAACCTTTTTTTACTAGTAAAACATCAAGCCTTTCCTTCAAAATAGTCACGTATCCTTTCTGCAATAGAATCCTTATCTAGACCATATGCTTTTTCCAATTCCGAAACAGAGCCGTGTTCGATAAACTTATCAGGCCAACCAAAACTAATGACTTTCTGGTTTGAATTAAGATTGCTTTTAAATTTTTCTCCAAATCCACCTAACAACAAATTATCTTCTAGCGTTACAATGAATTTTGCATCATTATTTAACAAAGAATAATCAATTGGTTTTATACACGTTACATCGACTATTCCAGCTTTTATTCCATATTGATCAAGAATTTCTTTAATATCAATAGCCATATTATGCATTCTTCCAACTGCCCATATGTCCACATCACAACCATTGTGAGTTCTAATATTATTACCATCGAATTGTTTATTTTCTAAACTTATAGATTTATCATAGGCACAATTGCCTCTAGGATATCTAATTGCACAAGGTCTATTTAACTGAAATCCATATTTTAACATTGAGTCAAGCTGATTCCCATCTTTTGGACATAAAATTGTCATGTTTGGAATAGATGATAAATACGATAAGTCAAAAAGGCCATGGTGCGTTTCACCATCAGCTCCAACGTTGCCGGCTCTGTCAATTGCAAAAACAACCGGTAGGTTTTGCAGGCAAACATCTTCGATAATTTGGTCATAAGCCCTTTGCAAAAATGATGAGTATATTGCAACCAAAGGTTTCATTCCTGCTTTTGCAAGTCCTGCAGCAAAAGTTACAGCGTGAGCTTCAGCAATTCCGACATCAAAAAACCTTTTTGGAAATGCCTTAGAAAAATCACTGAGTCCAGTTGCTTCTTCCATGGCTGCTGTTATAGCAACGATACTATTATCTAGATTTGCTTCCCTTAGTAGACTGTTACTGAGAACTTGTGAATAGGTTAAACCTGATTGAGTCTTTGGTACTCCAGTAGTTGGTTCGAAGGGTCCTATACCATGAAATTTATTAGGCATTAACTCTGCATTCCTATAACCTTTACCTTTTTTAGTTATAACATGTAAGAATACAGGACCATTAATCTCTTTTGCCAGAGATAAAACATCGATTAGATCATTTAGATTATGACCATCTATTGGGCCCAAATAAGTAAATCCTAATTCTTCAAAAATTACACCACCTTCTAAGATAGCATATTTTAGTCTTTCTTTTGCATTGCTTATGCCTAAAGCTAGATCATCACCCACTACTGGAATTGTCTTTAAAGCTTTTTTTACTGAACGTTTTATTTTTTGATATCCTTTGGACGTTCTAAGTGTTCCAAGGTGTTGGGACAATCCGCCTATATTTTTTGAAATAGACATTCCATTATCATTTAAAATGACAATAACATTGGATTTTGATGCTCCCACGTTATTTAGAGCCTCAAATGACAAACCGCCTGTTAAAGCCCCATCTCCTATTACTGCGATTACCTTGTAATTTTCTCTTTTAATATCTCTTGCCGCCGCAATTCCTGCCGCTGCTGAGATCGAAGTGCTGCTATGTCCTGTATCAAATATATCATGTTCACTTTCTTTTGATTTAGGAAAACCGCTCATGCCATTATACTGTCTCAAATGATCAAAACCGTCAATTCGGCCTGTCAATATTTTATGGACATACGATTGATGTCCTACATCCCATATTATTTTATCAACAGGGCTATCAAAGACCTTATGCAAAGCAATGGTTAATTCAACGATACCTAAATTAGAAGCAACATGTCCTCCTGTTTTAGAGAGACTTTCTATAAGAAAATCCCTAATGGAATAAGACAGAAGTTCTAGTTCTCTACCTGACATATTATTTAGATCATCTGGAAAATTACATTGTGTTAGATCTATTTTCATTATTGCTCCTTTATTTTGTCCGTTTTGATAATGTCAGAACTAAATCTCTAAAAAATTCTGCATTATCATAATATTTTTCTAATGCTGCCACAGCATTATTTGTGAGTTCTTCTAGTCTCTGCTCTGATTTAGCAAGACCATTTAGAGAGATATAAGTTACTTTTTCAAGTTTGGCATCTACATTAGTTTTCTTACCCAGCTCAGATTCTGAACCTTTGATATCTAAAATATCATCAGCAATCTGATAAGCGAGGCCTAAGTTTTCAGCGTATTCAGTCAAATCTCTAAGCATATCATCAGATGCACCTCCAATATACAGTCCAGCTTTTACTGCAGCCACAATTAAGGCACCTGTTTTATTTAGATGTATATATTCAAGCATTTCATTGGAACATTGCTTATGCTCTGATTCAATATCTGAAACTTGTCCAGCTACCATCCCTCTGATGCCTGCACCTTTTGCAATGACATATGAAGCATTAATTCTTCGTTTTAGCTTCATTAAATCATCGAAATAAAGGTACATATCTTTATTCATAACTTCAAAAGCAGATGTTAATAAACCATCTCCAGCAAGAATTGCAATACCATCACCATATACTTTATGATTTGTTGGTACTCCTCGTCTTAAATCATCATTATCCATTGCAGGTAAATCATCATGTATTAGGGAATATGTCTGAATATATTCCATGGCACATGCATAAGGAAGTGATTCTTTTATTGTACCACCTGCGAATTCGCAAGCTGC
The DNA here is from genome assembly GCA_040307645.1 of Anaerovoracaceae bacterium. GTDB lineage: Bacteria > Bacillota > Clostridia > Peptostreptococcales > Anaerovoracaceae > JAVXAG01. The sequence continues at coordinate 13,210 of JAWRJF010000065.1, read as the reverse complement.
AAGTAGTAGAATCGGTCGAAGTCTTTTACCTCCTGCGGTCAAACTGTACTTCATAGATTCGTATAATGAAATACTTTTGTTATCAACCGATGGCATAAAATCCATAAGATGCTGATCTATAATTTCCTTATACTCTGAATATGTCTTATTCATTTTTACCTCCGTTCTGACTGAAGATTTGGATCTGTTGTCTTGCAGAATTTAAAATATCATTACATAAATTATAATATTTCATTCCTTCTTCATAACATTTTATCGATTCCTCAAGGGAAGTATCAGATTCTTTGATTTTCTGAGTCATGATTTCTAATTGGTATAACGCATTTTCAAAATTTTTATTTTCCATCTTGCTCACTTCCTATTTTTTCACTTTCTATTGATGTAATTTTACATAATGCTGAGCCATCTTTTAAAGTTATAATATATTCACCTTCTAATATAAGATTTTTAATTGATGTAATTAAATTACCTTTTAAATCAGAAGTTGTTGAATATCCCATATTTAATATCTTTTCAGGATTATTTTCTTGTAGTATTAAATTTAATTGGTTTAGTTTGTTCTGACAACTTTCTATCTTATCTTTCAAGGTTACTTTTAGGATGTTGAGATTGTTGTCGATTAATAAGTTGAAATAAGAAACCTTATTTTCAAGGCTTAATAATAACTCTTTTCTCAGTCTGTCTATTTTTTCTTTTATTTCATTCTCGTCAAAAACTGCAAGAGTTGCAGCTGCAGTTGGTGTTTCTGCTCTAAGGTCAGACACCATATCTGATATTGTAAAATCAATTTCATGGCCTACAGCAGAAATAATAGGTATTTTTGAATTAAAAATACTACGTGCAACGATTTCTTCGTTAAAAGCCCATAAGTCATCTGCAGAACCGCCACCTCTGCCTACTATTATAGTATCTATATCATTATAGTTTTCATTTACATAATCAATCATCGAAGAAATATCTTTGGCTGCACCATCCCCCTGCACTAAAACCGGGAATATTATTACATCTACCAAACTATTCCTTGATTTTAATATTTTTAGTATATCCTTTATAGCAGCCCCTGTTTCTGATGTTATAATAGCTATCTTATTTGGAAATTTAGGTATTGGCTTTTTATGTTCCTTATCAAAAAGACCTTCTTTTAGTAATTTGTTTTTTAGCTTTTCAAAGGCAATGCTTAAATTTCCTGCACCTGAAACTTCAACATCTTTAATGAAAATAGAATAAGTACCATTCTTTTTATATACATTAACACTTCCTATCACCGTGACTTCCATGCCGTTGTCTAACACATAATGTAAATTATCAGCATATTCTTTTTGCAAAAAGCAATTAATTTTTGAAGCACTGTCTACTATAGAAAAATAAACATGACCACTTTGATGATATTTTAAATTGGATATTTCACCTATTACTTTTATATTTCCTAATATCGGATCAGTATTTATTACTCTTCCAATATAATCATTTAGTTGCGTAACCGTTACAGGTTTTATTGCCATATTCTTTCCTCCCAAGCAAGGCGACTCCAACCGCATTATCAGATGATAGAGCGGGCTGTCCAAAATATATATTAATTGTGGAATTAAGATTTTCTTTTAAATAATTTCTAATAAATACACTACTGGAAACTCCACCGGCAAATATATAATTATTAATATTCGTTTTTTGGTTAATTTGGTTAATCATTTTGATGATAGATTCTGATAAAGTTATGAAAAGATCATAAACAATTTTTTCTATATTGTTATTATCTTTTATAATTCGTTGACCTTGAGTTTCAATTCCCGATAAATTTAGAAAACCCTCATTTACTTTAATTGGTGTAAAAAAATTGTTTCCGTGGGTTCTCTGTGCATATTGAAGTGCTATTTTATCCATCTCTTGTCCACTTGGAAAATCCATACCAAGAGATACTCCAATTCTATCGAGAACCTGTCCATAAGAAATATCCTTTGTACCACCTACTATATCGAATCTTTTTTTTCCTGTAAGTATGGCTTCTGTTGTTCCGCCTGAAAAATGAAAGCATACGATCTCTTTTGTATCCTTATGAGGTGTGAAAAATTTTATAGCCTCCACATGTCCCTCTTGATGTGAAAAATAGAAAATTGGAACGCCTAGTGATGAAGCAGCTACTTTTGCAAAGGATTCCCCAACCTTAAACACCGGCATATATGAATCATTTATAGGCCTTGGTCTAGTTGATACACCTATTGCTTTAATACTACCGCGAATCCCTTTATCTGAAAGGGCAGCTTCAAAAATCAAAGGCAACTTATTTACATGCTGAAAAAGAGCGGTGGATTGTCTAAGCCCTCTCTCGCCCTTTTCTACCTTCAATAATTGACTATAATTTTTTATAATATCTCCTTGGCCATTTACTATGGCAACCGAAGTTTTATAGTTGCTGGTATCTATTCCTAAAAATAAATCTTTATTCATTTTCGGATGCGACCTTGCCTAAAATAGCATTAATATATTTAGGCGATTCTTCTGTACCATAGATTTTAGCCAAGTCAACAGCTTCGTTGATTGATACTGCTGTAGGAATATTCTCTATATACAAAATTTCTGAAACTGCAAGCCTGATTATTGCTAGGTCTACCTTAGGCATTCTTGTTGTTTTCCAGCCTCTACTATATTTATTAATTCTTTCGTCAATTTCATCTAGATGATTGCAGATATTTTCATGCGTAGAAATCAGGTAGTTTTTTTGGTCTCCTATATTCTTACCCATAAAAAATTCAATGCCACAATCTTTATCAAAATTGTTTTGTGCATCCATTTGAAAAATAGTCTGCATCATCAGTTCTCTAGCTTCTTTTCTAGTCATTAATTGTATCCTCCTCAGGGAATTTAACACCTTGTACATGTATATTTACTGCTTTTACTTTTAAATCAGTAATATTTTCGATTTCTTTTTTTACCTGAGCTTGTATTTCCCAGGCAAGTTGAGGTATTCTGACTTCATAAGATACGATGACATAGATATCTAAAATTAGGCCTTCATCACTTCTGGATAATTTTATGCCTTTAGTATATGGCTCTTTACCTAAGATATTCTTTGTAATGTTATCCGTAATGCCTCCACTAAGCTCACATACACCATCAATTTTCATTGTGGCATTCATTGCACAAATTACGATAACATCATCTGATATTTTTAATGTTCCAAGTTGGTCTTCTGTCATATTACTCATACAAATCACCTCATGGTGATTATAACAGAAATTTTAATTTTATTCAATGTTTAATAACAACTCTGAATTATGATTTTATCAGCTGTACGACTGGTTTCCCTCATTACAACCTCACATATTTTAGTTACTACGTCTTGTTTCAAATCTTGTTCATCTACAGTAACATTTATACTACTATCTGTAATTAACACAAAGGATTCAGGTAAATTTTTTGCTTCTATAATATTTTCGATTTCAACTTCTTGTTTCATATATTTTACTAGAGTTTCTTTTTCTTTAATAGCGCTATTTTTTTCACTTTCATTTTTACTCTCTTCAATTGTTGCGTCTAAGGTTGAAATTACTTTGTTTCTTTCCATATCAACATTTGCACGTTTTTCTTCAAGATTACCCCCTTTATCTGCTGCTTTTTCTTCGTTTGTAGCCACGTTTAAGCTATCAACAAGAACATCTCCATCATGAAGCGGTATATTATTATCCTTAAAATTAGAGACAACGATCCCTGTACAAAATAGTACTCCCAGGACTAATAAAGCCACATTTTCTTTCTTATTAAAAAAACTCTTTAAGCTGATTTTCTTTTTCAAGGTTTAATCCTCCCTTTAATTAATTTTAGTCTTTTCGAAGACTACTACATCTGAGACCTTTATACCGTAAAGTGTTGCAATTCCGTTGATTAAGTTATTTTTTACAACAGGATCATTTGCCCCTTCTGCAGTTACTATTACACCTTTTACGTTATCATTTTCATCATATTCCACCATTACATTTACACTACCTACACCTTTTATTTCAGATAAAATATTGCAGAGTGCAGATTCGGTTCCTCCATTTTTGTCAATTATTTGTCTTCTACTATCGTTATCATCTGTTAAAATGCTAATTGATAGTAATGCTATTGACGCTATAATAATTGCAGTAATAATTTTTATTAAGTTGTCTTTACTAAATTTCTCAAACATAATGTCCTCACTAATTTATATTACTTAAAAAACTATATATTACATAAATACTTTAATGGACTAATAATTATGGATAAAATTATTAAAGAAAAAATGAATTTAATATATTTTTCCATATTTGAATTAGGTATAAGTATCTCCAAAAAAGTAAGAGAAATAATTATTATGAATATATCTTTTATCCATTGGATTACTGTATCCATTATCCACCCCCCAGTTTCAATATAGTTGTTATAAAAATAATAAACATTAGAGATGAGAAGAAAAGCACTGCTCCCATAGTAATTAAAGATGTACCCATATCATTTATTGCAGAAGCCACTTTATCATCTGTTATTGGCTCTGCTAATAAAGCTGTTATTTTATAAATTACTGCGATAGCTAAAATTTTTATAATTGGAGTAATAATAAGGATAACAACAATCATAACCCCAAATAGTCCAATCATATTTCTTATTGAACTCATGCATTTAACAAATAGTTCTATTGTATCTGACGTGAAACTTCCAACAATAGGAATGAACTTTCCAAGAGAGTATTTGGCAGTATCCATTAATAAGCTATCAGAAGTATCTGTTACAAGCCCTTGGATCATAATAATCCCTGTTAAAACTGTTATAATTAGCCCTGTAATAAAAATAGCACCATTTCTTAAAAATTTTGACAGTTGGTTTACATAATTCTTTTCTGTTAAACAATTTATCAAAACTAGTATTGTAGATATAAAAAGGGCTGGAAGAACTATATTCTTCATTACTGAACTAAAAACGGTAATACACGTAATTAATAATGGACTCATTATTGTACCTGATGCTATTGCGCCCATTGATACTAATACAACAATTAGAATTGGCATCAGTATTTCCATTGTGTAACATAAGGTAGACACTGTATCTCGAGTCAAATCATATATATTCCTAAAATTCCCTATGCATAAGCCAATAATTACCACGCTACAGATTAAAAGTGCAATATCAGAAACATTTTTTTTGCCAAAAGATGTTGAAAGGTTTTTTAATAGACCTACTATTATACATATTGTTAATATTTCAATTCCAAGAATAATTGAACCCTTTATTTCAAAAAAAAACAGTTCCTTTAAATTTGTAATTATTTCTTGTGTATCAAAAATGCTCTGTCCCGAAAGGGTTGCATCAACAATTTTATCAAATGAAAATGGATCCGTAAGTCCATTACTCAGATTCGCTGAATATTGGGAAATTGAATTTATTTCATCCATATCCACCACATTATCTAATTGTTTCTTTAATATTTCTTCATAATCCATATGACACCTACATTAAATCATTGAATAATTGTAAAATAGAGATGAATATTGGTATGGATAAGTAAAATATAATTACTTTACCAGCAAGCTCTACTTTTGAAGATATAGCTTTTTCTCCAGCATCCTGGCATATCTGTGAGGTAAATTCTGTAATATATGCCACAGCTAATATTTTTATTATAATTGGGAAATAGTCCTTGCCTGTGTCTAATTGTTCATAGATTTTTGTTATGTATAAAAAACCATATTTTAAATTGTCGATAATAAAATACAAGATTAACAGAGAACTTGCAATTACAACATATATTGAAAACTCTGGTTTATAAGCTTTTACTATAGAGATTAGAACGATTGCACAAATTGCTAAACCGGCTATTTTTAATATATCCATTCCCTGTCCCTACCTAAAACTGCAAAAAAGCTTTTATGGTATCAAAAAATTCTGTAAGCATTTTAACAATAATCACTAAAACAATTATTACACCGGCTAATGTAGTCATCATAGCTTGTTCTTCTTTCCCGGCTTTTATTAGTATTTGATTCAATAATGCAATAGAAATTCCTATTGCAGCTATTTTAAATATAATTGTTACATCTAAACTCATAAATTCACCTTATATAAAAATTATGGCGATAACAATACCTATTGAAATTCCCATTTTTTTATATACATTTCCTTTCGTAGATATAATAGTTTTAGCTTCTTCAATTTGTTGATTTAATTCCATATTCACTAATTTGAAATGTTCTTCTTGACTAAGCCAGTTACTTTGACCTATAAAATATCCAACTTTTTTTAAGATTTCTTTATCTTCGACTGTTAAAATATTTTTTGGATAATACTCATCTATAGACATTGCAAACGCAACATCTAATGGAAAACCTTCAAGTTCATAATATTTGGAACAAATGTTTAACAGTTGATGCTGCATACTACTAAAGATTTCTGGAAGAGGCATTTTGAAATAACTTATTTCAGTCGCCAGTTTATGTATTAAATCTCTATAATCTGTAAGATACCTGACTCTATCCTTTGTTTCTAAATATTTTATATATCCAAAGGAGGAACATCCTAAAATAACCGAAATTAAACTAATAACTTTAACCATGGAGAACCTCACGAATAGTTCCGACTTTAGGTATATTAGTTAAGAAAATTATTAACTTGAAGATTTTTCTTTCTATTGTTTCATATATCTGTGAATTTTTTAAATCATCTATGCTGTTCCCATGTATTGATGTTATAATCCTAACCCCTGAATTTAAGCATGTATTTATTGAATCAACATCGCTTTTTGTGCCTATTTCATCAGTAATTATTACGTCTGGTGACATAGATCTAATTAGCATATTTATGCCTTGATTTTTCGGACATCCATCAAGTATATCTGTTTTATTACCAAAGGTATAATTTGTTATGCCATTATACATCCCTGCAATTTCCGATCTTTCATCACATATTGATATTTTATAATCTTTATTACTTAAATTTCTTGCAATGTCCCGTAGAAGAGTGGTTTTGCCACAATTGGGTGGTGATACAATCAAAGTGTTATTGATTTTACCATTCTCGTTTATTAAATTTATTATATTGTCAGAACAACCTATTATCTCCTTAGAATATCTAATATTTAAAGAGCTTACATCTCTTATTAAAGAAACTCTACCTTCATTTATAACTGTTTTTCCACAAATACCGACTCTATGACCACCGTCTATAGTGATAAAGCCCTTTGCCAAATCTTCTTCATATGAATGATAAGAATATTTCATCAAATTGTTTAATAAGTTATTTATTGTCTGGCCATCTACAACACCTTTTAGAACGATATCTTTTTCATTTGTATGCAACCTTATATTTTTGCCTCTATAAACTCTTATTTCTTCTATTTTCCTAATTGTATCCCTGTCCAAATTGCATATCTGAACTTTTATAGGTTCAGGCAAGCATTGAATTACCTTATCAAAATGTTCCATTGTTATTTTCCCTCCACCTTTTAATAATATATAGATATTCCTTGGACAAGAATTTATGACTTTTTGTTTAAAAAAAAAGAAGGTAGATTTTCTACCTTCTATAAATTAAACTAATAATTATTCTTCATGATTATTGTTTTCAGAATCATTTTCTGATATAACCTTAGGCCATATATACATCTTTATCTTTTCGATGCGTCTGTCCTTTACAGAAATAATTCGGAAAATAAAGTTTTGATACTCAATAGTGCGATTAATGTCGTCTTCTTTAGGAATTTCCCCTAAGATATCAATTAAAAAACCACCTATGGTTTCACTAGTATCGGATTCAAGAGATAAGTTTAATTCATCATCTAAATCATCTAATGGCAAATTACCATCTAGAATAAATGTGTTTTCATCGAGTCTTTCAATGCTGTTTTCTTCTTCATCATACTCATCATCGATATCTCCCATAACTTCTTCAATAATATCCTCCATAGTAACTATCCCGCTAAAACCTCCATATTCATCAATCAAAATAGCTATATGTTGACGTGATTTTTGTAGTTCAAAAAATAAAGCATCAATATTTTTGGTATCTGGTACGAAATAAGGTTTACGTAAAATTCCTCTAATATCCACGTTTTCAAAACCATCTTCTCTAGCTTTTATTAAATAGTCTTTTATATGAAGAATACCAATAATGTTATCTGTTTCATTTTCACATACAGGTATTCGAGAATATCTTAACTCCATTAGTTCATCAAGATACTCTTCTGTTGGATCATTTATATCAATTAAGAAAACGTCGGTTCTTGGGGTCATGATTTCATAAGCCAGTTCATCATCAAAAGCAAAAATACTATTAATCATCTTTTTACCTTCTTCTTTAAGAACTCCACTTTCTTGACCTACCTCAAGCATAGACATGACTTCTTCCTCAGAAAATTCACCATCATCAACATCTGTTTCTTGTCTAAGAATTTTAAGAAATATATTTGAGATTAATAGTAAAAGCCATACTATAGGTTTTAAGATTAAACATAAAAATGTTTGCAAATCTACAAAGGATAATGCTATAGCCTCTCTATGAGATAAAGCTATTTTCCTTGGTAAAACTTCATCAAATATAAATACAGTTGCTGCAAATACAATTATAATCACAAATTCATAATAGTCATAAGTCATCAAAGTAATAGTGAAAGCTACCAATAGAAATATAAAATTTAACAATCTATTTGTGTATAAATATGTTAAAGGTTTTTCAAGTAGATTAACTAACTTTATTGCTTTTGGGTTTTCTTCATCAACAACAAGTGATTTGATTTTATTACGACTAACAGAATCAATAGCCGTATTAAAAAGTACGACAATCCCATTTAATATAATTAATAAAACAATTAAAACAGTATTTAATATAATGTTACTGGGGTCAGATGGCATAGTAATTTATCTCCTTTATTTCTTCTTACGTAGCATATAATTAGGTGCTACTGGTCTATCAACTTTAATTTTTAATATCTGTTGTGGATGTGGTGCAGAATCAACCGGTTGGTTCTCTTCATTATACATCTCTACAAGCTTCTGAGAAAAAATGTCATAGTTTGGACCAAATATTTCAATATCGTCACCAATTGACATTTTATTTCGTTGCTCTACTATAGCATAACCAGTCTCTGGGTCATAACTTTTTACAAGTCCAATAAATGTAAATTCTCTTTTGTAGGCACTAGTTTGGTAATTTTGATCCTTGTTTGTAGGTTTATCATAATAAAAACCTGTTGTAAATTCTCTATGACTTACTTTTTTTAATTCTTCAATCCATAAAGGATCGAATATATAATTTTTAGGATCTTTAAGGTAAGTATCAATAGCTTTTCTATATGCACTAACTATTGTAGCTACATAAAATATACTTTTCATTCTTCCTTCGATTTTTGCTGATACAATTCCCGATTCAATGAGATCCGGAATATGCTCTATCATGCATAAATCCCTAGAATTAAGTATATAAGTGCCTCTCTCATCTTCTTCTATTGGAAAGAATTCTCCAGGTCTCTGTTCCTCCATTAATGAATATTTCCACCTACAAGGGTGGGCACACATTCCTCTATTTGCATCACGTTCAATCATGAAATTGCTTAATAAACATCTACCTGAGTAAGAAATACACATTGCACCATGAACAAAAGCTTCAATTTCCATATCTTTAGGCATTTTTTCTCGTAATTCCTTTATCTCAGCAAAAGTAAGTTCTCTTGCCAAAACAATCCTCTTTACGCCCATTTTATGCCAAAATCTTGCTGTTCTATAGTTGGTCATGTTAGCTTGAGTACTTAAATGTATTTCTGCATCCGGGATTATTTCATAGATAAGGTCTATAATACCAGGATCAGAAACAATAAAGGCATCAATACCAATATTTTTTACCTTTTGTAAATACTCAGTCAAAGGATTAATATCTTCATTATGTGCAAAAATGTTAATAGTTAAATAACATTTTTTGTTTCTAGTATGAGCAAATTCTATTCCTTCTTTCATTTCATCAATAGAAAGATTTCCTGCTCCAGCTCGTAGGCTAAATAATTCTCCACCAAAATAAACAGCATCTGCTCCATACTCAATAGCAATTTTTAATTTTTCTAAGTCACCTGCAGGTGCTAATAATTCAAATTTATTCATTTTCACCTCTAAAAATACTTAAAGAAAGTCCATCACCACAACTTACTAAAGAAGTCTCAAGCTGATGATGATTAAATATGTATTCTACGTATTCTCTCATCTTTCTAATATTAGTCTTATGTTTTCCTCTAGGGTCATATATATCTGATGCAGTTCTAGCCTTTAAAAGAACGTTATCAGAGACTATTAGACCATTATTTGCACAGTTGGTTAAAGCAGCATCTAAAAAGCGTTTATAATGGCTTTTAGCAGCATCAATAAAAATCAAATCGAAAGGTCCAAATCCTTCTTCTTTAAGATTATAAGTTACCTCTTCTGCATCGCCTTGCTTTACTGTTATTCTATCAGAAAACTCCAATTTGTTAATATTATCTATAGCCTTTTTATACACATCTTCATCTTTCTCTATGGTTACGATTTTTGCATCAGGGCAAATTGTAGCAAAAAAAGATGAAGAATAACCTACTGCAGCACCTATTTCCAAAATGTTTTTCGGTTGTCTATATAAAAGAATTGTTTTTAAAAAATCCTCTGTTTCTTTCAAAATAATAGGTACTTTATTTACTTCAGCTTCTTTCCTTAATTCTTCTAATTGATTAGATGAAGGTTTGTAAAAAGACTGAATATACTCCGTAACTAGGTCATTAGTAATATTCATTTTTCCCCCTATTTAATTATTTGCTTCTAACGCTTTATAATAAGCATCTTTATCTTTTAAAAACTTTTTATATTCTGATGAAAAATTATGACTTCCATCTAGTTTTTCACTTACTACAAAATAAATATAATCTGTATTATCTGGATATAAAGAAGCTTTTATCGATGCTTCTCCTGGAGAGCAAATAGGACCTGGCGGTAATCCTGTAGTTTTATAGGTGTTATATGGTGAATCTATTTCTGTATCAGAATATGACAATGTTTCTTTTTGTTTTCCAAGAACATATTGAACTGTGGAACACATTTGAAGGGGCATATTCTGTTTTATTCTGTTATAAATAACACTTGCTATTTTAGGTCTCTCTGAGTCTACCCTACATTCTCTTTCGATAATAGATGCAACTACAATTACATCGTTAATTGAAAGCCCTAGTTTTTTTGCTTGTTCATAATAATCTTTTTTAAATATAAGATTAAACTGATTAAGCATTGTCTCAATTATTTCTTTTTCTGTAGCACCAATTGGAATTTGGTATGTGCTTGGAAACAAATACCCTTCTAAATGATTCTTGCCTTTTTGGGCTTTTTCTAAAAATTTGTAATCAAAATTCCCTTTTTTTATGAGACTAAGGAATTTTTCTTTATTAATAAGTTTTTCTTCTGATAGTTTTTCAGCAGTCTGATTTATTGTAAAACCTTCAGGTATAGTAAAGATATTTGTCTTAACATCTCCTGAAATAATTATTTCAGCAATTTCATTCATCGACATTGATTTCGATAAAGAGTATATACCGGCCTTATATTGACCATCGTAACCCTTTAACCTAGATATAATCTTAAACCCATTAACACTTTTTATTAAACCAGCATCCTCTAAAGTTTCACCTATTTGTCCTGTGCCAGAACCATTTTCTATAGTAACGTTAATAAAATCAGTATTATTTCTATCTACAGGAGCAGAAATTTTATTTATTGCAAATATTGCTCCAATTACACATATTATTAAAACTAAAACTATAATACAAATTGTAATAAATAGTTTTTTATGATTATTTATCTTTTCCTTCATCCAATTACCTCTTAAAATACGCAAAGGGACGAAAAACGCCCCTTTTTAATCTTATTATTTAGATCTTCCTAAATAGTCACCAGTTCTAGTATCAATTTGAATAACTTCGCCTTCTTCGATGAAAATTGGGACTTGGATTGTTGCACCTGTTTCTACAATTGCTGCTTTTGTTACATTAGTAGCAGTATCTCCTTTTACACCTGGTTCAGTCTCTACTACTTTTAAGTCAACAAAGTTTGGAGCTTCAACTAAAAATGCATTATCCTTGTAGAATTTAATAGTAGCTTCATCGTTTTCTCTTAAATATTTCATCGCTTCTTCTACTTGTTCTTGCATCAATGGAACTTGTTCATATGTTTCCTGGTCCATGAAATAATATAATTCTCCATCGTTATAAAGATACTGCATTACTTTAGTTTCAATATGCGCTTTAGGGAATTTATCATTAGGGTTAAATGCTTCTTCTCTAGTTGCACCAGTTAAGATGTTTCTGTACTTAGTTCTTACAAAAGCAGCGCCTTTACCTGGTTTTACGTGTTGAAAATCAAGGACTACATATGGCTCGCCGTTAATCTCAAAAGTAATGCCTTTTCTAAAATCACTTGCGTAAATCATTTTTTTTCTCTCTTTCTTATACTATTTTTTCTTTATATTTAGAGTGATGTATACTCTTTTTTCGACTATATGCAACTAATTATACCAAATTTCTAACTAGTTGCCAAGTCCTGTTTATTTCAATCCGTTAGGTATACTTAATCCTACTGCTTCACCAATAATCTTATATACATCATTCATCATCAGTGAAAATCTCATTTCGGCCTGCATATATTGGGCTGCCATTGGGTCTTTCATTATTATTTGATATAGTTCTTGGGCGCTTTTCATCATATCTTCACCACTAGTTTCACCCATCATCTGCTTTGCCTGTATTTCAAACTGTTTTCTTTGAAAGTCTTTTATCATTGTAGATAATCCTTCATTATTATCTACAGTCCCTTTTAAATTAATATACTGCTTATATTCTTCCGATTCTTGCACGGCTTTAGCTAGATTGTGTGCTTGATCATAAACGTTCATTGCAATTCCTCCAATTATAAATCTAAAAATATAGGTAAAATAACAGGGTTTCTCTTAGTTCTGTCATAAATAAATGTTCTTAATTCATCTCTTACATTTGACTTAATGCTATTCCAATCTCTCGCTTTACCATTTAGACATTTCTCTAAAGAATCTTTTGCTATTTTTTGAGCAGTTTTAATTAAATCTTCGTTTTCTCTTACGTATACAAATCCTCTTGAAACAATATCAGGGCCAGAAACAATTTCCCCATTTTTTCTGTCTAATGCTGCTACAATTATTATTAAGCCGGACTCTGATAATAGTTTTCTAT
>JAWRJF010000064.1:0-2508 GCA_040307645.1 Anaerovoracaceae bacterium | reverse complement strand
TCAGTATTCTGCAAACGGGAGAAAGAGAACTGCGACGCTTTTACTCCGATATATTCCAGGTCGAACACCGAGCTGTCGGGTTTGCTGAAAGGCGCACCCAGCATGATGCGGGTAGCGGTATCAATAAAATTGTGTTTCAATACTTTGGAGACAAAGGGGAAAGAGCGGGATGCCCGCAGGTTACACTCAATCACCTTGATCTCGTTATTCTTGGCAAGATACTGGATATTGAACGGCCCGCTGATATTCAATTCCTTCGCGATTCGCTTGGATATTTTCTTCACTCGGCGCATGGTCTCGAAATAGATCTTCTGCGCGGGGAATACCAGAGTAGCATCGCCCGAATGGACACCGGCAAACTCTACATGTTCCGAAATGGCATATTCCATCACTTCACCCTCACGGGCTACCGCATCGAATTCAATCTCCTTGGCATTCTGTAGGAAGGAAGAGACTACTACGGGATACTCTTTCGATACATTGGCCGCCATTTTCAGGAAAGCATGCATCTGTTCCTTATCATAACAAACGTTCATGGCAGCCCCCGAAAGCACATAAGAAGGACGGATCAATACGGGGAAGCCCACTTCGTCGATAAAAGCATCGATCTCTTCAAAGCTGGTCATCTCTTTCCAGCGGGGTTGGTCGATTCCCAACTCGTCGAGCATGGCAGAGAACTTATGGCGGTTCTCAGCCCGGTCGATCGACAAAGGAGAGGTACCCAGGATGGATACATTCTGCCGGTACAACTTCATGGCGAGGTTGTTGGGGATCTGTCCCCCTACCGAAACGATCACCCCTTTTGGATTTTCTATATCGATCACGTCAAGTACACGCTCGAACGACAATTCATCGAAATAGAGCCGGTCACACATATCGTAATCGGTCGATACCGTCTCGGGATTATAGTTGATCATTACCGATTCATAGCCCAGTTCGCGGGCAGTCTGCACGGCGTTGACCGAGCACCAGTCGAACTCCACCGACGAGCCGATGCGGTAAGCACCGGACCCCAGCACAATGACGGACTCTTTTTCACTTTTACCGGGTGTAAAAGCTTTATCTGAATCATACGTAAAATATAAATAATTGGTCTTATCAGGATTTTCGGAGGCAACCGTATTGATACGACGAACTAACGGCATTACCTGCAGCGCTTTCCTGTGGTTGCGTACCCTGATCAGATCTTCTTCTAACGTACCCTGCGGATCTTCTACAAACCTTGCGATCTGGAAATCGGAGAAACCAAGGCGTTTTGCTTTTTTGAGTACATCTTCCGGCAAATCTTCAATCTTATTATAGGTCTCAAGGACTTTTGAATAATTATAAATATTTTCCAGTCTCTCCAGGAACCATAGATCGATTTTAGTCAATTCTTCAATCTGTTCGACCGAATATCCTTTTTCAAAAGCATCGGCAATAGCGAAAATACGCATATCGGTCGGTTTTGAAAGTGCCTCTTCCACATTGTCGAAAGTCATTTCCCGATTTCCAACAAAGCCGTGCATCCCCTGCCCGATCATACGTAATCCCTTTTGGATGATCTCTTCGAACGATTGTCCGATGGACATGATCTCACCGACCGATTTCATGGAGGAGCCGATCTCGTGGCTGACGCCGTAGAATTTATTGAGGTCCCAACGAGGGATCTTCACGATCATATAGTCTACCTTTGGAGCTACATAGGCGGAGTTGGGCGTTCCCATCTCCCCTATCTGGTCGAGCGTATACCCCAACGCCAGTTTTGCCGCCACAAAAGCCAGGGGATATCCCGATGCTTTGGAAGCGAGGGCAGATGAGCGGCTCAGACGGGCATTGATCTCGATAATACGGTAATCGTTGGTCTCCGCATTGAAGGCATACTGGATATTGCATTCTCCCACGATGCCGATATGGCGTACCACACGCTGTGCGATATCTTCGAGCATGGCAATCTGCTCTTTGCTGAGTGTGATGATGGGCGCCACTACAATGCTTTCACCGGTATGGATACCCAGCGGGTCGAAGTTTTCCATCGGTACGACCGTGAAGCAGTGGTCGTTCTTGTCGCGGATCACTTCAAACTCAATCTCTTTCCACCCTTTCAGGCTTTCCTCTACCAGTATCTGGTTGGAGAATGAAAGGGCACTTTTACACAATTCGACAAACTCCTCCTGATTGGTGCAGATACCTGAGCCTTGTCCGCCCAATGCGTATGCCGAGCGTACCATAATGGGAAAGCCCATCTCGCGGGCTGTCGCCAGTGCATCTTCCAGACTTTCCACTGCCCGCGATGCGGGTGTTTTGGCATCGATCTCATTCAATTTCTTCACGAACAGGTCCCTGTCCTCCGTAATCATGATCGCCTCTACCGACGTTCCCAATACACGTACGCCATATTTATCGAGTATTCCGCTTTGGTATAGCTCAGCGCCACAGTTCAGCGCCGTCTGCCCGCCAAAAGCCAGGAGGATACCATCCGGTTGCTCTTTCCGGATTACCTTCTCTACGAAATAGGGAGTAATTGGC
>JAWRJF010000063.1:0-53561 GCA_040307645.1 Anaerovoracaceae bacterium | reverse complement strand
TGGGGGAAACACCTTTTAAATATGTATATGTTCATGGGCTTGTAAGAGATGCTGAAGGAAGAAAAATGAGTAAATCTTTAGGAAATGGTATTGATCCCCTTGAAATCATAGATGAGTTTGGTGCTGATGCACTTAGATTCATGCTAACAACAGGCATTACACCAGGCAATGATATGAGATTTAAAACTGATAAACTAGAGTCGTCAAGAAACTTCGCCAATAAGCTTTGGAACGCTTCAAGATTCGTAATAATGAATCTGCTTGATGAAGAGGGGAACTTTAAGGAATTAGCAAAATGTTGCAGTGAATGTTGCGGTATGGCATGCGGAGATACAACAAACTTTGCAAATATTTCTCTTAGAGATGAAGATAAATGGATTATTTCAAGAGTAAATGAAGCAGTAAAATATGTAACTTCGGCATTAGATAAGTTTGATCTTGCTCTTGCAGGACAGAGAATATATGATCTAATTTGGAATGAATACTGCGACTGGTATATCGAGCTTGTAAAACCAAGACTTTGGGGAGAAGATGAAGAGGACAAAAAGGTTGTTAGATTTGTTCTTGTTATGGTACTTAAGAATATGCTAGAAATGCTTCATCCATTTATGCCGTATATTACAGAAGAAATATGGAGCTTCCTTCCTCACTCAGAATGCGAAAAAACCGAGGATAATCCCGAATGCTTCCTAATTAAAGCAAACTGGCCGGTTTATAGCCAAAATCGTGTATTTAAAGAAGAAGAAGGCAAACTTGAATTAGCAATGGAAGCAATTAGAGCTATTAGAAATGTTAGAGCAGAAGCAGAAGCAGCACCATCTAGAAAACTAACAGCAGTAATTCTTGCAAAAGGTGAAAAACTAGATATAATTAAAGCAGGCGAAAGCTACATTAAAAATCTTGCTAATATTACTGACATTACTTTCGTTGAAGACAAAAAAGATGTACCTGATGAGGTTATGTCGGCAGTAATAGATGGTGTAGAAATTTTTGTACCACTTGATGACCTTGTAGATTATAATGCTGAGTTTGAGAGACTAACAAAAGAAAAGAAAAAGCTAGAGGGAGAGGTTGCTAGAGTTGTAGGCAAGCTTTCAAATCAAGGGTTTGTTTCAAAAGCACCAGAAAAGGTAATCAATGAGGAAAAAGAAAAACAAGTAAAATATGAAGATATGCTTGCTAAAGTTATTGCACAGTTAGAGTTAGTAGGCAAAAAAATTAATAAATAATAAAGTAAGCAATAAAGAGGTGGACAATGGGAGCAATTGAGAAAATCCATGAATTGAACAGATTTGGCAGCATATTAGGACTTGAGAGGATGGATAAGTTACTTAAGCTTCTTTCTAATCCTGAAGAAAACCTTAAAATAATTCACGTTGCAGGAACTAATGGTAAAGGCTCAACTTCAAGATTTATTTATGAGATGTTACAGGCTGACGGATACAAAGTCGGCCTGTACACTTCACCTTTCCTTGAGGTGTTTAATGAAAGAATAGAGTTTGATCATCAGTATATTTCTGACCATGATTTGGAAAAATATACAAACCTGGTGTTTGAAAAAGTAAACGAAATGGTAGAAGCGGGCAATGACTCACCTACAGAGTTTGAGGTGGTTACGGCTATTGCTTTTTTATACTTTAAAGAAAAAAAGGCAGACTATGTTGTTCTTGAAGTAGGTCTTGGGGGACGAGGTGATTCAACTAACGTAATAAAACAGCCTTTAGCTACATTGATCACATCTATTTCATTAGATCATACAGACAGGCTAGGAGACACCCTTTCACAAATAGCCTTTGAGAAGGCTGGAATAATAAAAAAAGGTTGTCCTGTAATATCAGCTACTGATGAAGTAGAGGCAAGGAATGTAATAATAGGAAGAGCAAACGAATTGGAGGCACCGGTATATGATGCATCAAAAATAGATTACAGAATTAAAAAATCCGATATAAAGGGATATGTGTTTGATGTAGATATTTTGGGTAAGAAATATGAAAGCTTAGAAATATCAATGCTGGGGGCACATCAAGTTAAAAATGCCATTACAGCCCTTTGTACACTTACTCTTTTGATCCAAAATAAAAGAATAGTCCTTTCTGATAAGGCTATTTATGAGGGACTAAAGAGGGCTAAACAAATCGGAAGATTTGAAATAATGAAGGAGGATCCTTACGTTATATTAGACGGAGCTCATAATCCTGAGGGTGCAAAGGCATTATATCATGTAGTTAAAAATCAGTTTGACAATAAAAAGATTCTTATGGTTGTAGGAATTTTAGAGGATAAAGACATAGATTCTATTTTGGATTATTTTACTTCTATAACAAATGATTTTGTTATTACAGAACCATCTAATCCTAGAAAAATAGAGGCTTCACAGTTGGCAAAAAGATTTACCCAAAGAGGACTAAAAAGTGTTGTGTGGAAAAAACCAAAAGATGCAGTAGAATTTGTAAAAGCATGTTATAGCAATTATGATGTAATAATTTTTGCTGGGTCTTTGTATATGATTGGAGAAATTAGGGGGTTGATTAAAGATGAAGAAGGAAGGTAAAAAAGTTATTTTATTCTATAATCCACATTCTGGTAATGGGATGTTTAAGAACAATTTGGATTATATAATAGAAAGGTTTCAGCTTCAGGGATTGCAGATAGTACCTGTTAGGGCAGCCCGTGGACATGCCATTGTAGATTATTTTAGAGGTTTGGATAAGGAAACTTATAAAGAAGAATATAGACAGGTAATTGCTGCAGGAGGAGATGGCACTATCAATATTTGTGTTAATGCTATGATCGCTAACGATATTGATCTACCTTTAGCTATTTTTCCGGCAGGAACTGCTAATGACTTTGCGTATTATTTTGAGCTTCCTAATGATATTGCCATGATGGTGGATATTGCCCTAGGTAATAATTACACTTATGCAGATATTGGAAAAGTAAATGATAGATATTTTATTAATGTTGCAGCAATAGGCTCAGTTGTAGATGTTAGCCAGAAGACAGATCCAACACTTAAAAACACTTTAGGTGTTTTAGCATATTATATAAAAGGACTGTCAGAGATGACAAGTTTAAAGCCTATTCCTATAAAATTAATTACACCTGAAAAGGTTTATGAAGAAGAAATGTTTTTTATGGTGGTGATGAATGGTAAATCAGCTGGAGGTTTTAAAAAAATATCACCTAACTCTGAAATAAACGATGGTCTTCTAGATGTTATTTTATTCAGAAATATGCCAGTTCTAGAAATGCCTCCACTTCTACTAAAAGTACTTTCAGGTAATCATCCTGAAAGTAAAAATGTTTTACATTTTCAAGCAGCGGACTTAATTATAGAATCTGTTGACCATGTTCCAACTGATATTGATGGAGAAAAAGGTGAAAAATTGCCATTAAAGTTTAGTGTATTACATAACAGATTAAAGATTTATACAGAATTAGATAATTTGGGGGAATGAGAAATGATGCATATTGTGATGCAAGAGACTGATGAATATGAAATGCTGGTAAAGTTTTTCGTGGAAAATGGTCTTGAATTCGATGGTGATGAAGAGGTAGATACTGATATAATTAAATGCTTTAAGGTGACACATGGTGGTGATAATCTTGTGGCCGGAGCTGTGCTAGCTATGAGAGAGGGAAAATATATTATAGACGGTATTGCAGTTGATAATATATATAGGAAACTTAAAATAGGAAATATTCTATTAGATAGAGTTGTGGCTGAGGTTAAAAAACTTGGTGGCAGGGAGATTTATCTTGTGGCCCGTGCTCCAGGCTTTTTTAGAAATTATGGATTTACTCAAGTAAACCCAGATAGTGCACCTAATTTCTTTGAATGTAAACAATGTCCTCAGTATAGAGTGTCTTGCCACCCTGAAGTTATGAAACTGGAGATAAAGTAATGAATTATAGCAGACTATTACAAAAAATCCTAGATATAGGAGAAGAAATGCTGGTCTGTGGAGGAGAAGTAAGCAGAGTTGAAGACAGTATTCTTAGAATGTGTGGCAGCTACGGGTGCCAAAGAATTAATGTATTCATCATTACTTCTAATATTCAAGTAACCATGGAAACTCCAGAAGGTGAGATAATAACACAGATTAGACGAATCGTAAGATATAGAACTAATTTTGACAGGCTTGATTATTTAAATAATCTTTCTAGATATATTTGTGCGAAAAATCCTGACTGCGACGAAATTAAAATAAAGTTCTACCAGGTAATGGACAGAAAAAAGCAGAGTAAGTGGCTAGAATTTCTGGGGGCTGTAATGATTTCTAGTGGTTTTGCGATTTTCTTTGGCGGCAACATAATGGATGGAATTGCAGCTGCTATTATGGGTATTGTGATTACTTTTATGGAGCATTTTCTTCGTAAAAGAGAAAAAAATGAAATCGTGTATTTCTTTGTCACATCTGTGGTTGCAGGCATAGTTGCAGTTTTTACAGTAAAATTCGGCCTAGGCGTTAATCTAGATAAAATTATGATTGGCGGCATAATGCTATTAATTCCAGGAATAGCTATGACCAATGCAATAAGAGACATGCTTATTGGAGATACTGTATCAGGATTGCTAAGATTAGTTAATTCTATTATCTTAGCTGCCACAATTGCAAGTGGTTTTGCATTAGCGATTATTGCTTTAGGAGGTATGTTATGATAATACAATTGTGTGCTGCCTTCTTTGGGTCTTTAGGTTTTGCTATATTTTTCAAAATGCAAGGGAAACAGGTATGGTTAGCTGGACTTGGTGGTTTTATGACTTGGGGAATATATTTAGTTGCTTTTCACTATAGCCAAAGCTATTTTATTGGTAATTTAATTGCAGCTATATTTGTAGCCATATTTGCAGAAATAATGGCAAGAGTGAATAAGGCACCGACAACCATATTTCTAACTGCAGCGGCAGTCCCTCTTATACCTGGAGGCAGTCTGTACTACACTATGTTTGGTCTTGTAAGTGAAGATGAGGAACTTTTTGTAGAAAGTGGAACAAAAGCCGTTGTTATCGCTCTTGCAATTGCTTTTGGCTTTGTAACAGTAGCAGTTATAAATAAATATGTAATCAGGTTTATTTATAAAAACAAACAAATTAATAAATAGTATTAAAAAAGCTTTAAAACCCGAACTTTAAATTAGTTCTGGGTTTTGTTTTTTTTAGATTTAATCTTACAGATTTGTAAGGTTATTGTAATTACATTCTATGGCATGTTTTGTAAAAAACCCCTATAATTAGTATAAGCTAAAAGAAGTATTTCAAATTAAGGGGGGTATTTCAATGAAAAAGATAGTTTCTATCATTATCTTAGTTTGTATGATTTTAGGAGGCGTGAAAATCATACCGCTATTTTCAGAAGGATATAAAATGTATAGAGAAGCAACTAATGAAGTTCCTATAGACACTATGGTTGAGAAAATAAGAAATGATGATAGTTATGTAAGTCTTGATAAAATATCGGATGAGTTTTTATATAATTTAATTAAAATAGAAGATAGAAGGTTCAAACTTCATTTTGGTTTTGACTTGATTTCTATGGCTAGGGCTACCTATAATAATATTAAGGCGGGTAGAATTGTTGAAGGTGGAAGTACAATTACCCAACAATTAGCAAAAAATATGTACTTTTCATTTGAGAAAACTTTTCAACGTAAAATTGCAGAAGTATTTGTTGCAATTAATCTGGAAAGAAAATATTCTAAAGAAGATATATTAGAACTTTATTGTAATGAAATCTATTTTGGTGAGGATTGCTATGGAATAAAAGAGGCTGCTAACCATTATTACAACAAAAGTCCTAAAAAATTAAATAGTATTCAGAGTTGTGAACTGGTAAATTCAATAAAATGTCCTGAACTGTATAATCCTAATCAATTGAATAACGCTGCATAAATTAAAATTCTATTCATTAAAAAATAATGGAATACTCTAGAGGACAAATTAATACAATGTATTAACGCTGTTTCTTTAGGAGGGAATTTATGAAGAGCACACCTGATAACATATTAGAAACTAATAAGGCAGTTGTTGCAGGAATTGTATCAAAGCCACTGCAATTTAGTCATAAGACTTATGGGGAAGTCTTTTATACATTTAAACTTGGAGTTGAGAGAAAAAGTGGATATGAAGATGAAGTTATTATTATGATTTCAGAAAGACTGATTACAGATGATCCACCATCTATTGGTCAATACATAAGAATATATGGGCAAGTAAGAACGTATAATGAAAATGTAGAAGGAAGAAACAAACTAAATATAGTTGTGTTTGCTAGGGAGGTAGAAACACAAGATTCCAAATATAAAGACGAGAATGAAATATATCTTGAGGGTTTTTTGTGCAAAAAACCTGTTAGAAGAACATCTCCTCTAGGTAGAAAAATATGTGATATAATGCTGGCTGTTAACAGAATGTATAATAAATCCGATTATATACCGTGTATAGCTTGGGGAAGGAATGCCTTATACGCAGAAACCATGGATGTAGGGGATAAAATATGTATCACAGGAAGGCTTCAAAGCAGAGAGTATAGGAAGCGTGTGGGAGATGGTGATATCATAACTAAGACTGCTTACGAAGTTTCAATTTTGAAGCTTGAGATAGAAGAAAATTAAAGACAAAATCACAAATCTATGTTAGAATAATATTTATATTATTTAGGAGGAGTGATTTTAATGTTCAATAAAGGCAATACTGATAATAGTAATTATAATGTGGAGAATTTTGAGTTTATAAAAAAGACATCTCCAAAAGTTGGAGAATTAATAGAGAAAGAATATAATAGACAAAAAAATAATATTGAGTTAATTGCATCTGAGAACTATTGTTCCGAAGCAGTTTTAGCTGCTTGTGGAAGTTGTTTAAGTTGGAAATATGCTGAAGGATATCCATATGTTAGAACTACAGGTAATACAAGTAGATATTATGGTGGAACAAAATACGTAGATGAGCTTGAAGAATACGCATGTGATAAATGGAGAGAAGTATTTAACACAGATTATCATGTTAATGTTCAGCCTCATAGTGGATCACAAGCAAATTTTGCAGCATATAAGGCATTACTTAATCCTGGAGACAGGGTTTTGTCATTAAGTCTTGATAATGGCGGACACTTAACTCACGGTTCATCAGTAAACTTCAGCGGTAAGCTTTACGATGTAGTATTTTATGATGTAGATGAAAATGGCTTTATTGACATGGAAGATGTTAGAAAAAAAGCTCATGAATATAAACCAAAATTAATAATGACTGGTGCAAGTGCATATTCCAGAATTATTGATTTTAAGACTTTTGCAGAAATTGCAAAGGAAGTTGGAGCATACTTCATGGTGGATATGGCACATATTGCCGGTCTTGTAGCAGGAGGGGTTCATCCATCTCCTTTCGGATACGCTGATATTATTACTACTACTACACACAAGACTTTGAGAGGGCCAAGAGGTGGATTGATATTCTCTAAACCAGAGTTTGCAAAGAAAGTTGACAGTGCAGTATTCCCTTATGCCCAGGGAGGACCTTTGGAACATGTTATCGCTGGAAAAGCTGTATGTGCTGAAGAAGCATTGAACGAGGATTATAAGGAATATGCTAGACAGGTGGTAAAAAACTGTAAAGCATTCTGTGATGAATTCATTAAGATGGGCTACAAAATTGTTACTGGAGGCACAGACAACCATTTGTTCCTTCTTGACCTTTCGGAATTTGATTTCAGTGGTAAAGATTTGCAGGACAAACTAGATGAGGTTGGAATTACACTTAATAAAAACTGTGTTCCCAATGAAAAACGTTCACCGAAAGAAACTAGCGGAGTAAGAATTGGTACGGCACCGATGACTACCAGGGGATATAAAGAAGATGATTTTGTTGATGTTGCAAGAAGGATCGACAGAATAATAAAAGAAATGAATAAATAATATATAAAAACCTGCCCTAATAAGGCGGGTTTTTTGTTGGAGAAAAGAGAATAATAGAATCGTAAATATTATCCCAATAATTGCAAATATACCATTTTTATGATATTATAAATTGATATACGTGTGCACAAATTTCGCACAATGAAAACAAGGTGGAGGTATAACATGAGGATTATTCTTGATGGAATGGGAGGAGACAACGCTCCGATAGAAGTTGTAAAAGGAGCGGTTGAAGCTTCAGAATTAATTAACCATGAGATTATTATAGTTGGTATTGCCAATAAAATAGAAAAAGAGTTAAAAAAATATAAATATGATAATAAAAAGATTTTAGTCGTTGACGCAACAGAGGTAATAAATACGGAGGAACCGCCTGTTAAAGCAGTGAGAACAAAGAAGGATTCATCAATCGTTAGAGGCCTTAACATGGTGAAAAATGGTGAAGGAGATGTTTTCATATCTGCTGGCAGTACAGGAGCCTTACTTGCAGGAGGATTATTTATTCTAGGCAGAATTCAGGGAATAGACAGGCCGGCCATTGCAACAATTTACCCAATTATTGGTAAAGAACCTGCTCTTTTAGTTGACGCAGGTGCAAATACAGATTGTAAACCAAATAATCTATTAGAATTTGCAACAATGGGAAGCATATATATGTCTAAAGTAATTGGACGAAAAAATCCGACTGTAGGTTTAGTTAATAACGGAACTGAAGAGGGGAAAGGTAATACCCTTACAAAAGCTGTATACGAATTATTAGATAAGAGTACATTAAACTTTGTAGGTAATGTAGAGGCTAGAGAATTGCCTAGAGGCGTATGTGATATTATCGTTGCAGACGGTTTTACTGGAAATGTTATACTTAAGCTTTCTGAAGGCTTTGGACTAATGATGCTAAGAGAGATGAAAAGACGATTTACTGATGGCACAAAAGCTAAAATGGGAGCAGCATTGTTAAAAGATAAATTAAAAGGAATTAAAGAAGAATTTGACTACTCCGAATATGGCGGAGCTCCTATATTAGGTGTAAAAGGTGCATTAATTAAAATGCATGGTTCCTCTGATGCGAAGGCTGTTAAAAATACAATTATTAAGGCACTGCCATATGTAGAAGGTGGTGTAGTGGACACAATACAAAATTCAGTGTTAGAAATTGAGGAGATTTTATTAGATGAATAATAGTGAGTTCCAACAGATTATAGGATATATGTTTAATGATCCTAAGCTTCTTGATGTGGCTTTGACTCATAGCTCATACTGCAGAGAAAATGGGACGGTGTCTAAAGAAAATAATGAAAGACTAGAGTTTTTAGGCGATGCTTTTTTTGACGCTATTATTAGTGTAGAGCTATATAGAAAATTAAAACACGAGAATGAAGGTAAATTAACTAAGACAAGAGCTTTAATTGTATGTGAAAAATCCTTAGCTAATATGGGAATGAAATTAAATATTGGACAATATTTAAACATGGGCAAAGGAGAAGTTCATTCTGGTGGACGATATAGAGAGTCAATAATTGCCGATGCAATGGAGGCGGTTATTGGAGCAATCTTTATGGATGGTGGATACGAAACAGCTAGAAAATTTGTTGTAGACACCTTTACTGAGACTATAGATAATGCAATATCAGGCAAACTATTTACCGACTATAAAACGCAGGTACAAGAAGCTTTGCAATTAAAAGGTCAAAAAACAGTGATAACCTATAATTTAGATAGAGAAGAGGGACCTGACCATGATAAGACTTTCTACGTACATTTAATCTGTAATGGAAAGAGAATGGGTAGTGGAAGTGGTAAAAGTAAAAAAGAAGCAGAACAGAATGCTGCAAAAGCAACTTTGATGGAGGGTATCAAATAATGTACTTTAAAAGATTGGAAATGCACGGCTTTAAATCTTTTGCAGAACCTGTAGTAATAGAATTTCATGAGGGAGTAACTTGTATTGTAGGACCAAATGGTAGTGGAAAGAGTAATATCAGCGATGCTATCAGATGGGTTTTAGGTGAACAAAGTCCGAAAATGCTTCGTGGTGGCAAGATGGAAGAAGTTATTTTTGCTGGAACTGCTAACAGAAAAAGCAGGGGTATGGCGGAGGTGACTTTAGTTATTGATAATTCAACGGGAAGGCTCCCTATTGACTATAATGAAGTAGCCATTACTAGAAGAATGTTCAGATCAGGAGAAAGTGAATACCTTATTAATAACAATCAATGTAGGTTGAGAGATATTCGAGAATTAATAATGGATACCGGTATTGGTGTTGATGGTTACTCTCTAATAGGACAAGGGAAAATTGCGGATATAGTAAGCAATAAGCCTGAAAGCAGACGAGAAATATTTGAAGAAGCTGCAGGCATTGTAATGTATAAAAGTAAGAAGGCTGAATCAGAAAGAAAACTTCAATCGACTAATAATAACTTAGAGAGAGTAAATGATATAATTGGAGAAATTGAAGGTAGAATAGATGGCCTCAAAGAAGATAGTATAAAAGCTAAAGAGTATTTGGAATTAAAAGAAAAATACAGGGACCTTGAAATCAATATTACTTTGAAGAATATAGACAACTTAAGTGGAAAAAATTTAGAAATAAAAAGTGATATTGAAAGCCTCCAAACAAACATTGAAGAAATCTTAAACAGAAAAAAGTCTGTAGATGATATGGTCCAAGAGGACAAGTCTAAAAATGAAAGTTTAGAAGTTCTTGGTAATGAAGCTAGAGATAATCTTTTAATTAAAGTTGAGCAGATTAACCAACTTATAAATAAAGGTCAGTTAAACACAGAGAGACTGCAAACAATAGAAAAAAATAATAAACGTCTCTCAGATGAAATAATTGTGTTGAAGGACAAATTAAAAAACGAACAGTTAAATAAACATAACCTTTTAAATTCAAAAAATGAGTTTTTAAGCAATCTGAATTTAGCTAAAGAAGATCTTGAAAAAAAGGTAATTGAGTATAATCAAGTTGCAAGTAAGTCTACAGAACTAGCAGAGATTATTGATAATAAGAAAGACAGGCTGTTTAAATTACATAATGAAATATCATCTAAAACAAGCGAAGCAAAGAGTATAGAAAGTTTTAAAGAGACTTTGCTTAAGAGAAAAAGCCAAATGAAAGAGGAGACTCAAGAACAAGCAAAATCAAAAGGTGATACATTGTCTTTGCTAGAAGGCACAAGAAAAGAGAAAGACGAAGCGGAAACAGTTTTAAAGGGAATAAAGTCTGATATAGAAAATCTAAAAGCTGATAAGCTTTTGTTAATAAAACATCATAAGGAACTTACATTAAAATCAGAAGATTTAAGAATAAAAGGCAGTCAGCTATCCTCAAGGAAAAAAACCATCGAAGAAATGGAAAACAATTATGAGGGGTTTAGTAATGCAGTAAAACATACTATGAAAGCAGGGCTTTCCGGAATTGAAGGTGTAGTAGCAGAACTTATGGAAGTTCCATCTGGTTTTGAAATCGCCATTGAAACTGCTTTAGGTGGAGCCATGCAAAACATTGTATGTGATAAAGATTCTTCTGCAAAAAAAGCTATAAGCTATCTAAAAGAAAACAAGGCAGGACGACTAACTTTTTTACCTGTTGCATCAATTAAAGGCTACAAGCCTAATGTAGATAAGTCTATTAAAGACAGTGAAGGCTATAAAGGTTTAGCTGTAGAGTGCATTTCATTCGATTCAAGATATGCCGGTATTTATGAATATTTGTTAGGCAGGGTTGTAATTGTTGATAACATGGATAATGCCATAAAATTATCTAAGTTATCTGCAAGTGGTATTAGGTTTGTTACTCTAGATGGAGAAATAATTAATGCTAGTGGAGCTATTACAGGTGGAAAGTATAAAAATGCATCTGCCAACCTTCTTGAAAGAAAGAGGGAGATACTAGAATTAGAAGGAAAGATAGGGGATATAAGGATATCGTTCCTTGAGAACAAAGAACAGATTGAAAAACTTGAAAAAGATATAGAACACCTAGAAAACAGTATTATCGAAAGAGAAGTAGACGGTAAAAATACAGAATTAAGGATACTTACTTTAGATAACAAAATCGATAATCTAGGAGAAAGTTTAGAAGGTATTTCAACTAGTAATGAAAAATATCTTAAAGAATTAGAATCAATTAAAAGGGATTTTGATTCGGCAGATAATATGATTAAGAATTTAGATGAAGAGGTAATTGCTTTTCGTAATGAAGTTCAAGTATTAAACACTGAGATTGAAAAGGCACTTTCAGATTATGAAAGCTTAAAAATTTCATTAGAAAAATGTAGTGAGACAATTACAAAAGTAAGAATTTCTGTTAATGAATGGGAAAACAAAACTCAAAATGTTGAAAATCTTATTTCTAGAATTGATGTTGAAGAAAAAGATCTAAGCACACAGCTTGAATATAAAACAAAAGAAATCGAAGATTTAAAGATTGAAAAAGATGGTATTTTAAAGGGTTCATCAAATGTTGAAGATGACGTGGCAGCTTTAAACCATGAAAAAGAAGAGTTAGAAAAATATATTGAAGAAGTATCAAGAGAAAGACTTGAACTAAGTGAAAAGATAAACAATATCGAAAGAGAACAGAGTCAGGTAGGGGAAAAACTAAATTCTTATCAAGATCAAAAATATCAGATGGAGATAAGGGTTGCTAAAAATGATACTCAACTAGACTCTTTAAAAGAAAAGTTATTTGATGAGTTCGAATTATCGTATGCCCAGGCTGTTGATTTTAGGCGGGATGACTTTATTATGAGTCAGGCTGTAAAGGAAAATAGGGAAATTAAGGGACGAATTAGAGAACTTGGAGAGGTAAATGTTGGTTCTATAAAAGAATATGAACAGGTAAGTGAAAGATACAAGTTCCTTACGGAACAGCGAAGTGATATTCTTTCTGCTATGGAAGAATTGAATAAAATAATTTCTGATATGGATACTACAATAAAGACTAAGTTTAAGGAAAACTTTGATCAAGTTGTTACAAACTTTGAAGATATTTTTAAAGAATTATTTGGCGGAGGACATGCAGAACTAAGACTAGAAGATGAAAATAATCCTTTAGAGTCTGGTATTGATATCATCGCTCAGCCGCCTGGAAAGAAGCTACAAAATATTAATCTTATGTCTGGTGGGGAAAAAACTATGACTGCAATTGCATTAATGTTTGCAGTATTAAAAACTAAACCGACCCCATTTTGTATACTTGATGAGGTAGAGGCTGCTTTAGACGATACAAATATAGACAGATTCGCCAACTATTTAAGAAAGTTTAATGGGATACAATTTGCTTTAGTAACACATCAAAAGGCAACTATGGAGCATGCAGATGTGTTATATGGAGTGACTATGGCAGAAAAAGGTATTTCCAAGATGCTTTCATTAAGACTTGGAGATAATTTTGAATTATAACTTAAAACAAAAAGAGAAAGGAAGATAAATGGCTCTATTTAAAGAAAAAAAGGGGTTCTTTGGAAGATTGTCAGAAAGAATAGGCGATGCCATTATGGCACGACCTACAATTGATGAAGAACTAATGGACGAGCTTGAAGAAATTCTCATTACTTCAGATATAGGTATGGATACCACTATGAAGATAATGGAAAATTTAAGAACTTATATAAAAAAAGAATATATTACTAATCCAGAAAGGATAAAGGAAGCTCTTTCTAGTATAATTGCAGATCTAATGGATAAAGGCGAAAGACAAAAATTGTCTAGTGAAACACCGCTGGTTATTCTGATGATTGGGATAAATGGTGGAGGTAAAACTACATCTATAGGTAAAATTGCTAATAAGTGTAAGAAACAAGGGAAAACAGTTTTACTGGCAGCTGCAGATACTTTTCGTGCAGCAGCAAGCGAGCAATTAGAAATATGGGGCCAAAGAATAGGAGTAAATGTTATAAGACATCAGGAAGGGGCGGACCCATCGGCAGTTATTTTTGATGCAATACAATCAGCAAAAGCTAAAAACATCGATGTATTAATATGCGATACGGCGGGAAGACTGCAGAACAAAAAGAATCTTATGACTGAACTTGAAAAAATGAATAAAGTTATTTCTAGAGAATTTCCTGAGGCGGGAAGAGAAACATTGCTAGTATTAGATGCAACCACAGGTAAAAATGCAATATCCCAGGCCAAGGAATTTGGAGAAATTGCAGATTTAACAGGTATTGTCCTTACTAAACTTGATGGCACTGCAAAAGGTGGTATTGCTATTACAATTGCAGATGAGTTTGATATGCCTGTAAAGTTTATTGGAGTTGGAGAAGGAATGGATGATTTAAAGGAATTTGATCCAGCAGAATTTGCGGGAGGTATTTTCAATGAGTAAACCTATTGTAGCGGTAGTTGGCAGACCAAATGTTGGAAAATCAACTTTTTTTAATAAAATAGTTGGGAGAAGAGTGTCGATTGTAGAAGACACACCAGGTGTAACAAGAGACAGAATATATGCTGAAGCTGAGTGGAACGGCATATATTTTGCACTAATTGATACAGGCGGAATTGAACCTGAAAGCCAGGATATTATTCTTTCCCAGATGAGAGAGCAAGCACAAATTGCCATGGATATGGCAGATGTAATCCTCTTCATTGTGGATGGGAAAGATGGACTTACTCACGCAGACCGAGAAGTTGCAAATATGTTAATGAGGACTGGTAAAAAAGTTATCCTAGTTGTAAATAAGATTGATAATCCACGAAATCTACCTATGGATTTTTATGATTTTTACGAATTGGGATTAGGTGAGCCTATTCCTATATCTGCAGCAAATATGCTTAATTTTGGAGATGTGCTTGATGAAATTGTTGACAGTTTCCCAGAGGGCGTTGGTGAAGAAGATGAAGATATCACAAAAATTGCAATTATAGGAAAGCCAAATGTGGGGAAATCTTCACTTATAAATGCACTTCTAAATGAAAATAGAGTTATAGTATCTCCTATTGCAGGGACAACACGAGACTCTATTGACTCTCCTTTTGAACATGAGGGAGAACAATATATCCTTATTGATACGGCAGGTATTAGAAGGAAGAATAAGGTAAACGAAGATATTGAAAAATACAGCGTAATCAGAGCAATCGCGGCAATCGAAAGATGCGATGTATGCCTTTTAATGATAGATGCAGAAGAAGGTATAACTGATCAAGATAAAAAAATTGCAGGTGTTGCTCATGAAGCAGGAAAGGGAATTGTTGTTGTAGTAAATAAATGGGACTTGATTGAAAAAGAGACAAATACTATGAGAGATTTCCAAAAACTTATTGCTGCTGAGTTACAATTTATGTCTTATGCACCGACAGTATTCATCTCTGTAAAAGATAGACAGAGAATATATAATGTGATTAATATGGCTAAATATGTTTCTGAAAAACGTGCTCTAAGAGTTCCTACAGGACAGCTTAACAGCCTTATTGCAGATGCAACAATGATGAAACAGCCACCTTCAGATAAAGGTAGACGTTTAAAGATATATTATGCTACCCAAGTCGGTGTAAAACCGCCACTTTTCTCGTTTAAAATTAATTCAAGAGAATTGATGCATTTTTCATATGCAAGATATTTGGAAAATCAAATTAGAGATAGCTTTGGCTTTGAAGGAACTTCAATTAAATTTGTATTTAGAGAAAAAGGAGAAAAAGAGAACTAATGGATACATTTTTATTTGTACTTGTTATTCTGATAGCATATTTCTTGGGAAATATTTCTCCTGCTATTATTATAGGTAAAATAAACGGTATTGATATCAAGAAGGAAGGTAGCGGAAATGCCGGAACCACTAACGTGCTGCGTGTAATGGGCAAAAAATCTGCGCTTATTACTTTGACTATTGATATTCTAAAAGGTGTAGTAGCAGTAGGTCTTGGTTTTGCTTTTTCTACTTCACTTGCAGCTATGATATGTGCTTGTGCTGCATTTGTAGGGCATATATGGCCTATATGTTTTGGATTTAAGGGAGGAAAAGGAGTGGCTGTTGCTTTTGGTGCTGTAATGGCTATAAACTGGAAGGTTGGTCTTATGGCTCTTGGTATAGTTGCGTTTGGTCTTTTAATCTCTAAACGAATGTCTGTAGGTTCAATACTTGGAGGGGTTACCTTTCCAATATTAGTTTATTACATGGAACCGGATTTTTTGTATATAGGAACGGTTATGGCTATCATATTGATTTTTAAACATAGAGGAAATATAAAAAGATTAGTTAAAGGCGAAGAACCTAGAATGAGCTTTAAAAAATAGAAAGGCGAAAAAATGAAAACGATTGGTATAATTGGAGCTGGGAGCTGGGGTACAGCTTTGGGAATTACCCTAAGCACAAAGGGACATAAAGTAAAGATTTGTGATATAAACAAAGATCACTTAGAAGAAATGAAACAGCATAGGGAGAATAAAAGATACCTTCCCGGTATTAAGTTTAATGATAATTTCTATATTGCAGACTCTACAAAAGATGCATTAAAAGATGCAGATATAGCGCTTTTTTCTGCACCTGCACAACATTTTAGAAGCGCCTTTAAGGAGGCTATTCCATTTATTACACCTAATATGATTGTTGTTAATGTTGCAAAGGGTATTGAGCAAGGTACTTTGATGAGATTATCTGAAATTGCTTATGAACTGAAACCTGATGTAAAGTATGTTGTTTTATCAGGGCCGTCACATGCAGAGGAAGTAGGTAAGGCGCTGCCAACCACAGTTGCAGTAGCATCTAGGAATGCTGAATATGCAGAACTAATACAGGATGTCTTTATGACTGACAGATTCAGAGTTTACACTAATGATGATGTTATCGGAGTAGAACTTGGTGGTGCACTTAAGAATATAATTGCTTTAGGAGCAGGCATTTCTGATGGTATGGGATTTGGGGACAATGCAAAAGCAGCTATGATGACAAGAGGAATTACTGAAATGAGCAGACTCGGCGCAAAATTAGGCGCAGATATGGGTACTTTTTCAGGGCTTACAGGAATCGGTGATTTAATTGTAACATGTACAAGTATGCATTCTAGAAATAGAAGATGTGGTATTATGATAGGTGAAGGAATCAAACCATCAGAAGCAACTAGCCGTGTAGGTATGGTTGTTGAGGGTATGTTTACCGCAGAAGCTGCATATGAACTTGCAAAAAAAGTAGAAATAGAAATGCCAATTACAGAATGCATATATAATGTAATTAAAGAAAAAATAGATGCAAAAGATGCTGTAGACCTTCTTATGGGAAGAGATAAAAAGAATGAAAAACATATTTTCTAAAGGTTTACTAGTCAGAATAGGATGGAGATAAATTTATGAAAAAAACTTTTCATATTACAACATTTGGTTGTCAGATGAATGAGCATGATTCAGAAATTATTGCAGGAATGCTTTTAGAAAAAGGATGCGAAGAAGTAAAAGAACGAAAAGATTCACAGATTGCTATTATTAATACATGTAGCATCAGAGAAAATGCTGATAAAAGATTTTTTGGAACATTAGGGCAATTAAAAAAAAGAAAAGAAGAAGATCCTGATTTCATAGTATGTGTTTGTGGATGTATGATGCAACAACAACATGTTGTAGATATTATAAAAAGAAAATATCCTTGGGTTGACATAATTTTTGGCACACATAATATACATGAATTCCCTAAATTAATCGAAAATGTGATCAATGAAAAGAAAAAACAGATTGATATTTGGCCTGATGGAGGAGATATTGTTGAAGGGCTGCCTTCAAAAAGACTGTTTAAAAGCAAGGCACTAGTAAACATAATGTTTGGTTGCAATAATTTCTGTACTTACTGTATAGTTCCATATACGCGAGGAAGAGAAAGAAGTAGGATGCCTCAGGATATAATTAACGAGGTTAAGGGTCTAGTAGCTGATGGAGTAAAGGAAATAATGGTTCTAGGGCAAAATGTAAATTCATATAGACCAGATCCATCTACTGATTTTGCTGATTTGATATATATGCTAAATGATATAGAAGGACTTGAGAGAATTAGATTTATGACATCTCATCCTAAAGATCTTTCAGAAAAACTAATTAAGGCATATGTAGAATGTGACAAATTATGTAAGTATATTCATTTGCCAGTTCAATCAGGTAGCACTGCTGTATTAAAACGAATGAATAGGAAATATACAAGAGAGAGATACTTGGAACTTGTAAAAAAATTAAAAGAAGCAGTACCCAATATCACTATTTCTACTGATATTATTGTGGGCTTCCCTGGGGAAACTGAGCAAGACTTCCAAGATACTTTAGACCTTGTAAAAGAAGTAGAATATGATTCAGCCTTTACATTCTTGTATTCAATCAGAAAAGATACACCTGCAGAAAAATATGAAGATCAGATACCTGAAGAAATAAAGCACCATAGATTTAATCGACTTGTTGAATTGGTTAATTCAATTAGTGGGCAAAAGAACGCTAGATATGAGGGTAAAATTGAAAAAGTCCTTGTAGAGGGAGTAAGTAAAAACAACAGTAAAACTCTTACAGGAAGAACAGATGGGTTTAAACTAGTTAATTTTCCTGGTACAAAAGATATGATTGGAGAGATTATAGATGTTGAGATTACTGAGGGAAAGACTTTTAGCTTAGAAGGAAAACCTATTGACAGTAATAAAAATATATAATATACTTAAACTGTAAATTAATAGTAGTATTGGTTGACCATTCGTCGTAATATGGAATTGGGTGAGAATCCCAAACAGACCTGCTGCCGTGAAGATTTAGTCTTTCTATTGCGTTATGCAACCACTGGGAAACTGGGAAGGTTTAGAATGATGTTTAAGATCTGAGTCGGAAGACATCCCAATATTAGACCGTAAAAGTCACAGGGTATGAGTTTTAGGTTAATAATGGGTGGATAAACGTAGGGTTAATCTATTTGATATTATTAATGCTTAGTCAAAATGTGACTAAGCATTTTTTATATTAAGGAAAAATAAGTATGGATAAATATATTGTAAAAAACGGAAAAAAACTTAGATATGGATATACTACAGGAAGCTGTGCTACAGCCGTTAGTACGGCAGGAACTATTATGCTGATTACTGGAAAAAGACTAGAAGATGTATATATAGATTTGCCAAATGGCGAGCAGGTTATTTTCAATATCAGTGTAGTAGAATTCAATGATAACATGGTTATCTGCCAGACTATAAAGGATGGAGGAGATGATCCTGATGCAACTGATGGAGCTAAGATTATTGCAAAGGTAACTTTTTCTCATGATGATAAAAACCATATAAGAGGTGGGGAAGGTGTTGGAGTAGTAACCGTAAAAGGACTTCAATGTGGCATAGGAGAACCTGCCATTAATCCTACACCTAAAAAAATGATATTGCAAAATATAAATAAGGTTTTACAGGAAAGGGATTGTAATAAGAAGGTTGACGTAGAGATTTCTGTTGAAAACGGCCGGGAAATTGCTAAAAAAACATATAATGAAAGACTTGGAATTATAGGCGGTATATCTATTTTAGGAACTACAGGTATTGTGGAACCGATGAGTGAGAAAGCTTTAGTAGATACTATAAAGGTTTTAATTGATAAGCAATATTCAATAGATAAAGAAAATATTTTAATATCTCCTGGTAATTATGGTGAAAAATTCTGTAAAGAGTATTTAACGCTGGATATAAATAAGGCTGTCAAAGTTTCTAATTATATTGGAGAGGCTTTGGACTATATAAAGTATAAGGGCTTTAAAAAAATACTGTTAGTCGGGCACACGGGCAAACTAGTAAAGATTGCTGCAGGAATAATGAACACTCATTCTTCTTATGCAGATGGCAGAATGGAGGTAATAGGCGTTCATTCTGCTATTGAAGGTGCTAGTCAGGAAACTATAGAGAAGATAATGAAAAGCATAACTACAGATGAAGCGTTTGACATTATAAAAGATAAAGAATATTACTTTAGGGTTAAAGATAGAATTATGGAAAAGGTGCTATATCATCTGAACTATAGGCTTAAGAATGATGTGGATATAGAGGTTGTAATGTTTACTACAGACAAGAACCATATAATAATGAGTGATAATGCTAAAGAATTAATAAAATATTTTGCGGAGGAATGTAATGAAG
Organism: Anaerovoracaceae bacterium; assembly: GCA_040307645.1. Classification (GTDB taxonomy): domain Bacteria; phylum Bacillota; class Clostridia; order Peptostreptococcales; family Anaerovoracaceae; genus JAVXAG01. The sequence continues at coordinate 33,569 of JAWRJF010000063.1, read as the reverse complement.
GCTAAATTTTTTGCAGTAGGTGTTGGCCCTGGGGATCCGGAGCTACTAACTTTAAAGGCAATAAAAACTATGGAAGGAAGCGATGTAATTGTTGTACCAAAAAGTGGGGCTAGTGAGAATATAGCTCTGAAAATTGCTGAAGAATATATTAAAAATAAGGAAATTGTAGAATGTGATATGCCAATGATCAAGGATCAGGAAAAATTAAACATATATCACGATCAATCAGCAGATTTAATAAGTAATTTATTAAATAATGGAAAGACAGTATCTTTTTTAACTTTAGGAGATCCAGTAATATATAGTACAGTAATGTACGTTCATAAGAGATTAACAGAAAGAGGATATGATACAGGAATTGTTTCGGGGATACCATCTTTTTGTGCCGCTGCTGCAAGCCTAAATAGCTCTCTTTGTGAAAGAGATGAAATGTTACATATTATCCCTGCTACATATACAGATGTAGATAAAATTGTAGAATATGATGGTACAAAAGTATTGATGAAATCCGGAAAGACCATTATGGATATTAAGGACAAGTTGGTAGAGAATTCAGCTATGGTTGTAGAATGTGCCACTATGGAAAATGAAAAGGTTTATAAAGATATCAAGGATTTGAAGGAAAAATCAAGCTACTTTTCAATAATAGTTATCCCATCAGAAAGCAGACAGAATTAAGGAGAATAGAAAATGATTTATTTTATTGGTGCGGGCCCAGGAGCGGCAGATTTAATCACAGTTAGAGGACAAAAACTTTTACAGGAGGCAGATGTTATTATTTATGCAGGATCTCTTGTAAACCCAGCATTACTAGACTATGCAAAAGAATCTTGTGACATTTATAATAGTGCTAAGATGACGCTGGAAGAAGTAATACAAGTTATGGTTGATAATTCAAAAGAACAAGAAAAAATAATTGTTAGACTGCATACAGGAGATCCTTGTATTTACGGGGCAATAAGGGAGCAGATGGACATTTTAGATGAATATGAACTTGCATATAAATCAGTCCCAGGTGTAAGTTCATTTATTGGAGCAGCAGCAGCACTAAATGCAGAATATACCTTGCCTAATGTTAGTCAAACAGTAATCCTTACAAGAATGGCGGGAAGAACTCCTGTGCCTGAAAAAGAAGAGATTTCAAAGTTAGCCGCTCACGGTGCAACAATGGTGGTATTTTTAACCTCCACAATGCTTAAGGAACTATCTGAAAGACTAATTGAAGGTGGATATGCTCCGGATTCACCAGCTGCCATCGTCTATAAAGCAACTTGGCCAGATGAATTAGTAGTAAAAACTACGGTTGAGAATATTGCAAAGGCAGCAGAAGAAAACGGGATTAATAAAATGGCCTTAATTATGGTAGGTGGATTTTTAGGAACAGAATACGAAAGATCTAAACTATATGATCCTTCATTTACCCATTTGTTTAGGGAGGCAAGTAAGACGGAAAATGAATAATGTTGCAATTATATCCTTTACAAACAATGGAAGAGAACTAGCTAATAGATTGACAGAATTTCTTGGATGCAAAGTTTTTAAATATGAAGGTAAGGAAAAAGCACAGGATTTTTTAAACGAAAAATTTTGTTGCTGTGATACGATTATTTTTATTGGTGCTGTAGGTATTGCTACAAGAATGATTAGTAAACTGATAAAATCTAAAGATGTAGATCCTGCTGTAATTGTAATTGATGAACTTGGGAAATATGTAATACCTATTTTGTCAGGGCACTTAGGCGGAGGAAATGAAAGTTCTATTGAATTGGCAAGATTAATAGGTGCACAGGAAGTCATTACAACCGCTACAGATATAAATAAAAAATTCGCTGTAGATATATGGACAAAATATGCTGGATGCAAAATTGCTGATATTTCAAAAATAAAAGTTATTTCCAGTGCAGTACTAAGAAATGAGAAAATTGGAATATATAGTGGATTCCCCTTTGATGGGGTTATGCCTGATGAGCTTACATTAGATAAAACCAAAATAGGTATTTGTGTAAGCTTAAATGATAGGCTAAGTCCTTATGAAGAAACATTAAATTTAGTTCCTCAAATTATTACTTTAGGTGTAGGGTGCAGGAAAGACATGAAGAGTGAAATTTTTGAACAATTTATCCTACGCACTCTAGCAGAGAATAATATATCTATTTTATCGATAGAAAAAATAGCGTCTATTGACTTAAAGAAAGATGAAAAATGCATATTGGATTTTAGTGAAAAGTACAATATACCTTTTGTTACATATACGGCAGAAGAGCTAAATCAGGTTGAAGGACAATTCTCTGCATCTGAATTCGTAAAAAAAATCACAGGGGTTGATAATGTCTGCGAAAGAAGTGCAGTAAAAAACAGTGAGAATGGAGCAATAATATTATCAAAAACTTGCCAGAATGGGGTTACCATTGCCTTGGCAAAAAAAGATTGGAAGTGTAAGTTTTGAATATAGTAATGTCTTATATTGACTATCATATGGCAACATTAGATCAACGAGAAGTTTTTTCTTTTACAAAGCCAGAGATGTCGGATATTTATAAAAAAATACATAACGAAGACCATGTTGAAGGAGTTGTTATTATATCAACTTGCAACCGTACAGAAGTTTATCTTTCCCTTAAGGAAGGGTATGATATTATACCTTTTCAGCTTTTATGCAAGGCTATGGGTGTAAATTATCATGACTATAAGATCATGAATAGAACTTTGAAGGGCAATGATGTGTTAGTTCACTTATGTCAATTGGCAGCAGGGGCTAAATCTCAAATATGGGGTGAAGACCAAATCATTTCACAGGTAAGAGATGCTATTAAACTTGCAAGGGAAATGAAATATTCAGATACAATTCTAAATGTTGTATTTAGAACAGCAGTAAGTGCAGGAAAGAAAGTAAAGACACTGGTTGACTTTAAGGCTGACGATAATTCTACAGCAAAGAGGGCTGTTAATATTATCAAAGGTAGAAATGATATAAACAACGTATTAGTTATAGGTAATGGAATGATTGGACGACTTGCAGTAGAACTTTTGGTAAAAAATGGAAAGAATCCGACTATGACTTTGAGACAGTATAAACATGGTGAGAATATAGTTCCAGATGGGGCGGATACTGTTAATTATAGTGATCGTTATAAAAAAATGGAAGAAGTTGATGCAGTTATTAGTGCCACATTAAGCCCTCATCATACGGTTTCATATGAGGAACTAATAAAGCTTGAAAAAATACCAAAGATATTTATAGACTTGGCTGTACCAAGAGATATAGATCCTGATGTATTAAAAATTTCAGGAATTAATTATTATAATATAGATGATATAAGTAGAGAAACCATTGAATTATGCAAAGAAAAACAAATTGCAGAAATAAATCAAATTATTCAAAAATACATTGATGATTTTTATAAATGGTATAGCTATAGAGAAAAGCTAAATGCTTAAGAACCACAAGGAGAATAGAAATGAAAATTTATGTAGTTGGTATTGGGCCTGGCAACAGTGAGTATATGACACCTGAAGCAAAAGCTGCAATAGAAGAAAGTGATGTAATCGTTGGATATAATTTATATGTTCAACTAATTGAAGATATGACAAGTGGAAAAGAAGTAAAATCGACGGCAATGAAGCAAGAAGTTGACAGGTGCAAAATTGCTTTAGAAAGTGCTCTTGATAATAAAACTGTAGCATTTGTTTGCAGTGGTGATCCGGGAGTATACGGAATGGCAGGAGTAATGTCTGAGGTTGCAAAAGACCATCCAGAAGTAGAAATAATTACTGTTGCAGGTATTACAGCAGCGTGTAGCGGTGCAGCAGTGCTTGGAGCACCTTTGATTCATGATTTTGCAGTAATTTCACTAAGTGACTTGCTTACTCCTTGGGAAAAAATAGAAAGAAGATTAGAATTAACGGCTGAAGCGGACTTTGTAGTATGTTTATACAATCCAAAGAGCAAGAAGAGACATGATTACATCGATAAAGCTGTTGATATCATGTCAAAACATAAATCTCTAGACATCCCATGTGGATATGTTAAAAACATAGGCAGAGATGGAGAAAAAGGCGTAATTTGCACTATGAAAGATTTAAAAAACAATGAGGACATAGATATGTTTACAACAGTTTTCATCGGCAATACACAGACAAAAGTAATAAATGGCAGACTTGTAACTCCTAGAGGATATAAAAATGTCTAAGGCTAAAGGACTTGTTTTTGCAGGGACCTTTGAAGGCCATAAGTTGGCATTATATACATTAGAAAAAGGATATGAAATAGATTTTTCAGTAGCTACTGAATATGGAAAAGAAATTCTTTCAGATTTAAAAGAATTGTCAGTCATAGAAGGCAGGTTAGATTCTAAAGAAATAGAAAATCTGATTATAGAAAAAGAGTACAGTTTTATCATAGATGCAACACATCCTTATGCTACAGTAGTAACAGAAAATATACTAAACGCATGTAGCAAGACAAAATGTAAATATTATAGACTCGTAAGAAAAGACGTAGAAATAAAAAACCCTAATGTCATTCTAGTTAATTCAATAGATGAGGCTGTAGATTTTTTAAACAATACCAAGGAAAAAGCTCTTTTGACCACAGGTTCAAAAGAAATAAATAAGTTTGCATCAGTAATAAATAAAGAAGAACGTTTGTTCCCAAGAGTGCTTCCAAGTCAAGAGTCCATTATACTTTGTGAAAATGCAGGAATACCTAAAAAGAATATAATATGTATGCAGGGACCATTTATTAAAGAGATGAATATTGCAACTTTAGAACAATATAAATGTAACATAATGGTAACAAAGAATACTGGAAAACCCGGAGGTTTGGAAAATAAAATAGCCTGTGCTTCCGATAAAATAAAGGTAGTTGTAATTAATAAACCAAAAGAAGAAGATGGACTGGATTTTAATGAGATCAAAGATGTTTTGGAGGGGTATTATGGGAGACTTTAAAAAATTCCCACTTTTTATTGATGGAGAAGATAAAGATGTTCTTGTTATAGGTGGTGGAAACATTGCATATAGAAGAGTCAAGACTTTGCTTTGCTTTGGATTTAATATTAAGGTGATTTCAGAAGAGTTTAGTGAGGAAATGAAAAATCTATTAGAGGATAATAAACTGAACTATGAAATTAATTCTTTCAATAAGTCCATGATAAAAAATCAGTTTCTAATTCTGGCTTGTACAGATAACAGGCAGGTGAACTATGAAATAGGAAAGATATCTAAAGAAAAAGGTATTTTTGTTAGTGTATGTGATGCAAAAGAAGAATGTAGTTTTTTCTTTCCCGCTATTGCAATAAATGAGAATCTATCTGTTGGTATAGTTGGGACTGGTAACTCCCATGAAGTTACCAAAAAGGCTGCTAAAGTAGTGAGAGATATAATAGAAAGAAAGGCGTATTAATGAATATTAAGGTATCTAGCCGCGATAGTAAATTGGCTGTAATACAATCGGAAATAGTTATAGATGCAATAAAGAAAAATAATAAGTCTATTGATGTGGAACTTATTACAATGAAGACTACAGGGGATATGATCTTAGATAAGACCCTTGATAAAATTGGTGGGAAAGGTCTTTTTGTAAAAGAACTTGATAAGGCTTTAATAGATAAAAGAGCAGATTTAACAGTACATAGTTTAAAGGATATGCCAATGGAGGTTTCTGAAGAGCTTCCACTTCTTGCTTTTTCTAAAAGAGAAGATCCAAGAGACGTACTTATTTTACCAGAAGGTGTTTCAGAATTAGACATTTCAAAACCAATAGGATGCTCTAGCAAAAGAAGGCAACTGCAACTAAAAAAACTATATCCAGAAATGGAGATAGCTCCGGTAAGAGGGAATGTTCAGACTAGACTAAGGAAGCTAGATGAAGGTCAATATAGTGGTATAGTTTTAGCATATGCAGGTGTAAAGCGTTTAGGTCTTGAAGATAGGGTGAGCAAAATATTTCAGGTTGATGAGATATTACCTGCGGCATGTCAGGGTATTCTTGTAGTCCAAGGACGAAGAGATTTTGATACTGCAGTATTGAATGGTTTTAATGATCATGAAACTAAGCTGATTGCCCTTGCAGAAAGAGGTTTTGTCAGAACTTTAGATGGAGGGTGCAGTTCACCAGTAGCAGCCTATGCAACTATCGAAGGTGAAGAAATTACTTTAACAGGATTATATGTAGATGAAAATGATAATATGTATTTTGAAACGGTAAAGGGTAACAAAGTTGATGGTGAGAAGTTAGGAAGAGAACTTGCTTTGTCAATGAAAAAATAGGAGTTGCAAATGGAAAATAGAGGAAAAGTTTATTTAATTGGAGCAGGCCCGGGAGATAAAGGTCTTCTCACAGTAAAAGCTACAGAACTAATTGGTACTGCAGATGTAATTGTATATGACAGATTAGTAAGTAATAGCATTATGGGTATTATACCTGAGAACACTAAACTTATAGATGTTGGAAAAAATGTTGGTAATCATCCTGTACCCCAATACAAGATAAATGAGATTCTTGTAGAAGAAGCTTTAAAAGGTCAGAAAGTAGTAAGACTTAAGGGAGGGGATCCTTTTGTATTTGGTAGAGGGGGAGAAGAGTTAGAACTTCTTTCGGAAAACAATATAGAATTTGAGGTTGTACCTGGAATTACGTCTTCTATATCAGTACCGGCTTACGCGGGAATTCCTGTGACTCATAGAGACTTTTGCTCATCGCTACATATAATTACAGGACATGCTAAGGCAGGAAGTGAGATAAATATTGACTTTGATGCTTTAGTAAGGTTAAATGGAACTTTAATATTTATGATGTCAGTTTCAACAGTGGGACAGATTGCTAAAGGCTTAATGGAAGCGAAAATGGATGGAGAAATGCCTTGTGCGGTAATAGAAAACGGCACATACTCTAACCAGAGAAAATTCATATCGGATTTAAGTAATATTGAAAGGACTGTAATAGACAATAATGTAAAGTCACCGGCGGTTATTGTAGTTGGAAAGGTTTGTTCACTATCGGATAAATTCGATTGGTTTACTGAATTGCCCCTTAAAGGGAAAGAAATTATAGTAACACAGCCTAGATCAAAGAGTTCTAAACTTGAAGGCATGCTAAGGAAAGAAGGTGCAGGCACCACACTTTATCCTTGTATTAGAACAGAGTTTATAAGACCTATTAATCCACCATTTGAAGACTATAATACTTTAGTATTCACAAGTGGTGAGGGTGTAAAATCTTTCTTCTCATGGCTTATAGAAAAAGGTTTGGACAGTAGAAGTCTTTATGGTAAAAAAATTGCATGTATAGGCAGTCAGACAGCTGTCGAATTGAAAAAATATGGTTTAAAAGCAGACTTCATTCCAAGTATTTTTGATGGCGAACATTTGGCAAAGGAAATGGTGTCTAAAGGATTCTTGTCTGAGGGAGATAAGGTAATTCTTCTTAGGGCTAAGATTGGAACCCAAGATATTACGCGATTATTAGATGAAGAGGGAATAGATTATTTAGACTATCCTGTGTATGAAACATATTACGTAGAACATGAAGAAATAGAAAATCTGGAAGAATTTGATTATATTACATTTACAAGTAAAAGCTGCGTCGATGGCTTTGTAGCTACTCAGAAGAGAAAGGATTTTACCGGTATTAAAGCTCTTTGCATAGGCAAACAAACTGCAGCTGAAGCAGAAAAGTATGGATTTACTACTGTAATATCTCAGGTGGCTACAGTGGATAGCATGGTTAGAGAGGTGATAGAAAATGCTAAATAGACCAAGGAGACTAAGAGAAAATTCAATTATCAGAGGAATGGTAAGGGAAACAAGAGTATCGCCAGATAGTTTGATTTACCCGATTTTCTTCGAGGAAGGCCATGATATAAAAGCTCCAATTGAATCTATGGAAGGACAATTTAGATATAGTCCAGATAGAGCAAAAGAAGCAATCGATGATTGCCTTGAACACGGTATAAATAAAGTTTTGCTATTTGGTATACCACAGCACAAGGATGAAATTGGTAGCCAGGCTTATGCAGAAAATGGAATTGTGCAGCAGGCAGTAGGCGCTATTAAAGATGAATACAAAGATAGTATTTATGTAGTTACTGATGTATGCATGTGTGAATATACATCCCATGGCCATTGTGGAATTCTAGATGGATGTAGCGTTGACAATGATAAAACATTAGATTATTTGGCAGACATTGCAGTATCCCATGCAGCAGCAGGGGCAGATATGATTGCACCATCTGATATGATGGATGGAAGAGTAGCAGCTATTAGAAAGGCTTTGGATAATCATGGTTATAAGGACAGAGCAATAATGTCTTATGCTATAAAATATGCATCAAAGTTTTATGGACCATTTAGAGATGCAGCAGGATCTGCTCCGTCTTTTGGAGATAGAAAAAGTTATCAGATGGATTGCCACAACATAAGGGAGGCTATGAGGGAAGCTGCATATGATGAAGAGGAAGGTGCAGATATTCTTATGGTAAAACCAGCACTTTCTTATTTAGATGTGGTTAAGGAACTGTCATACAATACAAATCTTCCAATTGCAGCTTATAGCGTTAGTGGCGAATATGCCATGATTAAAAATGCAGGAAAAGCAGGTCTAATTGATGAATATGGTATTATGTGTGAAAGCACAGTTTCAATGTATCGTGCAGGTGTAGATATTTTAATAACTTATTACGCAAAAGAAATTGCTGAAGCAATTAGAAGAGGAGATATAGGATAATGTGTACTTCTGAAAATCTATTTGAAAGAGCAAAAAAGGTAATGCCAGGTGGTGTAAATAGTCCAGTTAGAGCTTTTAAGTCGGTTGGGATGACTCCAAGATTTATTGAGCGAGCTAAAGGAAATCGGATTTATGATGTAGATGGAAAAGAATATATTGATTTTATTGGGTCATGGGGACCTATGATTCTAGGCCATTGTGAAGACGATGTTATCAATGGTGTAAAGTTGGCATGTGAAAAGGGATTGAGTTTTGGAGCATCTACTGAACCAGAAGTTGAACTTGCAGAACTTATAACTAAAAATATTAACCATATTGAAATGATTAGGATGGTCAGCAGTGGGACTGAAGCTGTTATGAGTGCATTGCGACTAGCTAGAGGATATACTAAAAGATCTAAGATAATTAAATTTTCAGGATGTTACCATGGTCATAGCGACAGTATGCTTGTAAAGGCCGGTTCCGGTGCTATGACATTTGGAGATCCTGATAGTGCAGGTGTTACAAAAGGTGCCGCAGCAGATACTCTTCTTGCAACGTACAATAATCTAAATAGTGTGGAGCAACTATTTAAAGAGAATAATGGTGATGTAGCCTGTGTCATTGTAGAACCTGTAGCGGCAAATATGGGTGTTGTGCCACCGGAAGAAGGCTTCCTCAAAGGTTTAAGACAGCTTTGTGATAATTATGGTGCATTATTAATTTTTGATGAAGTTATTACTGGATTTAGGTTATCTTTTGGAGGAGCAGCTCAGTATTTTGGTATTATCCCTGATTTAGTAACTTACGGGAAGATTATTGGCGGAGGAATGCCGGTAGGAGCCTATGGTGGTAAAAAAGAAATAATGGAAAATGTTTCTCCTTCAGGAAGTGTATATCAGGCAGGAACTTTATCAGGCAATCCTATAGCAATGACTGCAGGGATTATAACACTAAAGAAACTATTAGAGCATCCGGAAATTTATGAAAAGATAAACAGTCTTGGTGAATATATGGCCAATAGACTTAGAGAAATTTCTGGTTTTACTGTAAATAACATAGGGTCTTTAGCTTCTATGTTTTACACAACCGAAAGAGTTTCTAATTATGAAGAAGCAGCTAAATCAGATACAAAAAACTATGCTTTTGTATTTAGAAAGCTTTTGGAAAATGGCATTTATATAGCACCTTCACAGTTTGAAGCTATGTTTATAAACAATAGTTTTACTAGAGAAGATATAGATTATACTGTAGATATATATAATAAAATTTTAAAAGGAGAAATATAGAAATGAAAGGTATTTTAATTTTAGCTCATGGTAGTAGAGTACAGACTACTAAAGATACAATCAACGAAGTGGTAGAGATGGTTAGGAAAAAAATAACAGATATGCCTATCGTGATAGCATATATGGAATTTTGTGATGAAAATATAGAGTATGGTATAAAAACCCTAGTTGATAAAGGGGTAACAGAAATTAAAGCAGTACCATATTTCTTGTTTGAGGGGATTCATATTAGAGAAGATATCCCTAATGAAATAGGAGAAATTTTAAAAAATTATCCTAATGTAAAATTAGAGATGGGTTCAACCTTAGGTGTTGATAGCAGATTGGCAGACATATTAGTAGATAGAATCAGAGGGTAAGAGGTACATCATGAAAGTTAGTGTAGTTGGTATAGGTCCAGGTGGAAATGATTATTTTACTGCTAAGGCTATAGAAATAATAGAAAAAGCTAATATAGTCTTAACTTCTAAGAGACTTAAAGAAGAGTTGTGCCATTTTAATACAAATATGGTGCAAATGGGTGTCATGGCAAGTTGTGACTACATTAACCAAAATAAAGATAAAGATCTATGGGTATGTGTTGCAGCATCTGGAGATGTAGGCTTTTATAGCATCGCTACTACAATTAGAAAAAATTTAGATGCTGGCGTAGACATAGAGTTTATAAGCGGAATAAGTAGTTTTCAGTATTTTACTTCAAGGTTAAATATTGGATATGAGGATATTAAATTAGTGAGTCTTCATGGAAGAAATGGAAACATTGTACCTTTTGTTTCATATAATAAGATTGTTTTTACATTAACTGGAGGTTCTCTAAAAGTAAAAGATGTAGTCAACCAGCTAATTGAACAAAAGTTGACCGATGTAACTATATATGTGGGTGAAAACTTATCTTCTAAAAGTGAACGTATAGTTTCCGGGACACCTTATGATCTTGAAAATATGGAGTTTGATGACCTTTCAGTGATGATTGTCAATAACGAGAATTATGTAAACCCAAGAAATAGACTTAAGGATGAAGCCTTTCTAAGAGGAAAGAGTCCTATGACAAAGGAGGCTGTCCGAACCTTAAGTGTTGAAGCTTTAGAAATTTCAAAAACGGATGTAGTTTATGATATCGGTGCAGGCACAGGATCGGTAACCATTGCAATGGCAAGAAAAGCAGAAGAATCTATGGTATATGCTATAGAAAAAGAGGAACATGCCGTTGAACTTATTGAGAAAAATATAGAAAAATTGGGTTCATATAATATTAAAGTCATAAGAGAAACGGCACCTTTGGGTATGGACAACCTTCCTGCCCCTGACAAGGTATTTATTGGAGGCAGCACAGGAAGATTAAAAGACATTGTTGACATAGTAATAAGTAAGAATCCTTGTGCTACCTTTGTGGTAAATGCAGTGACTATTGAAACTATTACTGCAGTCACTGATTTATTTGCTAAAATGAATTTTGAGACTGAAATAATATGTGTCAATATATCAAAAGGGGAAAAACTTGGACGCTATAATCTAATGAAGGCTGAAAATCCAGTATATATAATTAAAGGAGCTAGAGCAAATGAAAAGTAACTTGAACAGAATAATGATTGTAGGAACAGGAAGCGGCTGTGGAAAGACTACAGTTACCTGTGCTCTTTTAAAAACTCTAGTAGACACTAATATAGAAACAATTAGTTTTAAATGCGGACCTGACTACATTGACCCTATGTTTCACAGTAAAATAATTGGAACAAAATCCAGAAATCTAGACATGTATATGTGCAGTAAAAATACAGTAAAATATCTCCTTGCAGAAAACAGTAAGAATTGTGATATAGCAGTTATAGAAGGAGTTATGGGAATGTATGATGGTCTTGGGTTTGAAAGCGACAAATGCTCTGCCAATGATATTTCCCGGGAAACAAGAACAAATCAAATTATCGTAGTTGATGTAAAAGGGAAAAGTCTTTCTTTAATGGCAGAATTAAGTGGATTCCTAAATTTTGGTGACAATAATTTAAAAGGCGTTATATTAAACAATTGCTCTAAAGCTATGTATCCATTTTATAAAAAGATGATAGAAGAAAAGTTACCACTTAAAGTATGTGGTTTCTTGCCTAATATTCCACAAGCAGCTGTTGATAGCAGGCATCTTGGACTTGTAACTGCTGAAGAAGTAGAGAATATTAAGGAAAAACTAACTCTATTAGGAAATACTGCTAAAGAAACTTTAGATTTAAAATCAATAATGGAATTGGCAAAAGATAATAACGATTTCTATTATGAAAAAATTGAAATTAAAAAAGAAATATCAGGGACAGTCAATATTGCAGTTGCAAGAGATAAAGCATTTTGTTTTTATTACCAAGATAATCTGGAACTGCTAGAAAAACTTGGAGCAAATTTAATTTATTTTTCACCCATTGAGGATAAATCCATACCAGAAGGCATACAAGGAATAGTTTTAGGCGGTGGATATCCAGAGGAAAATATTGATAAATTGGTTGACAATAAATCAATGATAGAATCAATTAAAAAACATTTAGAAAAAGGTGTTCCACTGTTTGCAGAGTGTGGCGGATTTATGTACCTAGGCCAAAACATAGAATTAGATGGAAAAACTTTTAATACAGTTGGAGCAATTCCAAATCGATTTTTTATGACTAAAGGTTTAGTAAGATTTGGCTATAAGTCCTTAAAAGCAGAATGTGATAACATCCTCTGCAAAAAAGGAGACACTATTAAATGTCATGAATTTCACTATAGTGATACAGATGACCATGGAGATGGGTTTACTGCAACTAATGAAAGAGGCAAAGAATGGAAATGTATTATAGCAAAAGAAAACATTTTTGCTGGTTATCCTCATCTACACTTTTGGAGTAATATAGACTTTGCAAGAAATTTTATTAGAGCCTGTAAGGGAGAAAAATAATGGAAATAGTATTAGCAGTCTTTTGTGGTTTTGTTTTAGACTTAATTTTTGGGGATCCACAGCATATACCACATCCTATAAGATTCATAGGTCTTCTTATAGAAAAAACAGAATATCTTTTTCGCAAGATTTTTCCAAAGACAAAAATCGGTGAAATTATAGGCGGAGTGTTTTTAAATATAACAGTTTTATTAATTACTTATTCAGTTGCATTTTTTATTATAAAGGGGCTAGGATATATAAATCCTAGTTTGAAAATTGCAAGTGAGATACTATTTTGCTATCAGATATTTGCAACCAAATCATTGAAAACTGAAAGTATGAGAGTACATAAGTATCTGATTAAAAATGATATGATTAATTCTAGAAAGTATCTTTCATGGATAGTAGGTAGAGATACTGAAAATTTAGAATCTAAAGAAATAACTAAGGCTGTAGTAGAAACAATTGCAGAAAATACATCTGATGGGGTGATTGCACCTATGATCTATATGTTAATCGGAGGAGCCCCTCTAGGTTTTTTATATAAAGCTGCAAATACTTTAGATTCAATGGTAGGTTATAAAAATGATAAATATATAAATTTCGGCAAGTTTTCTGCTAAGGTAGACGATATTCTGAATTTTATTCCTGCAGTTTTAACAGGTATATTAATGATAATTGGATCACTGTTTATAGGGCTTGATACAAAAAACGGATGGCGAATATTTAAACGAGATAGAAATAATCATGAGAGCCCCAATAGTGGTAAACCGGAATCTGCTTGTGCAGGAGTCTTAAATATCCAGCTTGGTGGAGATTCATTTTATTTTGGAAAGTTATATAAAAAGAAAACTATAGGCGATGCCAATAGAGAAATAGTGGCAGATGATATAGTAATGACAAATAAGCTTATGTATACAACGTCAATATTAAGTTTACTAGTATTGGAGTTAATTAGAATTATAGCGGTGGTAATAATATGAGAAAAGAAGTTCACGGTGGCAATATTTATAAATATGATCATGAGGTAGTAGACTTTTCTGCCAATATGAACCCTTTAGGTATGCCTGATCAGATTAAAGAAGCAATTATAGAAAATATCGACAAATATGAAAATTATCCAGACCCGTTTAATAGAGAACTAATAGAGGCAATTAGAAGATTTTATGGAATAGATCCTGATCGTATTTGTTGTGGCAACGGAGCGGCTGACATAATATTTAGGATTGCCCTTGCATTAAAACCAAAAAAAGGGCTTATTGTTGGACCGACGTTTTCAGAGTATAAAGAGGCTCTGGACGTGGTTTCATGTCAGACATACCATCATATTTTGACTGAAGAAAAAAACTTTATTCTTGGAGAAGATGTGCTTCAATCTATGGATAAATCCTACGATATAATGTTTTTATGTAATCCTAATAATCCTACAGGGATACCTGTTAAAAGAGATTTAATCCTTAAAATAGCAAAAAAATGTAAAGATGAAGATATAACTCTAGTGATTGATGAGTGTTTTACAGAGTTTTTAGATGAAGAAGAAAAGTTTTCGGTTATGGATCAAATTGAGAAACTTGATCAAGTAATTATTTTGAAAGCTTTTACAAAGATATATGCAATGGCGGGGATAAGACTAGGTTTTTGTGTATGTGGAGATATAAAAAAAGCAGATTTAATTAATCAAATGCTTCAGCCTTGGTCAGTGTCAACGGTTGCATCAAAAGCAGGGACAAAGGCACTTTCGATTCCAGGTTTTATAGAAAAAACAAAAGAGTATGTCTGCGTAAACAGAGAGTATTTATTAGTTGAGCTTGAAAAGCTTGGTTTTAAGACTTTCGGGGCAAAGGCAAATTATGTTTTTTTTAAAAGCGATATTGAACTTGAGAGTGCTTTAGATAGATATAATATTTTGATTAGAAGCTGTGCCAATTATATAACACTTGATAAGCGCTTCTATCGTATTGCAGTAAGAACAAAAGAAGAAAATCAATATCTTATTGATAGCCTTACAAAGATAAGGGAGGAAATGTAAATGGGGAAATCTATAATGGTTCAAGGAACTTGTTCCAACGCTGGAAAAAGTTTGTTAGTAGCAGGTATCTGCAGAATTTTACAGCAGGATGGCTATAAAGTTGCACCTTTTAAGGCACAAAATATGGCGCTTAATTCTTTTATAACAAAGGATGGTCTAGAAATGGGTAGAGCTCAGGTTATGCAGGCAGAAGCCAGCAGAATTAACCCTGATGTAAGAATGAATCCTATTCTTTTAAAACCTACAAGTGATGAAGGATCGCAAGTTATAGTTAATGGAGAGGTTTTTGGAAACTTATCAGCCCAAGATTATTATCAGAAAAAAAAGACATTCCAGGATGCTGTTAAGGATTCATTTGATAGCCTTTCTAAGGAATATGATGTTATTGTAATCGAAGGAGCAGGAAGCCCGGCTGAAATAAATCTTAAAGAGAATGACATAGTAAATATGGGAATGGCTAAAATGGCAGATGCACCTGTTTTACTTGTAGGCGACATAGATAGAGGAGGCGTTTTTGCTTCCCTTGCAGGCACAATGCTTTTGTTTGATCAAGAGGAAAAGGATAGAGTCAAGGGAGTAGTAATAAACAAATTTAGAGGCGACATTAATATTCTTGAACCGGGACTTAGAATGCTCGAAAACATCATAAATGTTCCTGTTGCAGGAGTAGTTCCGTATATGCATCTTGATGTAGATGATGAAGATAGCATGACTGATAGGTTTGCAAACAGAAAAGCAGATGCTTTAATAGATATTGCTGTTATTAGACTTCCGAGGATATCGAATTTTACAGATTTTAATCCTTTTGAGTATATTGAAGGCGTTAATGTAAGATATGTAGGAGCTGTTTCTGATTTAGGAGATCCGGATTTAATCATTATTCCGGGGACTAAAAATACAATGGCAGATTTATTGTGGTTAAGGCAATCGGGTCTTGAAGCAAAGATTTTAAAACACCACTCTAAGAATAAACCTATTTTTGGAATATGCGGCGGATATCAAATGTTGGGACAATCTTTATCAGATCCTCATGGGGTTGAACATGGAGGCACAATGTCTGGCATTGGTTTACTTCCTCATAGTACTATATTTGAGAACGAAAAAGTAAGAGTTGCCGAGAATGGAATTCTATCAGATGTAAAGGGGATTTTTCAGGACATATCAGGAAAGGAATACCAGGGATATGAAATTCATATGGGAGTTTCTGGAGTTTCGGGGAATATAATAAATGAAGGTAATGTTTACGGAACATATATCCATGGAGTCTTTGATAAAGAGGGGATTGCTAAAAGCATTGTAGAAGCATTATTAAAAGAAAAGGGTCTTGACTTTACAAATATAAAAGCTTTTGATGTTTTAGAGTATAAACAAAGCCAATACGATATATTAGCTGATGGTTTGAGAAGATCCCTAGATATGGACTTAATTTATAGCTTAATAAAGGAGTAGAAAATGAGTAAAAGTAGTTTAGGTTTAGTACACATTTATTGTGGAGATGGAAAAGGTAAAACAACTTGTTCAGTAGGGCTATCTGTGAGAGCCGCAGGATATGGACTGAATGTCTTATTCTTACAGTTTTTAAAGGATGGTACCAGTAGTGAGCTTAAGGTACTGAAAACTCTTCCTACTGTAACAGTAGTTGGTACAAAGCCAATCAAAAAGTTCTCCTTCCAGATGACTGATGAGGAAAAAAGGATTACTAGAGAAGAGAATGCATCTCAGTTTAAAGATACAATTAAACTAATTGAAGAGAAGAATATCAATTTATTTGTTATAGATGAATGTTTAGGTTCAATTGAGGCTGGCTTACTAGATGAAGAACTAATAGTCTCATTTTTAGAAAATAAGCCAGAAGAATTGGAAGTTGTGTTAACAGGAAGAAACCCTTCAGAGAAACTTATTTCTATTGCAAATTATGTTTCGAGAATTGAAAAGGTAAAGCATCCTTATGATGAAGGGATTCCAGCTAGGAAAGGTATAGAAAAATAATGAAGATTGATAATATAAAACCTGATCAGATTGAAAAGAAAAGTTTTGAAATAATAACAGAAATACTTAAAGATAATAATAAAACTATACCGGCGGAATACGAGGCTGTTGTTAAAAGATGTATACATACGTCAGCGGATTTTGAATATGCCGATAGCTTATATTTTTCTGATGGAGTATTAGAAAGTCTAAAAGAGGCTATAAAAAATGGTGCTTGCATTATTACTGACACACAGATGGTTAAAGCAGGAATTAACAAAAAACGTCTTGCTGAGCATGGTGGAGAAGTTTTCTGTTTTATAGGGGATGAGGATGTTGCAAAAGAAGCAAAAGATAGAGGGGTGACTAGGTCTCTTGTAAGTATGGAGAAGGCAAGTCGTTTAGGAAAACCATTGATCTTTGCTATTGGTAATGCCCCAACTGCATTATTTTCAATTTGCCATTTGGTAGAAAGTGGGAAACTAGATCCATGTGGAGTTATTGGCGTTCCGGTTGGATTTGTAAATGTTGTAGAATCAAAAGAAAAACTTATTAAACTAGGAATACCATGTATAGTTGCAAGAGGTAGAAAAGGTGGTAGCAATATAGCAGCAGCTATTTGCAACGCAATTTTATATAACATGTAAGAAGACTGTCCCTTTTGGGGCAGTTTTTTCTAAGTATAGATATTGAAAAAAGCATTTTAATACTAAAGTTTTATTTGAGTATCTAATTAAAAATGATAAAATTCCACCGTACAGGTATTGTAACTAGTTTATTAATAACAGGAGATTTAAAATGGGAAAAACTGAAATTTTGATGATGCTAGGAGGACTAGCATTATTTCTTTATGGCATGCAGATGATGAGCAGTGGCCTTGAAGCAGCAGCTGGAGCAAAAATGAAAACCATATTAGAGAAGCTGACTTCAAATAGAATTAAAGGGGTTTTGGCTGGTGCTGGAATTACAGCAGTAATACAGTCATCCTCTGCAACAACAGTTATGGTTGTAGGCTTTGTTTCAGCGGGTTTAATGACTTTGAACCAAGCTGTATGGGTTATAATGGGGGCGAATATCGGTACCACCATTACTGGACAGATGATTGCTCTTGATGTAAGCGAGATAGCACCATTAATCACTTTTATTGGTGTAGTAATGATCGTATTTTTCAAAGGTGAGGAAAAACATCATATTGGTAATATTGTTGCAGGTTTAGGTGTATTATTTATAGGGATGAAGATGATGAGCACTGCAATGGAACCTCTTCAAAATTCTGAGTTATTTACATCTATTGTAACAAAATTTGACAACCCTCTAGTGGGGATATTAGCAGGTGCGGTGTTTACTGCGATTATACAGTCATCGTCAGCATCTGTAGGTATCTTGCAGGCTCTTGCGGCTAGTGGTATTATTGGCCTTCCTCAGGCTGTATACGTACTTTTTGGACAGAATATAGGGACATGTATTACGGCGGTCCTTGCTTCAATTGGAACCAAAATAAATGCAAAGCGTACAACGATCATTCATCTAATGTTTAATATTATCGGTACGATTATGTTTACTTTGATATGCATGTGGACTCCCCTTGTATCTTTTATAGAAAGCTTAACACCGGGAAATCCTCTGTCGCAGATTGCAAATATGCATACTCTATTTAATATTACAACAACTCTAGTTTTGTTACCTTTTGGTAATTACATGGCAAAATTTGCAACTAAAATACTGCCAGGAGTACAAAAAGACGAAGAAATGGAGCATAAATTAAAATATATTACTAATTTTGAACAGTCTAAAGGACATCAGATAGGTCTTATATCTATATCTATAAGTCAAGTGGAACAGGAAATATTTAGAATGCTTAAAATGGCAGAAAAAAGTGTAGAACAATGTTTTAACCTAGTTAATAATTATAATAAGGAAGAATATAACCAAATAGTAACAAGAGAAGAGTATATTGATTATCTTAATTCAGAGATATGTAAATACATTGGGAGAGTAATAGTTCTTGAGATGTCGGCAGAGGATTCAGACTATATAAGCAGTTGCTACAAGATAACCGGTAATATTGAGAGAATAGCAGACCATGCGATGAATTTAGCGGACTATGGTAAAACTATTAAAAATAATGGGCTTGAGTTGTCAGGATTTGCTCATGAAGAGATAAAAGAAATGGAAGAAATCACGTTAAAGTCTCTGGAAAATATAAGACAAGGTTTTGAAAGAAAAAATAGTGATGTACTTAAAAAAGCAGCACAATTGGAACAAAAGACAGATGATTTAAGTGAAGACTTCAGGAATAGACAGATTAAAAGACTTCAAGAAAAACGTTGCAGTGCAGAGGTAGGAATATTATATTCTGAAATGGTTACAGACTTCGAAAGGATTGGCGACCACACATTAAATATTGCAGAAGCTATAGTAAAATCAACAACCAAATAATTTTTAAAAACTAAAGCATTATTCTCAGTTTGTCAGCATATATATTTTCATAGTAATAATAATAGTTAAATGAGTGAAAAGAGGATGAAAATATGGCTGATATGAGTATTTATAGGGATATCTCCGGAAGGACTAATGGGGATATTTACATTGGGGTAGTAGGCCCTGTAAGAACCGGGAAATCCACTTTTATTAAGCGTTTTATGGATTTATTGGTGGTTCCAAATGTAGAAAACGCTTATGCGAAAACTAGAATAACAGATCAGCTGCCACAAAGTGGAGATGGAAAGACAATTACAACTACTGAACCAAAATTTATTCCGGATGAAGCTGCAAAGGTAAAGCTCGATAATAATACAACAATGTCAGTTAGGCTTGTAGATTGTGTAGGATACCTTATTCCAGGAGTTTTAGGTCACAGTGAGAATGGTAAAAATCGCATGGTAAAAACTCCTTGGGATGATGAAGAAATACCTTTTGAAGTTGCAGCAGAAAAAGGAACAGAGAAGGTTATCACAGATCATTCAACAATTGGTATAGTTGTAACAAGCGATGGAACAATAGGTGACCTTCCAAGAGAAAACTATGTTGCAGCAGAGAAAAAAACTATAACTCAATTGAAAAATCTTGATAAACCTTATGTTGTAATATTAAATTCTGTGAATCCACAAGGACTTAAAACTACCCAACTTGCCAAAGACCTTAATCAAATGTATAACGTGCCGGTAATTCCGGTCAACTGTCAAAAAATGAATACAGAAACACTAGGGAAAATTTTTGAAGAAATGTTGAACCAATTTCCTGCAGTAGAAATTGATTTGGAGATACCAGGTTATCTTGATGCTCTTCCAAAAGAACACTGGATAAAAAAAGATTTAATCTCTTCAGTTCGCCAATGGATGAGTAGCTTTGATACTATTGGTGAAATAAAGGACTCTGTTAAAATGTTATCCGAAAGTGATATTGTAGATAATATTTTAATATTAAATTGTGACATGGGTAAGGGTAAAGTTGAAATAGAAATTAAGCTAAGGGGAGATTTATATTATAAAGTAATAGAAGAGCTAATGGATCATAGTGTTGAAGATGATAGTCAATTGTTTTTACTTCTTAAAGAGTATGCACAGGCTAAGGCTGCTTATGATGATTTAAAACTTGCCTTAAATCAAGTGGAAGAAGAAGGATATGGAATAGTTCATCCTAAGCTGAGCCAAATGGATATTGATAAACCGGAAGTATTTAAACAAGGTAGCAAATATGGAGTAAGACTTACAGCAAAAGCTCCTTGCTTACATATCGTTAAGACATATGTTACTACAGAGGTATCGCCTGTAGTTGGAACAGAGGCTCAATCAGATGATTTAGCCAAGTATTTAATGGCTCAATTTGAAGAGGACCATGATAAAATATGGGAAACTAACCTTTTTGGGAAGACTTTACAAGAATTAGTAACTGACCAGATGGAAACAAAATTAACCAACGTACCTGATTCTATTAGAGGAAAAGTACAGCGTTCATTGCAAAAAATAAGCGACGAAGGTAAGGATTATTTTATTTGTATAATATTATAAATTTATGTTGACACAACAAAAAAGAGATGATATTATAGTTACAACTTAATAAAAAACCGTTGATGAGGGAGTAAAGCCGAAAAACGATTTCACAGCGAGTTCGGAGTGGTGGAAGCCGAATAGATGACAGTCTCGGATAAATGGGCCTCAGAGGGCGAGGTGAAAGCAATTTTGCAAGTAGCTGAGACGTGAAGCAGGCGTTACGTGCTAAGGGTGTGATGGCACTCTGCAGAGTGAATGCGATTTTGCATTAAACAAGGTGGTACCGCAGGTATATTAGATTACTTGTCCTTGTAGTTATGTTTTTACATAATTACAAGGATTTTTTATTGTATCGGTGGGTTGCCTTTAGCAGAGAACCCTTTTCAAATCGTAAATAAAGAAAAGAGGTAAAAAAATGAAAAAAAGAGTTTTAAGCGTATTTATTGTTATTATGGCAGTTGGTGTATTACTATTATCAGGCTGTTCATCTCAGAAGGCTGAGTCAAAAGCTTTGCCTAAAGTTGGTATAGTACAAATTACTGATCATCCGTCTTTAAACGAAATAAGAGAAAGTATAGTGGCTGAAATGGCAGAAGAAGGGTTTGTAGACGGAGAGACTATTAAAATCGATTATAAAAATGCACAAAATGACCCTAATAATCTAAAAACAATCTGTCAAACTTTTGTATCGGGAGAAGTTGATTTAATTATTGCTATTGCAACTCCAAGCGCACAGTCTGCTCTCTCAGAAACAGGAGATATTCCAATTATTTTCTCTGCAGTTACAGACCCTGTAGAAGCAGGTCTTGTAGAAAATATGGAAACACCGGGGCAAAATATTACAGGAACATCTGATAAAGTGTCAGCAGAAAAAATTATGAATTTGGCGAGAAAAATAACTCCAGATATTAAGACTATTGGTGCGTTATATAACCCTGGTGAAACCAATTCAGTTTCTGTTATAAATGATTTAAAAGAATATGCAAGTGAAAACAATTTGAAAATAGTTGAAGCTACAGTTACTAATACCAATGAAGTTCAACAGTCTACACAGTATCTTGCAAGTAGGGTTGACGCTGTATTTTCACCTATAGATAATACAGTTGCATCAGCAATGGCTGTTGTGACCGATGAACTTGAAAAAGCGAAAATCCCATTCTATGCAGGCGCAGATTCCATGGTTAAGGATGGAGCACTTGCCACATATGGAATAAACTATACCATACTAGGTAAAGAAACAGGGACCATGGTTTCAAAGGTTCTAAATGGCGAAAAAATTTCTGAAATACCGGTTAAAACAATGTCAGAGATGAAAATATACATCAACTCTGAGACTGCTAAAAAAATTCAAATTACATTTCCTGAAGAAATTATTAAAAAAGCTCAGGATTTAGCTAACTAAAGAGGAGTAGTAATAATGATTACCATTGGCGCAATATTAGGCTCTATTGAGCTAGGAATGATATATGGGGTTTTGGCATTAGGAGTGTTCCTTTCTTTTAGAACATTAAATATGCCAGATCTTACTGTAGATGGAAGTGTAGTAACAGGGGCATCTATTTCAGCTATGTTTGTAAGTACCGGAGGAAATCCGGTGCTTGCACTTTTTTTAGCTGGATTAGGTGGATCTATTGCAGGCGTAATAACTGCCCTTCTAAATACTAAATTAAAAATTCAACCATTATTAGCAGGGATATTAGTAATGCTTTCATTATATTCAATTAACCTTAGAATAATGGGGAATAAATCAAACATTCCATTAAACAATAGCAACACTATTTATAGACTTGGAAAAGAGACTGTTTTAGGTGAATATTATTCATTAACAATTGGTTTCGCAATTATCACGCTTATTGTACTATTACTATTCTTGTTTTTAAAAACAAGAATAGGGTTTGTGCTTAGGGCAACAGGTGATAATGAAGAAATGGTAAGAGCATCTGGTTATAATAGTGATAATATGAAACTGATAGGAATGGGTATTTCTAACGGTTTAGTAGGTTTAGCCGGAGGACTTTTATGCCAGTACCAATCTTTTGCAGATGCAAATATGGGTACGGGAATGGTTGTGATTGGCTTGGCATCGGTTATAATAGGAGAAGTTATCTTTGGTACAAAAAGTTTGCCTAGAAGGCTAATCGCAGTGGTTCTAGGGGCTATTTTATACAGGGTCATAATTGCTATGGCATTAAGTTTAGGAATGCCGGCAAATGATTTAAAACTGGTATCAGCAGTTATTGTAACACTAGCTCTTTCACTAGGGATTTTATCAAAGAAAAAGGCAGGTGTAGAAAATGCTTGAAATAAACAAAATAAATAAAACATTTGGTGCTGGAACGATAAACGAGAAGAAAGCAATAAATGATTTATCCTTAAAACTAGATAAGGGAAATTTTGTTACCGTAATCGGTTCTAATGGAGCGGGAAAATCTACACTATTAAATTGTATTTCTGGAGTTTTTCCTTTAGATAGTGGTAAAATAATTCTTGAAGATGTTGATATCTCAAAACAACCTGAATATAAGAGGTCAAAAAATATTGGTAGAGTTTTTCAAGATCCATTAAAGGGTACAGCATTTGATATGACTATAGAAGAAAACCTTTCCCTGGCATATAATAAAAAAAGAGGATGTGGGCTTCAGAGAGGTCTTACATCAAAGGATAGGAGTGTTTTTAGAGAGAGACTTAAGATGCTTGATATGGGTTTAGAAGATCGTATGAATGAGAAAGCCAGACTTTTGTCTGGAGGTCAGAGACAGGCCTTAACTTTATTTATGGCTATTATTGCGGGACCCAAACTACTTCTTTTAGATGAACATACGGCTGCCTTAGATCCAAAAGCTGCTGAAAAAGTCTTAGAATTAACAAAGTATTTTGCAGAGGAAAACAATCTAACAACACTTATGATAACTCATAATATGAAGAATGCTCTTGAATATGGAAACAGAACTATACTTATGAGAGATGGTGTTATTGCTTTGGATATTTCAGGCAAAGAAAGGGATGAAATGACTGTAGAGAAGCTTATAGAAAAATTTAATATAGATAACGATAGAATGCTACTATAACCTTGAAAAAAATATAAATATCTTATATAATATATTGATTATTGCAAAGGGGTTAAGATATGAACAGTTTTTTTTTAGGAATGATTGCAGGTTCTAAAATCTTTACTGCATTTTTTTTAGTTAACATAGTAATCGCATTGACAATTATTTTTTTAGAACGTAAGAACCCATCAGCTACGCTAGCGTGGATTTTAATACTTTTCTTTGTGCCAGTTGTTGGCTTCTTGTTTTATATAGTTTTTGCACAGAATATTGCAAGAAAGAAAATATTTAAAATTTCTGAGAAAGAACAACGTGTAATTAGAGATAATTTAACAGATCAAATAAACAGTATCGATAGTGAAGGTTTCACTTTTGTAAATGATCAATGCTTACGTTGGAAACACATGATAAAACTTAATCAAGTGTATGGTAACTCATATTTGACACAAAATAATAACGTGGAAATATTTGATGACGGGAAACGAATGTTCCATAATATTATAAAGGATATAAATAGTGCTAAAAGTACGATAAATGTCATGTATTATATTATAAAAGATGATATGGTTGGTCGTAAATTTATTGATGCCTTAACAAAGAAAGCTAAAGAAGGCGTAGAGGTTAGATTATTAATAGATACAGTAGGAAGTAGGAGCTTAAATAATAAAAAGTTAAAAGAATTTCGTCAGGCTGGAGGAAAGGTTTCATATTTTTTTAAACCAAAGTTTAAGCTAATAAATTTAAAACTTAATTACAGAAACCATAGAAAAATTATTGTAATTGATGAAAAAATTGGTTATATCGGTGGTTTTAATATTGCTAATGAATATCTAGGATTTAAAAGAAAGTTTGGATACTGGAGAGATACTCACATAAAAATAATGGGTGGAGCTGTTCAAGATTTAAATGCTAGATTTATAATAGACTGGAGATTTGCTTCAAAAGAAGAATTAGACTTAACAGAGGCATATTATGGTCAATTACCGGATCAAGGAAATTCTGCAATTCAGATTGTAACATGTGGACCAGACTCTCAACGAGAAGAAATCAAGCGGGGATTCATGAAAATGATAACTTATGCAGAAAAAAATGTGTTTTTACAGACACCGTATTTTATTCCAGATTCCAGCTTAATTGAATCTTTAAAGATGGCGGCTCAATCAGGAATAGATGTAAGAATAATGATACCTTGTATGCCTGATCATTTTTTCGTATATTGGGCTACCTTGTCATATTGTGGAGAATTGCTTAGGTCTGGAGGAAGAGTATACATATATGATAATGGGTTTCTACATGCCAAAACTTTGGTTGTAGATGGAGAGGTTGCTTCTGTAGGATCGGCTAATTTTGATAGGCGTAGTTTTAAGCTGAATTTTGAGGCTAATGCTTTTATTTATGATAAAGAGGTTTCAGAAAAAATGGAAAAGATTTTTTTTAAAGACATTGAACACGGACATGAGTTAACTTTACATGAATACGAGCAAAGAAATATATGGATTAAGTTTAAAGAAGCTATTTCAAGGCTATTATCAGATGTACTATAGATAAAAAATTACGGAGGAAAAGAATGAGATTTTATATCGCACTATGGTTTGCAAAATTAATAAATTTATTAATTAATGTTATTGATAAGAGTAGAGGATCCAATTTTTCTGGTGAAAAGGCTCTAAAAATTGACCCAATGATGGTCGCACATTTTAAAGGCATAGATTACTCAAAAGTAATCTTTATAACAGGTACTAACGGAAAGTCTACTACCACAAATTTAGTTAATCATATCTTTAAGACAAATGGAAAAAAAGTAGTGGCAAACTTAGAAGGTGCTAATCTCTTGTCGGGTATTGCAACGATTCTGTCCAAAGAATCGACTTTAACAGGTAGATTAAAAGCTGATTATTTTATCTTTGAGACTGATGAAAGATATTTGCCTATAATATACAAACAGCTTCCGGCTGAGAACATTATGATCACCAATTTACAAAAAGATCAGGTACAGCGAAACGGAGATCCAGACTTTATTTTTAGAAAGCTAAAAGAGGCTATAAAGGGAAATGTTAGGCTTTTCTTAAATAATGATGAGCCAAGAACAAAAGCCTTCGATGAATCGGGCAAAGAAATCATAACATACGGTGTATTAAAGCACAGCGAGTCATTTAATAAGAATGAAAGCTTTCCTACTATGGCATGTCCTAAATGCAGGCATAAAATCTCTTTTGAATATTACAATAATGATGGAGTAGGGCCTTTTAAATGTAATAATTGTGGACATAAGAGTAATGAAATTGCCGATTATACAGTAACTGATATCGATTTTACTAATCAACAATTTAAACTTGATGATGTTGTTTTCAATATGCCATATGATTCTCCTTATATGTGTTATAATTACGCAGGGGCACTTGCAGTAGCCAAAGAGCTTGGTGGAATTACGCCTTCAGAAGCCGCTGTTTCTTTTGGACAATTTAAAAATGTAGGCGGCAGATTTGAGATTCTAAAATATAAGAATAAAACAATAAAATATATGAGAATTAAGCAGGAAAATCCAGAGACGCTTCAGACTTGCATCAATGTAATGGCAGCAGATAAAAGTAAAAAAATGGTATGTTTAGGACTTTGTCCACTGGTTGACTTAATACCAAATTATGCAAACTCGTTTTATGCTTTTGACTGTGATTTTGAGAAACTAGTAGATTCAAATGTAGAAAAATATTTTTGTTTCTCTGATAGAGTATGCTATGATACGGCCAATAGATTGATTTACGAAGGTGTGCCTAAGGAAATGATATCTATTGCAGATACTGAAGCTGTAGAGGTGATATTTAAAGAGATTGAAAGTGTTGAAACTGATAATATATATTTAATCACTTGGATAAAAACTTTTGGATACATGAAGAAATATATTGAACAGGAGGGAAAATAATGAATAATATAAAAATTGCATGGATGTTCCCTGATACATTATATTTACACGGAGACAGAGGAAATATTTTAGCCTTAGATAGATTAGCAAAAATGGCAGGTCTAGAGCCTGAAATAATAAAGATTGATTTTGATACAGAAAATTTTAATCCTATGGATTATGATATACTAGTATTTAATCCTGGAGAGATTACATCGTTCCCTGTAATAATTGAATGGCTGGTACCACATAAAGATTCATTAATAGAGTTTATTAATGAAGGAAGAGTAGTTCTTGCAACTGGAACTTCTGTAGGAATATTTACTGAAAACATTATAAGAAGTGACAAAACTGAGTTTAAAGGCCTTTCTATAATCAATGCAGATACCAAAGAAAGAGAAACTGTATACGGCGACGATAATTATTTTGTATGTAATATAAATGGAAAAGATATAGAAGTTATTGGAAATCAGATTCAGATGGCTGATTTTATAAATAAAGGCGAACAAGCTTTTGGCAGGTTGAAATATGGGTTTGGAAATACGGGCAAAGACAGGGAAGAAGGATTTGTAAAACAAAATGCTATTTTTACTAATACTCTTGGTCCTTTTCTTGTTACGAATCCAAAAGTTACGAAAGAATTGATTCTTATCATGTGTGAAAATCGTGGATATGAAATAAAAGATTTTCCTGTGGATATGGAAATTGAAGAAAAATCTTTTGCAACAAAAAAAGTATTTATTGAAACTAAGGTGACAAGGCTTACTAATTGTAAGGAAGTAAAATAATAATCCATCGGCTTTGCCGATGGATTATTATTTTAAGAATTTGACATTGAACTACATTGGAATGCAGAGCTCTGTACCAATAAGTAAATTGTATGGATCTAAATTTGGATTTGCTTTCATAATATCATCTAGTTTTACTTTATGTTTTTTCGCAATCAAATAAAGTGTGTCTCCTGCAATCACTTTATGAATTAAACACTCAGTAGGCACGTTAGAGGTCGGAAGCTCTGATTCGTCACCGGGAATACATAGTTTTGTTCCTATTGCTACATTATATGGGTTGGTGATGTAATTAACTTTCATAAGTAAACTAACAGGCAAATCATATTTCTCAGCAATAGTGTATAGTGTATCTCCTGGGTTTACAGTATAGACATCAATACAAACAAGAGATTTGTTCATAAAATACCACCTTTCGTTTTGACCATAAAGGTCATATTTGTATATACTATTTCCAAACTATATTTTTTGTGATAGAATATTAAAATATTTATTTATATTTTTAGGGAAAGGGAGAGAAAAATTGAAACGACATATTGATCCAGGTATTTTTATTGTTCTAATTGCAATGTTTGCTTTTAACTTATTAGATGGAAGATTTTCTAATCCGATGGATTTTTTGATGAATATAATTATGCTGTTACCTGCAATTATAATTGGTATTTCATTTCATGAGTTTGCACATGGCTTTGTATCATACAAACTAGGTGATCCTACACCAAAGCTACAGGGGAGGCTAACCATAAATCCGGTAGCACATATGGACCCTTTTGGCTTTATTGCCTTACTTTTTGCTGGCTTTGGCTGGGGAATTCCGGTTCAAATAGACCCTAGGTACTATAAGCACAGAAGGCGAGATGAAATCTTAGTCGGCTTAGCAGGTGTAACAATGAATTTTGTTATTGCAATTGTTTTTGCCTTTATTATAAAAATTTTAATTAGCGGGGGCTTTTCTTTTATGGGAGGAACCTTTGGCCAAGTATTAGTAGATATATTAATAAATATAGTTTTTATTAATATAGTTTTAATGGTATTTAATCTATTGCCTGTGCCACCTCTCGATGGATTTGGAATATTAACAAATATTTTTAAATTGGATACTAAGTCATGGTATTATAAAATATATGATAAAGGATTTATTATCCTTTTAATTTTAATTGTTTTAGGTGTTACAGATAAGGTAATATCGCCATTAATTAGCTTTATATATAGTTTAATAGTAAATAATATAATTTTTTAGAAAAAATCATTTAATAATAAATGTTTGGCGGGTGGAATTAATTTTCACCATTACCAGAGCTGAGGTTTATAGTTGTTATTTTGGGGATTTAGAGTTTTATCACAAAGCTCTAAGTTCCCTTTTTTATTTTTATTCCTTGAGCAGACTCATTTTTTAAAAACTGTTAGCACTCTATTTGGGTGAGTGCTAAAAAGTGCTTTACTTTTTGTTATATTAGATATACAATAGATTTAGATATTTAAATTAGTTTTAAATGGGGGTGAAAAAATGAACGTAGAGAGATTTACACAGAATGCACAATCTGCAATAATGGATTGTCAAAATATTGCTATTTCTGAAGGGCATCAGATGCTAGACGGAGAACATCTCCACCTGGCACTATTGATGCAAAAAGAAGGTTTAATTCCTAAACTTCTAAAATATATGGAGATTGATCCAACTACTATAATCGCAGATTTAGAAGAAGAAATGGAGAAATTACCTAAAGTTTCAGGTGCTGCTGATAACATGTATTCAACTAGGAGACTTAATCAACTGCTAATGTCCGCAGAAAAAATAGCAGATAATTTTAAAGATGAATATGTAAGTGTAGAGCATATTTATCTTGCATTGCTAGATGAAAAAGGGACACCAAGTGCAAAGATTTTGTCAAGACACAATATAAACAAGGACAAGTTTTTAGAAGCACTTTCGAAGGTTAGAGGTAATCAGAGAGTGACTAGCCAAAATCCTGAAGAAAATTATGATGCATTAAATAAATATGGCAGAGATTTAGTTGAAATGGCTAGAGATGGTAAATTGGATCCTGTAATTGGCCGTGATAGTGAAATTAGACATGCCATACAGATTTTGTCAAGGCGAACAAAGAATAACCCTGTTTTAATTGGAGAACCTGGGGTTGGAAAGACTGCTGTGGTAGAGGGTCTTGCTCAAAGGATTTTAAATGGGGACGTTCCGGAAGGCTTAAAAGACAAGACAATTTTTGCTCTTGATATGGGTTCGCTTATCGCTGGAGCAAAATTCAGGGGAGAATTTGAAGAAAGACTAAAAGCTGTTTTAAATGAAGTGGAGAAATCGGAGGGTAGAATAATTCTATTCATCGACGAAATCCATAACATTGTTGGAGCAGGCCGCACCGAAGGTTCAATGGACGCAGGTAATCTTTTAAAACCAAAACTTGCAAGGGGAGAGCTTCATTGCATAGGGGCCACTACTTTAGATGAATATAGGAAATATATTGAAAAGGACGCAGCTCTTGAAAGAAGATTTCAGAAAGTGTTAGTTGATCAGCCTACAGTTGAGGATACGATTTCTATACTTAGAGGGCTAAAAGAAAGATTTGAGATACACCATGGTGTAAGGATTACAGATAACGCACTTATTGCATGTGCTACTTTGTCTGATAGATATATTTCAGATAGGTTTTTGCCTGATAAAGCAATTGACTTAATGGATGAGGCTGCTTCTAAGATAAGAACTGAAATTGACAGCCTGCCTGCAGAACTGGATGAGATTTCTAGAAAGATTATGCAGTTAGAAATAGAAAAACAAGCATTATCTAAAGAAACAGAAAAAAGTTCTAAAATAAGATTAGAAAATCTTGAAAAAGAGCTTGCTGCATTAAAAGATGAAAATGCAACTATGAGAGCTCAATGGGAAAATGAGAAAAAGGCGATTACAGAAGTAAAAGGAACTAAGCAGCAGATAGAAGAAGTTAAGCGTCAAATGGAAGAGGCAGAACGTTCTTATGATCTTGAAAAGTTAGCGCAATTAAAATATGGAACTTTACCTGAACTTGAAAAGAAATTAGAACAAGAGAAGATAAGTGCTGATAAAGCTGAAGAAAATAGGCTACTAAAGGAGGAAGTGACTGAAGAAGAAATTGCTGAAGTAATATCTGCATGGACTGGAATTCCTGTTGCAAAGCTTGTCGAAAGTGAAAGGGATAAATTACTTAAATTGCCGGAAATACTTCATAAAAGGGTTGTGGGCCAAGAAGATGGAGTTGAAGCTGTTTCACAGGCGATTTTAAGGGCTAGAGCAGGTCTAAAAGATGAGAATAGACCTATTGGTTCATTTATTTTCTTAGGACCAACAGGTGTGGGAAAAACTGAACTTGCAAAAGCACTTTCTGAGGCTTTGTTTGACTCAGATAAGAATATGATTCGAATAGATATGTCTGAATATATGGAAAAACACTCGGTATCTAGACTTGTAGGTGCTCCTCCAGGATATGTTGGATATGATGAAGGTGGACAGTTGACTGAGGCAGTAAGACGCAGACCGTATAGTGTAATTCTGTTTGATGAGATTGAAAAGGCTCATCCGGATGTGTTTAATATTCTGTTACAGCTTCTAGATGATGGCAGGTTAACAGATAATCAGGGAAGGACTGTAGATTTTAAAAATACTATAGTTATAATGACATCTAACATTGGAAGTGGATATCTGATAGATAATATCAATGAGGATGGGATTATTTCTCACGAAACTAAAGAAAAAGTTGAAAATGAAATGAAAAATTACTTCAGACCTGAGTTCTTGAACAGGATTGATGATATTGTTGTATTTAGTCCACTTACTATTGAACAGATTTCTAAGATAATTATCTTATCTTTGAAAGCGCTAGAAGTAAGACTTGCAGAACGTAATATAAAACTTCAACTTACAGAAAAGGGAAAAGCCTTTATTGCTAAGGAGGCTTATGATCCTAATTATGGTGCAAGGCCAGTAAAAAGGTATTTACAAAAACATATAGAAACTGAAATTGCAGAAATGATCATAAAGGGTCAGGCATATGATGGAAGCAATATTATTATTGACTCTGACGGGACAAAACTTATCTTCAATGTAGAATAAGAATATTTAATAAAAAATGCCACTTTAACTTTTTTCTAGTTAAAATGGCATTTTTATTGGCTCTATAATAAATGTTGGGGTGGTGAAATTAATTTTCACCTTCACCAGCATTTTTTAGTATAAAAAAATTGAGCATAAGTGCAATCTCAGTTACAATTATAGTGACTAAACCCAACAGAACGGAGGTATGCATTATGCTCAATACAAATTATACAGAAAAACTACTAGAATTAAAAGAGGTAATTTTATTAAATATCGAAAATACTAAAGACTCTAAGATTGTAGAATTTAAAATGGCACAAAGAATTCATAAATGTCCTAGATGTGGTGATGAGACTTCCAAAGTTCACGACTATCGTATTCAGGATGTCAAGGATATTCCAATCCTTGGCAATAATACTATCCTTAGAATACATAAACGAAGGCATGTATGCAAAACCTGTGGCAAACGGTTCTATGAGCACATCCCTCTAGTTCCAAAATATCAACGCACCACTAACAGGCTTTGGTTATATGTTTTAAAATGTTTAAATGATACAGTATCAATGAAATCAGTAGCAGGAAGTTGTAATATTTCTCCTTCTAGTGTAGCTAGAATTATTGACCATGTTAACTATGATCTTAATTCATTACCTGAAATATTATCAATTGACGAATTCAAGGGTAATGCCGGTAGAAAATTTCAGTGTATACTCACAAATCCGAAAAAACATGAAGTATTAGATATTCTTCCAGAAAGAACTATAGAAAGCCTAAGTGCCTATTTTGCAACGTTTAACAATCGCAATAATGTTAAATACATTGTTATGGATATGAGCAGCTTATTTAGAAGTATGGCGAAAAGCTGTTTCCCTAATGCAGAAATTATCTCGGACAAATATCATGTTTACAGACAGGTTCAATGGGCTTTTGAGGATATTAGAAAACAAGTTCAAAAAGAGTTTGGCACTAAAAGAAGAAAGTATTTCAAACGGTCAAGGACATTATTGTTGAAAGGTAGAGAAAAATTAACAGAAGATGAACTCCAGCAAGTATCCCTAATGCTTCAGCTATCTAAACCTCTAGCACAAAGCTATTACTTGATGCACGAATTTAGAGAGTTTATGAAATCAAAAGACTTGATTACAGCAAGAAAAAAACTTGGTGATTGGTTCATGCACGTGGGCGCAACAGACCTGACTAGATTTCATAAATGCGTCGAAACATTCTCCAGTTGGCAAGAAGAAATACTTAATGCATTCAATACAGGTTTAACAAACGGATACACTGAAGGTTGCAACAATAAAATTAAGGTGCTTAAAAGAAATGCTTATGGCGTACGTAATTTCCCTAGGTTTAGGAAAAGAATTATGCATGTTATGAGTGCTTAAAATATCATAAACCATAAAATTTAACATCACTTATTTGACTGAGATCAAATAGCAAAACTGGACGCATAAAAATGCGTCCAGAAAGTCATTTTTTTATTAAATTGTGTGTCACCCCAACATTTGACACAGAGCCTTTATCTTTCCTTGACAACAACACTACGCTTTCAATATGGCACGACACCTCGATTATGATGTCAGGTTGTCGGGGTAGCCGCTGCCTGTTCGCGGAAACATATCAAAGCGATTTTGCGTTTGCGGAAACAGTTCCAAAGACACATTCGTACTTATATTATATGTAGCAGGAAATATTGGCTTTTTTCGCCATCGTCTCAACTCTGATTTTTGATGTTAGTATAATATTGTAGACACGATTTTCCGAATACTATAAAATATAGAAAAGGAAGGAAGTGTCTAGAATGTCAAAAAGATATACAGAAGAATATAAAAATACCATTGTAGAACTTTATAATTCTGGCAAAACA
>JAWRJF010000062.1:0-20959 GCA_040307645.1 Anaerovoracaceae bacterium | reverse complement strand
TTAAAATATCATAAACCATAAAATTTAACATCACTTATTTGACTGAGATCAAATAGCAAAACTGGACGCATAAAAATGCGTCCAGAAAGTCAATTTTTTTATTAAATTGTGTGTCACCCCAACATTTGACACAGAGCCATTTTGAAAGGGTCCTTTATTTAGAAACCTAATTCTTCGCCAATGATAATGACATGAAAATCGGATTCTATTGGTTTCTTATGCAGAATCGATGTAATGTTACAAATTCGATTGGGTGCTGCACAATTTGGGCAAATGCCTGTTTTTACGCAAGCGCATTCGTCCCCATATTTAATATTGTCCATAGGGGCTGCAATAAAACGGATTCGTTCTCTTGCCGCATTTTCATCAGGTACAAGTTTGTTCACGCCTGCTACCACAATGATTCTGTCTGCGCCATATAGGCTCCCAGCAATTCTATTTCCCACACCATCTACATTTACGATCTCACCTTTCATGGTGATTGCATTGGCGCCAAGAACAAATACATTGCTAGTCAAATACTCTGCTAGAATCTCTCTTGCCTCTTCACGGGTAGGTGCCTTAATGTATCCATAGGATTCACTGTGGTACCCGTGCAGGTTAAGCGCTGCGATATTGGGGATCGGTTTGCACCTTTTTTCCTCCAACGCATCGTCTAAATCCAATGCGAATAGGGTGTGGGAATCGCCTACGCCGATAACACTGTCATCAGGGATTAAGCCAATCAAAATCTCTGCTGCTTTAGCTTTGTCATCGGCATAATAGGCGGAAAATCCGTTTTTCTCTAATCGTTTGACGGCATTTTCACCTTTGGAGCGATAAAATTTTCGCTTTATTTCCGCAACGTCATATGCCGCATCTTTGATGGAAAATTCTCTCATTCCTTTTCCCTCTACTTACTAAATTTTTCTACGTCCTGAACGATTAACTCCATGATTTCTTTTCCTTCTACTCCAGCCATTTCTTCGATTTTCGCTCTTACATCCATGCTTGCGTCAACAAATGCCTGTCTTTCATCTGCAGTTAGTTCTTCAACCTTAATTTCTGGTTTCATTTCCTTAATCAAATCAAACTTTTCTTTCAATACTTTTTCTAGACTTTCTAGTGCGAATGCCTGCATTTCTTCTCTTACACTTTCGATAAGTTCTTTGTCTTCATCGCTTAGTTTTTCGTAAAAATCGCCATTAAAAGTAACAAAGCTTGCCATCTGAGAGTGATTTGACATGGTGATGTAATCTTGCACTTCATAGAACTTCATTTCTTCAATTGCATTTAGCGGCTGCTCTGTTCCGTCAACAGTCTTCAGCTGCAATCCGCTGTAAGTTTCCATGAATGCCATAGGTGTAGGTGTTGCACCTAATGCTTTATAGTTTTCTGCGATGAGTGGTGTGTTCATGATTCTCATTTTGAATCCTCTAAAGTCATCGGTGGTGTGGAGTGGCTTATTACTTGTCCACTGCATATTTCCTAAACTAAACCAATCATATACTTTGATTCCTTTTTCCAATAACATTTCGTTAAGTTTCTTTGTTGCTTCGCCCTTTGTTAATACATCTGCATTTACCTTATCGTCTTCACTGAACAAGAAGTTTAAGGAAAAGGCCTGTGATGCTGGGAAAGTACTTCCAACTTCGCCAGTGGCAAATATTGCCATGTCGATTCCGCCAGTTTGAATCATTTCTAACTGTGCTTCAGAATCTCCTAGCTGTCCAACTGGATATACTTCCACATTGATTCTGCCATCAGATTTTTCTTTCATCAACTCTGCAAAGCGATTTGCCCACATGTCATACATTGTATCTATAGACTCGGTGTGTGCCAGCTTCCATGTTACTGTTTCTTCAGCGGCTGCTTCTTTTTCACCGCCTCCGCAGCCAACGAAGCAAACGGTTGCAACTATAAGCGTTACAAATAGTCCTAATAGTTTCTTTTTCATTTTTGACTCCTTTCAGTTCTTTAGATAAACACTCTATAGAAAGTAATTATCTGTGGGAAGAAAATTAATAGTAACGAAGTAATGACCAAAATGATCAAATATGGAGGTAGTCCTTTGACTACTCTCGTATATGGAACATCAAATGCTGCACAAGCAGTAAAGATGTTACAACCAAATGGTGGGGAAACTGCCCCAACAGTATTCTGTAGTGTAATGATGATGCCCAACCAAATTGGGTCAATGCCTGCTGCCATAGCAGGTCCATAGAACATCGGTGTTAGTACCACGATTGCTACTAGTGGGTCCACGAACATACATGCAATAAAGAAGAACAATGTCACAAGTGCAAGTATCAATAATTGCGATGGGTTGTCTCCTAGCAAGCTGCTGGTTAGCATTTGCGGTACATTGGCATAAGTCAATACTAATGAGAAAATCTGTCCACTAGACAATAAGATGAACAAAGTCGCAGTTACGGACCCTGTTGATAATGCTATCTTTCCCAAGTCCTTAAGGCTTATGGATCGATAGATACACACTTCTAAAACGAGGGCATATAAAACGGAAATCGCTGCTGCTTCTGTTGGACTTGCAATTCCTGAATAGATACTTCCAACAACAATGACTGGGAACCCTAGTGGGAGAAGTGCTTTTTTAATTGCGACTCCTCGTTCTGCCCATGTGGTTTTCGTAGTCCTTGGAACATCCAATTTCTTGGAATGGAAGTAAGTGTACAGCGAGAAAAGTATGCAAAGCACAATTCCAGGTCCTATTCCAGCGATAAACATTTCACCAACAGAGGTTCCTGTTACTACGCAATACATAATCATTGCCACACTTGGTGGAATAAACATGGCGATATTTGCCGATGCTACAATCAGTCCATTAATGTCTTGATCTCTATAGCCAGCGTCTAGCATATTTCCTCTCATGGTTTTTCCAATGGCAACAACTGTTGCCTGGGTAGACCCTGAAATGGCGCCAAACAATGTGCAGGTACCTACCATCGTCGCTCCCAAACCACCATGAATATGTCCTATAAACGCTTTCATCAAATCAACCAATCTAGTTGCTGTACGACCAGAACTCATAATGTCTGCTGCAAAGATAAAGAGAGGAATGGCAAGCAATGCAAATGGTTGAACTCCGCTCATCAGTTGCTGTATGATGGTGTTCGCAGGAAGCTGTGGTAAAAAAACTAGCACAGATACCAATGACCCCAGTACCATAGACATGTACATCGGAAACCCGAGGATTAAACAAGCGAATAATATAATAACTAGCATCCAAAGCATGTTATTTCACCTCCTTTTCCGGTACCATATACTCCGACTCTAGGCCAACGTATACTTCTTTGTGAATAATATTTTGTACGAAAATCAAAATATACTGAATCGCCGCAAAGAGAAATCCCATTGCCACTACAAGGATAATCCAATACACCGGAATCTGTAAATTTACCGATACTTTCCCAATGCCTTGCATAATCCCTACATACTGGAAGCTGATTACCGTCAATACACTCATTGTGATTGCCGTAACTACAGAAATGATCATTGCAGTGATTTTTCTCATAGTACCTGGCATAATGTCGAAAATTGCCAGCATATTAATATGCTTTCCTGTGGTCGCACAGTAGCTCAGCCCGATAAATGTCACAAAGACAACAAGATTCTGACCTAATTCTTCCGCAGCATTGATGCCTTTTCCAAGAACCAGTCGCCCAATAACATTGAGGATTAAAATCAGTGCCATTGCCAATATGCTACCAGCCAAAATAACTTGTTCAATTTTTACGATAATTTTGTTACATTTTAGCAGATATTTCATTGTTTTTCCTACCTTCCGTCAGGAATTTGTGCCTACTTTTCAAACTTGTCATAATAGACCCCTGAAATATAGTCGAGAATCAGGGTGGCTGCCACATGACTGGTTAACTCACGGTGATCAGTCATTGGATTTACTTCAACTAAATCTATTACATCAACATGAGGCGCAAAGGCTCTAATCAAATCAGTTAATTGGAAATGGTTTAGTCCTGCAGGTTCCTGACCGCCTGTTCCAAGGGCAAATGCCATATCTAGCGCATCTATGTCAACTGTCATGTAGATGTAATCGGTATCTTTCTTCACGATTTCTAAGGTTTTTCTTGCAATTTCTTCAACCCCTTGCGTGAATACATCTTTTGGTGTGAAAATGGTCATTCCGGATTCTTTAATAAAGTGGTAATGCTCCGGATAGTTAAATCCTCTCGGCCCAATTTCTACCACATTTTTAGCGTCGTACTTTTCCATCTCTATGGCTCTTCTGATTTCACTACTGCCTGAATATGGACCCTGTACGTGGGATTCTACCTTTAAGTCTAAGTGAGCGTCAAAATCAATAATGCCGATTTTTCCATCTGCCTTATCATGGAGTGCCATAAGGCCCGCGTTGGTTACGGAATGATCCCCACCAAGAAGCAACGGTTTGTAACCTTCTTCCATAATTTTGATGATTTCTTGTTTCATATCCTGCAATGCCTGATAATGGTCGTAATGGACAATGTTGTCGCAGTCACCAAAATCTTTTAAGTCGATTTTATCATAATCCACAAGATAATTGTTGCATACATCAAAGAGTTTGTTATCTTCCATTCTATTCATAATGGCAGAAAGGGCAGCTCTAATGCTTTTCGGAGCATATCGGGCACCTGGCCATCCTCTACCCGCTTCTGTATCATAATTAAGGCCTAACATGCCAAATTTTAGCTTATCCATAATTTGTATCTCCTTTATTTTTATCTGATGCATCTACCTAAATATATAGCAAATGTTATGCCAAAAAATTTCCCAATAGTTTCTTCTCGGCCAAAACGGTGAAATTCCAGCGAAACTCACCTTCGATTGTATTTATATCAATACATTAATTTTCAGAAAGTTACAATAGATTGCAAATTCATTAGACATTTTGTCTTATTTTTTTACGTTTTGTCTTGTAATCTTACACTTGCTTTGTTAAAATGATTGTATCATTTAGAAAGGGGAAACGCACAATGAAAGCTGAAGATAAAGTCTTTAAGGAGATGTTTGGACAAACGGATTCCATCCTAATTGGAGATGCTAATGGGAAAATCCTGTACTATGAGGACTATAATGACCAAATCAATATGATGCGTTATGAAGAAGCGGTCGGTCGGTACATTTTCGAATTATACCCTTTCTTCAATCGAGAAGATTTCACGTTTTTCAAAGCCATTGACACAAAGCAATCCATTGTCAATGAAATACAACAATTCGAAGTCAATGGCGTTCCAAAAAAAGCATTGAATTCCGCTTACCCATTGATTAATGAAACCGGCGTAATTGGATGTATGGTTATGTCCATTGAACTTGACAATAAACCTGGAAAGAAAAAGAAGCTTTCTTCAGTAACTGCAAAATATAACTTTAGCGACATCAAAACCAAAAACCAAGTGTTTTTAGATAGCTTCGAGAAGCTAGAAAGACTTGCCAAAGGAGATTCAAATATTTTGATATATGGCGAAACCGGTACAGGAAAAGAATTGATTGCCCATACCATTCATGCCAATAGTTCCAGAAAACGGGAACCCTTTATTATCCAAAACTGTGCAGCTATTCCTAGTAATCTTATGGAAAGCATTCTTTTTGGATCCTCTAAAGGAAGTTTTACTGGTGCAGTAGATAAGCCAGGTCTTTTCGAGGTGGCCAAAGGCGGGAGCCTTTTCCTTGACGAAGTCAACTCCCTTTCTCTTGAATTACAGGGAAAGCTTTTGCGATCCATTGAGTCTAAATCTGTCCGTCGTATTGGCGAGAATTTTGAGCGAGAAACAGATGTTAGAATTATCACCTCCACCAATGAACAATTGGACACCATGGTTCAGCGAGGGGCCTTCCGTAAAGATTTGTTCTACCGTTTAAACGTTGCTAGCTTTTCTATTCCACCTTTGCGGAACCGAAAAGACGATATTCCTTTACTTTGTAATTACTACATTAAGCATTACAATGCCATGCTAAACCATAATATTACGGGAATTTCTGATACCGTAATGGATTTATTTGCCCAGTACTCATGGGAGGGGAATATCCGGGAATTAAAAAATGTCATAGAATATGGTTGCACCATCAAAAACAATGGCAAAATTACTTTAAATGACGTTCCAGATTATTTGTTGCATAAAAAGAAACCGTTGGTGACCATCTCTTCCGAAAAAGGTCGCGTTCGAAACGATTCGACCAAGACAACTTATATCAAGCCAAATACTTCTCTTGCCAACCAATTGGACGAGTTAGAAAAAGATATCCTTTCTTCCACTTATCAAAGAAACCGTTTTAGCATTACACGGACCGCCTCTGAATTGAACATATCCAGACAAACACTTTATAATAAGCTGAAAAAATATGCCCTGCTGTGAATTCTCACTACAGGGCATTTGCCTTTTCTCTTAAATTCTACCGTTCTCCTCTAACTCCTTCACATAGTTGGAAAGCTCCGCCAAACCTTTTTTCAAATAGTCTACATCACCGAATCCATATCCTAAACGGAAACTATTTCCCATTTCAAAACAGTCGCCGTGGCAAATCAATACGCCTTTTTCGTCATATAGTCCTTGCGCGAATGTAATAGGGTCCATGTCAAAGTCGTAAACCACATAGGATGTGGAGCTCATACTCTCACACACTATCTTAAAATGTGGTTCTCCTTCAATCCATTCATATAACGCTTTTCTGCCTGCTTCTACAATGGCTTTGTTTCTCTTGTAGAAAATGTCTTTGTTTTCCAAAACGATGGAAGCCAACAACTCATTGATTTCCCCTTCGCAAATGCTATTGTAAGAACGGTGGTTCATAATGGTATCTATTAATGTCAAATCTCTTGTTACAATCCAACCAACTCTTAGACCTGCACTGGAGAAAACTTTGCTGGTGCCTGCTGTGCCGATGCCCTTCTCATATAGGTCACAAATAGAATACATGTAATCATCGCTTAACCCTCTGTAGATTTCGTCACATACCACATAAGCATCTACGCTTCTTGCGATTTCAACAATTTCCTCCAGCTCCTCTTTGGTTAAGGTATATCCTGTCGGGTTGTTTGGGTTGGCCAAATTGATCATCTTGGTGTTTTCATCAACCAGCGCACGAATTTTCTCCATATCCACTGCATAGTTGGAAGCTTCATCACAAGTGAAAATTCTCACTTCATTTCCAAGGGCTTCTGGAATGGCATAGTACTGCTGATAGTTTGGTAAAATGCTAACCACATTGTCCCCAGGTTCGCATAGAGAATAACATACAATAGAGTTTGCGCCGGTTCCGCCATGAACGGTAACCACCATTTCCTCCGTTACCACGTCGGTAAATAGGTTCGCTATGGCTCTCTTTAGTCGCGGCATACCCTCAAAATACCCGTAGTGCAAGCTGATGTTTTCCAATTCTTGAAAGAATTTTTCTTTGTCTATTCCTGTCAATTGAAACAATTCCTTCATGGTCATTGGTTTGCAGCAGCTAGAACCTAAATTGTACTTTGCTCCTGCATCATATGGATTTAACCATTGTTCAATTTTAAAATTATCAATATGCATATCGATTTCCTTTCCCTCTTAAATATCTGCAGTGATGCCCAACTGTTTTTCCTTGGCCAAATCAATGGCACGCTTTCCCGTAACCAAATCCAACAAAGCCAATCCAGTGGCATCAAAAATTGTAATCTCTTCGTCACAGGTTCTTCCCGTTATTTGTCCAGAAACCACCTGTCCAATCTCCCCGGCAATGTCATCCCGGTGGATGATGCCTGCCTTTATCGGCCGTTCCATTTCGCCAACGTTTACACATTGATGGATGTCGTCTGCAAAGATTCTAGCGCCAACAAACAGCGCAGGGTCGATTTCCTCTTTGCCCTCCATATCTGCACCAATACAGCTAAAATGGGTACCTGGTTTTACCCACTCTTTTTGAATCACTGGCTCCCGTGCTGGCGTAATGGTAATGATAATGTCACTTTCACCAACACACTTCGGAATATCCAGTGCCGGCAAAAACTCTATATTGCATACATCGACATCAAATTTCTCTCCAATGGTCTTTCCACATACAGCAGCAAAGTTTTTGGCATTTTCCGGATCCAAGCTGTCTGCAATGTAAACCTTAGTCAGATTTGGCATGGCAATCAAAGTGGCAGCAATCTGGAAAATTGCCTGTTTTCCTGCGCCTAACACAAATAGGGTTTGGGAATTTTTTCGCCCTAGCATCTGGGCGCCAATGGCACCTGCAGCGCCTGTACGCATACAGGTAATGTATGCTGCGTCCATTACCCCAAGGGGAATGCCTGTGTTGGAATCAAAGATCATCAACATACCGTTAAATGGCGGCAGATTTTGCTCTTTGTTCAATGGGAAATTGTTCAACATTTTCAAACCGTGAAGTTGTTCATTACCAAAGATTCCGCCTGAGCGAATGTCCATCACCGCTTTTTGTTCTTCAAAGTCGTGTGACACCAACGGCCATACCACCGTTTCTCCATTTGCCTTCATGGTATACGCTGACTTGACACCTTCAATCACCTTCGGCATCTCTAATACTGCTTCTAATTCTTTTCGTCCGATAATTCTTACATCCATAAGAACACCTCCTTTCGTTCATTATAGGAGATGTCAACTCTATGCACAAAGTGTTATTTTTATAATTTTATACAACAAATATCTTGACTTTTTCCTATTTTCGCCATAGGATAAGAGCAAATAGAGAAAGAATTATATCATTCTCTATATAATAGGTTTGATTATTGTAGTATTTTACATGAGGTGTTCTATGAGTTATACAGTATCTGATTTTTATCAAGATTTTCGAAGTGGTACCAACTTAATTGTTGGTGGCGGCGGGTTGTCTAGGGCAATTTCCACCGCTGGAATTTTGGATTACGAACTGATTCCTTCTCTAAAGGATAAATATTTCCATGCAAATTTCCATGAGAATCAATTTGCATTGACCACGTTTCTTTATGCCAAAGACAATCCCTTTCTCATTGGTGACGCCGTCAAGCATTTGGTCGCAAAAGGCGCAAGCGGTCTTGCCATCAAGAACGTCTTTCATCTACAAATTCCCGACGCAGTACTTCGTTATGCTGATGCTAAGAATTTTCCCATTTTCATCATTGACTCTCCAGAAATCTATTTTGAAGATGTTATTTATACCATCAATCAACATGTGGAACAATTGAGTTCCTTGGATTTTGCCTGCAAACAATTGGATATTCTCATGTCGGAAAGTGCTACAACAGAAACAATTTTAGATTGTGCTACCAAACTGAACCCCTCCTTTGAAACACAACACTTTATTATATATGCTCGTTTTCACGACTTTTTTAACAATAGCCGTTTTATGGAATACCAAAAACGATATGATGCCAGTCCTCTAAATCAACCCTCCAATCTGCTGACCGTTTACAAAAACGGAATTCTCTTCCTGTGTTCTTTTGATTTGCAGTCCTATACGGACATCCCCCTTCGGCTATCTCAGTTTACTGAGGATGTGCTGACCTCAGAAGCTTCCGTCTCAATGGGTATCAGCGGCATTCATTACTACTTAGGTGAAATCAAACAAAGCATCACTGAAAGCCTTC
The DNA here is from genome assembly GCA_040307645.1 of Anaerovoracaceae bacterium. GTDB lineage: Bacteria > Bacillota > Clostridia > Peptostreptococcales > Anaerovoracaceae > JAVXAG01. Next base: position 11,403 of record JAWRJF010000062.1, on the reverse strand, counting down.
ACGCTTCTCTTTTTGCAGAAAAAAATAGCACCAAGTCCTATACAGACTTAGGCGTCCTACAAATTCTTCTACCATTTTGTCAAAGCCAGGAAATGTCCCAGTTTAGCCATAGGATTATGGAAAACCTTAATGAATACGATGCAGAAAACAACGCTAGACTTACAGAGACCTTAGAAACTTTCTGTCAGACGGGGCATAGCATTTCCCGATGTGCTACTTTGCTGCAGCAACATGAAAATACCATTCGTTACAGATTGGAGAAAATACAAACACTTACAAATCTGGATTTTAAAAAGCCAGCGGAATTGGAACAATTGTCACTGGCTTGTAAGATTCAACAATGTGAAAAGTTACTCTTATAAATCCCGGCTGAAATAAAGGCTTCCGCCGCCAGATTTTTTGGCTTTGTACATGGCTTGGTCTGCTTGCTGTAATAATTCTTCTACTCCAGTTCCATCTTCTGGGTAACAAGCCACGCCTGCACTGATGTTGCAGAAGACCTCCCCATTGGCCAAGGACCAACAGGTTTGAAACCGTTCATGTAACAGTGCAATAGTCTCTCGCACTTGTTCTTCTGTAGCGCCTTCTCCGCCAATGATGCCGACAAATTCGTCTCCACCATTTCGATAAATAGAGCCCTTCAGCAGCGGCACCTCAGAATAGAATTCGCCTAACTGAATTAAGAATTCATCTCCTGCATCATGACCAAAAGTGTCATTGATGGCCTTAAATCCATCAATATCAAAGAACAACACATATGCACGTTCATTTTCCTTTGCTTGATCAATTCTTTCCTTAAAGTCTTCTACCAGTTTTCTTCGATTTGGCAGATTGGTCAAAGAATCATAATTGGCCATATAGCGAATGATTTGCTCATTTTTCTTATTATCTGTAATGTCCGCACTGCTGACAACATGGGCCAAACGACCGTCTACCCATCTAAACGCAGCACTGAATACTCTAAACCAAGATCCATCTAGTTTCCGCTCATAGTCCCATGAGTAAATCTTTGATGGCTTTCCTTCGTCATCAATCAGCTTCTTCTGTGGGCAAAACTCACAAGGTCCAGTCTGTCCTTCATAAAGAACCTTCCAGCATTCCTGTCCACCCATAAACTTTTCTTTACCACCGTATGGTGCTGCCATAGACTTGTTCACGTATAGAATTTCGTGGGTAAGGAAGTCATTGACATATATGTCAATGACTGTGTTGTCTAAAATGCTTTCCAATGCCGATCTGGCATAACCGATCTTGTGCTCATCAATTCTTGAGCTGATATATCTAGCAAGGACCTATAGTAATGTGGTCACTTCTCTCTTTTGATCATCTGGGATCAACTGCTCTTCATCTGTTGTGCCAACAAGTAGAATCAATCCATTGATGTGCATTGCCTTGTCGGAAATCACAATCAGCACTCCCGATTCTATATCTAATAGTTTGGCCAATTGCCCTTCTAGTGAATCTGCATCATTGTTCTTTTCAATGAAAAACAGTGCGCCTTCTGACAGTTCCTCCTTTTGCATCGGTGTTAAATCGTCAAAAGAAAGGCTCTGTGTCACCCCAACATTTGACACAGAGCCGCAAAAATGCCACCATGAAAATCTCATTTTAAATATATCCTTAACATAACATACCTGATAACTGTATCATAAAAGTAATATAGTTTGATAAATGCATCGGTGCCTCATAGTTCTAAATGAAATTATATAATGCAAATCTATAACTTTATTAATTAGATTAAGTCTATTCATCACATCCGCACATTTCTTCAAATGACTGTCTATGTACGGCAATATAATTATTGCCCTCGTTTAACATAACTATAGGTGGTTTACATAATCTATTGTAGTTAGATGCCATAGAATAGTTATAAGCCCCAGTTGTACAAACCGCAATAATATCACCTCTTGCAACACTATGTGGCACTAATACTTTCTCTTGAATGATGTCACCACTTTCACAGCATCGTCCAACAATTGAACACTCAAAGTCTGCTTTTTCATTCATTTTATTTGCAACATAGCAAGTGTAACACGCACCATATAATGCAAATCTTGGATTATCTGTCATTCCACCATCTACAGAAACATAATTCTTATAACCAATTATTTTTTTTACAGTACCTGCAGTATATAATGTCATTCCTGCATCTGCAACGATACTTCTGCCAGGTTCCATATGTATTTCAGGCAAATCTATACAATATTCTAAACATTTTTCTTTAACTACTCTAGCAACCTCACGTATTTTTTTTTCAATATCAAGTTCAGGATCATCTACTGTATATCTAACACCGTATCCACCACCTAAGTCAATCTCTTTGGTAACAAATCCATACTTCACTTTCATGTCTGATGCGAACTTAATCATTATATCTGCCCCACGTTCAAAAACATCTTCCGCAAAAATCTGAGAGCCTAAATGGCAATGAAACCCTACTAATTTCACATGATTTTGTTTAAGTGTAAATACAGTTATTTCCTCAGCTTGTCCAGTTTCAATAGCACTTCCAAATTTTGAATCAACTTTTCCAGTAGCTACTGCCTCAAATGTATGTGTATCAATTCCAGGCGTTAATCTAAGTAGTACTTTTTGAATAATCCCTCTTTTGGCAGATTCATTCTCTATTGCTCTTATTTCTTCAATATTATCAGCTACAAAATATCCAATCCCATTTTTTATTGCATACGCAATATCCATATCAGTTTTATTGTTGCTATGAAAATATGCTCTTGATATATCATATCCTGCATTTATAGCTGTGTATATTTCCCCAGAAGATACTACATCTATACCCATGTCTTCTTCCTTCATTATCTCGTATATGCGTTTAAAGCAATTTGCTTTGCTCGCATATAGAGGAAAACCCTTGTTTCCAAAGTATTTCTTGAACGCATTCTTATATATATTACATTTTTCTCGTATTTTTTCTTCATCAATTAAGTATACTGGTGTTCCATATTTTTTTGTTAGTTCAATAGTATCCTGTCCCGCAAAATATAGATGCCCATTATTCTCTATTTTAATATTATCACAAATCATTTTTCCTCCAAAACCATTAAGTTATCTCATTGTAACTGACAAATAATAAACTATCATTCTTATTCTACTTTAAATTTGGAAATTTATAAATGGTGTAGGTTCTGTAGATATATCATAAAAATGCCACCATTCATTCTCATATCCACGGAATCCTACTTCTTCCATTACTTCCTTCATATACAGTGCATTATCTCGTCCTTTTATAGATGTTTTTGTACAATTTAACGATGCTCTCTCTGTCATGTCATCAAATTCGCATGGCATTAATATATCATTTCCATCTATATCTGTAAGGGTTATATCTACACATAGTCCATTCATATGCGTTGGTCTAAAGATTATTATTTTTTCCATATCTGGGGGTCTTGCAACAAAATTGTCATTTGGCATTATATTCCAAAATTTTTCTTGTGCGCTTATAGGCCTATATGCATCCCAGATCTTAACCCTGAAATTTCTTTCTTTAAATATGTTTTTTGCCTTAACAAGTATACTCGCGGTGTGCCTATCTAACCAGCATTCATTAGAGCTATATATCCTTTGTCCCGTAAAATTATTTGATGTGGCATATTTTAAATCTATAATAAATTCAGGATCATATTCAATCAATTTAATTAAATTTCCCTTATCTTCATTTCTCATTTATTTTCCCCATTCCTATACTTAGTATAAAATTTTATAAACCTACTATATTTTACAAGTTTAATAACGTCAAACCAATTTATAATCATATGGATTATCTTTTCAAACCCCCTTTAAAATACAGTTTAGTTTCTAACAATGATGCCCTTATTATCATAAAATGAAATGTTACTTTCTGAATTTTTAAATACAAAGTATAAACCTCTTACCTTCGTTCAATCAATTTGATAGGGGGGGATATTCAAATTTATCCCCCAACCAATTGCAAATTATTCTCTTCCTATACTAAGTGCGTATGTCGTTTTTCTTATGAATTGATTAAATTCAATTACATTTGTATCATTACTTGCAAAGCAAATAATAAATGGTCTCCGCCAATAAACAATGCCCACATCATTGGATATTCCATCATCATCTCCTGTTTTATGAGCAACAGGTATCGTCTCAAGTAAATCACCTGGAATTTTATAATTAATCTGTTGATTTAATAAAATCTTTTCTATATCTGTAGATATAGATTTACTCAGAAAATTCTTAGTATATATTTTTTCCAACATCATTGCAATTTCAGAAATAACAAATTTGTTTTCAATACCTTTTTTAGAAGCAACCTCATCAAACAATAATCTTTCTAAAGAAGTCCTTTTTAAACCCATTGTATCAAATCCTTCTCTATATTTTTTCAGTCCAAGAAGTTTTATTAGAATATTTGCTGCAGAATTATCACTTAACGTAATCATCCAATTTGCTATTGTTCTAATCTCAACCTCTGGTTCATATGTAAATGAATTAATGGCGCCACAACTAGGTAACATATCATCAAAACTAATCTTTATTTTTTTAGATAAATCTACCTCACCCATTACATTTCTTCTATACAATTCCAGAAGAATAGGAAATTTAATTACGCTAGCAGATTCAAACAGTTGTTCATCATTAAACCCAAAATTTTCGCCTGTAATTAAATCTTTATAATAAAATCCCACTTTACCTTTTTGTTTTTCTAAGCCTTTTAGTATATTACGCTTAATGTTTTCTAATTTTATATCAGCCACAGTCCTTTGTCCTCATTCCTTTTGAATTAATCATCCAACTCATCAACATTGCCAGCATATTCCTGACCGCCATTTTTTTTCTTGAAATATAAGTATACAAACACGCCAAGCACTGGAACCGCTAAACCAATAAGTGAATTAAATGTATCTGTAATCAACTGATTAACTAGCAAAACACCAAATAAAATAGTAGTTATTATAATCGTTACTTTTCCACCCCATACTTTATATGGTCTTTCTATATCTGGATATTTTTTTCTCATAATTAATACTGCAAAAACAGTCATCATATTTAGAATAGCTTGTGTAAATATTACGAGGCTTGTTAGTTGATCCAAATCACGTAAGCATACCAATAATATAGAGACAACAGATCCAGCAATTATCGCATTCTTTGGTACACCCGTTTTTTCATCTAATTTTCCAAAAGCCTTTGGAAAATATCCTTCCTTTGCCATAGCATAATAATTTCTAGGAAATACTAAAATTCCACCATTCATAGTACCTACAACTCCGACTAACATCCCTGATAGAACAAGTGTATATCCAAAAGTTCCCATAAGTTGTTTTGCGACTGCACTTCCCATATACATATCTCCTGTAGAAATCATTGTCTCCATTGTACCAACTGGCAATACCCTATATATTGCGAAATTAAATATAGTGTAAATTAATGTAATAGCACCCAAAGAAATAATAATTGCAAGCGGAAGATTCTTCTTAGGATTTTTTATTTCCTCAGCTACGCTATTCATGTTTGCCCATCCTTCATATGCCCATAATGATGCAAATGTTGCAAATGTAATCAAAGAAATTGCACTTCCAACTCCACCATGCGTACCACTAAATGCATTGGTAATACTTAAATCAGGTTTTTCAGTACCTAACGCCAGCCCAAATCCTATTATCAGCACTAATGGCAATAACCTATACACCATTGTAAAGCTTTGAAATCTTGATGCGCCCTTTACACCTCTCAGATTGACAAAGGTAAATATTATGATTAATGCAATTGCAACTAATTTTATAACAATTCCTGTCATTGGTATAAACCCAGCAATAGCTGTAGCACCTGCGATAGCTAAAGCAGCCGTAGATCCTGAACCATTAATAACAAACAGATTGAACCCATTAATAAATCCCCACATTGGTCCATAAGCTTCACTAAGATATTTAGTTTGACCCCCAGTAACTGGCATCGAAGCTCCTAATTCAGCAAAGCACAGTCCACCCAAAATGGAAACTGCACCACCAATAATCCAACAAAGGAGAGCAAGTCCAATACTCATGTTTGCTCTTTCAAGCACATATGCTCCAAGATAGTATACCCCTGAACCAATTGTCATACCTGCAACCAAACTAATGCCACCAAATAAACTAATGTCCCTTTTAAAGCCTCCTCCCTTTATCTTATACTCATTACAATCTTTGCTTTGATTTTGCATAATACTTTCCTCCTATAAAAATTTATTGTAATTTTTCTTAAACATGTATTGCAATATTCATTCCATGTATAATATATAACTAAGAATGTGTAAATTTCAATAAACTTCTATTGTTTAACTATTAAATTGTTCTAATACAAATAAAAAAATGTTCGGATATTATTACTCAATTTATTAAATCCGAACACTTACTCTTAAATTATTTGTTTGACTCATTATAACAAATTAGGGAAACATCTCGCATTATTCCTTCCACGCTCCTTGTGTCAACTCCATTTCCACCCATACATAGAATAAATGGATTTTTTGAAAAGACAATTCCTATATTGTGTAGAATTCCTGGATCCTCGCCCACCACATGTGAAATTGGCAATTCTTCCCCAAAATAATAGGGAATAATCGCATTCCTTTGTTGCCTTTGCAAAATACTAAGTATTTGTTCACTACTACCATTTGATATGACTTGTCTAAAATACATTCTACGCAATAACTCTCCCATTTCACTTAGTGAAAATTGATTCTGAATGCCCATTATTTCTTTTTCTGAATCAAAAAAAAGTCGATTGATTCTTGTATTTCTAAATCCCATCACCTCCATTGTGTTGTTGATGTCTTCCATTCCTAAAAGGTTTATTAGAATATTTGTCGCAGAATTATCACCTATGCATATCATCATCTTGTATATGTCTTCTATATGTAATTTTGTTCCTGAATGTATAATATTTAATACACCTAACGATGGCATTTTATCTTCCTCTTTCAAAATATATATATCATTCTTGTGTATTATTCCCTCTTCAATTTGCCTAAATGTCTCAATTAGAATTGGTAATTGCTCAATGCCAGCTGGAACAAAAACATCCTCATTTCCCACATTACAACTATTTCCGGTCTTCACATCATAGTAATAAACCCCAAGTTTACCATCTATTTTACCTATTCTTTGCTGAATCTTTTTTGCAATCATTTGTTCCACCTCTGATCTTATATTTATTCATTTTTTCAAACAGATTTGTCCTACTTATACATAAATACTCTGCTGTCTTCTTTTTTTCATAATTATTTGTGATTAGTGCGTTCACAATTGCTTTTCGCTCCTCGTCAGCTATTGTATCTTTTAATGGTTTAATATTAATATTTTTGCGTAATGTATCCGTTCCAAATTCAATATCGGTTGGTAAAATTATTTTTCCTTCACATAAAATAGTTGCTTTTTCTAATACATTTTCTATTTCACGTATATTGCCTGGCCAAGAATAATTTTCCATTAGGTTTCTTGCTTGCGGGCTAATCAATATTGGCTCAATACCCAATCTATTGCATATATTTGGTAATAGTGTACTTGCAATCAGTTTAATGTCATGAGCCCTTTCTCTCACAGGTGGAAGATGTATCGGAAAAACATTTATTCTATAATACAAATCCAGTCTAAATTTCCCTTCGTCAACACACCTTCTCAAGTCCCTATTTGTTGCAGCTATAAATCTGCATTTTGCTTGAATTTTAGCATTGCCCCCAACTCTGTAAAATGTTCTCTCTTGAATTACTTCAAGTAGTTTCCCTTGTAATTCATATGGCAATTCTCCAATTTCATCCAAGAATATGGTACCATCTTCAGCTTGTTCAAAATACCCTTTTTTACCACCTCTTATAGCTCCTGTAAATGAACCTTCATCATATCCAAATAATTCACTCTCAATTAGATTTGGAGATATAGAAGCACAATTAATATGAATAAATGGACCACCACTTTGCATACTATTTCTATGTATTTCTCTAGCAAAATATGTTTTGCCCGTACCACTTTCTCCCGTAATCATAATAGTCACTCTAGACATTGAGGCTTTCTTAATAATAGTCTTGTATCTAGATATATGTTCATCTATTCCCAATGCCTGATATGCTGAAGAAAAGTCATCTACGATTTTATAATCTTTTTCTTTTGCAACAATTTCGTCATATTTTTTAGTTGTTTTTCTGATGTTTTCGAGAAGTTTCCCTTTATTACTAATATTAATCACATATATTTCATTATTTAAAATAAGTTCTTTTTTCCATTCAATACAAATGACCTCCCCTTTGTATTTCATAAAACATTTGTCGCTTTCAATATTAAGATTTATACCTTCATAAATAGACTTATCTAAAATTCCCTGCAAGCTCAGGATGTCTTCGCTATCTAATAATTGAAATTTTGAATGAAAACCTTTTTCTATAATTGATATTTCTTCCTGGATAGAATTACTAACATTTAAATATTTCAATTTTTCTTTATCAAATATTGCCACCAAACATTCCGTATCTTTAATTTCTAATGTTGTATTATTTAATGTAGCCTCAATCGCTCTATTATATTTGGTAATTTTGATTATCTTACCAAAAACAATAGTATCTAATTCTCGAATATCTTCATCAAATAGTACGCCGCTACATGCTTCACTAAAATACCTCCCTATAGCAACAAATTCGCCATTAAGTTGCAAATTTCTAATTCCCATAAAATGTAAATTCAAATTCTGTGATTCATCAAAGCCACATTTTTCACCTTTAATTATTACAATCACATCTCCTAGATTAACTTTTCCTTCTTCATAGCAAATAACGTTATGATTTACTATGTTAAAATAAGGAATGGCTTCATATCCTATTGCTATCACATCATGGTTTAAATTGACTATAATTCTATTATCATTATTCTTGACAACTCTCATTCTATTCCTTCTCTACTACTAAATATCAATTTTTTCTTTTTATAAATTATAACCTGAATAGCATTTTTTGTAAATAAAATACCATTTACACCTAATCATACATATTGCAGATGCATTTGTCAACTGAAAAAGGGTCCACTATTCTATTTGAAAAAGGGTCCACTTATTTGTTTTGATTCCATGCTATAGTGTCTTCCATTCTATAGCTTATATCTCTGGACATATCCATTATGTGTGCTCTATGGGCCAATCTATCTACCATGGCCCCTGTAAGCATTGTATCTTTAAATATTTCTTCCCATCTATCAAAGGATAGGTTAGTTGTAAGGATTATACTTCCTTTGTCGTTTCTACTTGACAAAAGATTAAATAGTATTTCACAACCACTTTTGTCAAAAGAGACATAACCTAGTTCGTCTAAAATTACAATATCATACTTTTCAAACTTTCTTTTATACATTGTTATTTGATTTCTACTCATTGATTCCTGCAGTTCTATAACTAGATTAGGAACAGATTTGTACAATACACTTTTGCCATTCATGCAAGCTTTTATTCCAAGAGCTGTAGCATAATGTGTTTTTCCAGAGCCAGGAGTGCCCATAAGGATTACATTCTCTTTGTTATCAATAAATTCAAGACTTTCAAGAATATCAAACTTTTGTTGTAATTCTATACTGTATTTTGTTTTATCAAAGTCTTCGATAAATTTTTTATTTGTAAACTTAGCATTCCTAAGTCGTCTCTCTATACCATTATTTTTTCTTCTAAGTAATTCTCTTTCTAAGAAAAGTTGTAAAAACTCCTCATTATTTAGATGTAGCTGTTTTGATTCATCAATTAACTCTTTATGGAATTCTCTTAAATATGATAGTTTTAATTCTGACGCAACTTCACTTATACTTATACTCATTTATTTGTTCCCTCCTATACATAACTTGTTATAGCTTAAAATTATACCCTTAGTTTTAGATTCTACGCTTGATTTATGGGGTTTCGGATTTCTAATATCAATTGGAATAACATTTGAATTAAAGGTGCCATAACTGCTTAATTCATCTAAAAGTTCATCTATTGATTTTTCTTTATTTTCTTCTAATAACTCTATGAATTTTTTAGGATTTGTATTAAAATTATTATCAAAGATGGATTTCAGCATGGGGATGCTTTTTAAAGCTGTGGAGTTTCGTATAGCTCCTGGCTTTCTTGCAAGTGTAGTTAGATAATGATTAATATCAATGCTAACTTCACCTGCACCATCTTTTTTTCTATGTTTACAAACAAAGACATCATTAAGATAAAATTTGACCTCTTTGACATAGTTTCTAACAGTTACAGTTTTACCTACAAGATAATCAGGTACTGAATACAAATTAGTATCTACTTGAACAAAACTATATGAATTAACTTTTTGTTTAGTTATTGATGCAAGTTCAAAGGTAGGCTTTAATGGCATAAGATGTTTAATTTCCTCGTTTATGGTTGAGTTTTTGTTTAACTTCATCAGTTTATTCGTTAAGTATTCTTCTGCTTGAATTAAAGAATCAAACTGGTATCTCTCAGCAAAAACAGCATTTCTTATGATTTTTACACTGCCCTCAACATGTCCCTTTTCGTTTCCACTAAAAGCATTGGTTGCATTTATATTAAAACCGTAATAATTGGATAATATTAATAGCTTAGGATGAAATTCCTTTTCGTTTCTTCCTATAAATTTAGATACTACATTTTTCATATTATCATATACTATCTCTTTATACATTCCGCCAATCATGTCAAAAAATTTAACATGAGAATCTAAAAATACATCATTTTTTTGGTTCTTGTATAAATATGCCCATCTGTAATTTGATGCAGGGGAAGAGAGTACCGCTAAATGATATGTATTAAGCTCCCCAGCAATTATTAGCTTTACTTCTCCAAAATCATATTCTAGCCTATCTCCATATTCATATTGTTGCTTTATGAAGCATTCTTTTGCTTTATCCCTTTTAATTTTTAAATGATTAGATATACAAGCTAATCCAATATCATATCCTTCATTTTTTATCATTGTGTAAATTTGTTTATTTGTTAAATGCTGCTTATTAATTCCAAGTTTATTGTCTTTTTCCTGTTCAGCAAAAAGAATTCTATCAATGAATAAGTCTAATTCTTTAGTGTATTTTCTTCGAATCCTTTTAGATGTATCATATTTGGGTTTAGCTGCAATCTTTTCTTGTACCAATGCAATATCTTCGTTAGGATCATTAAGCCTTTCTAAGTTTTTATTAAATTCATTCCAATATTTTGCTACAGTTTTTCTGTTAACTTTAAGCATAGTAGCAACCGACCTATTGGAATATCCTTGCTGCTTAAGATTAATTATGGTGTGTTTGTCCATTAAATTTTTCACTCCTTTATACCTCCATATGTATTATGACATATGGATTCTAAAATTAAAATAGTGGACCATTTTTCAAGTAGAAATTACTTAAAAAGTGGACCACTATTAGAGTAGCATATACA